>NZ_JBIMJS010000014.1:0-63837 GCF_043674225.1 Streptococcus sp. A11
TGGCTCGGTAGCTCAGTTGGTAGAGCAATGGATTGAAGCTCCATGTGTCGGCGGTTCGATTCCGTCTCGCGCCATTACCCAAGATCATCTTGGGCGCGTAGCTCAGATGGTTAGAGCGCACGCCTGATAAGCGTGAGGTCGGTGGTTCGATTCCACTCGTGCCCATTTCATTCGTTATTAAGGAGAATTACTCAAGAGGCTGAAGAGGACGGTTTGCTAAATCGTTAGGTCGGGTAACTGGCGCAAGGGTTCGAATCCCTTATTCTCCGTAGTAAAGAGATATCGTTAGATAATCTCTTTTTATTTTACACAAATTGGGTGACAGTCATGAATAAATTTTTTCGCTATCTCTTATACGCTCTTTCAGTTGTAATTATATCGTTTTCTTTGCTTTTTCTTTCGACGAGGGTCAATATAATTAATGGATTTTCAGTCGTTACTAATGGACTTTCAACTGTTCATAGGTTTGTTGGTTGGCCTTTTCAATCCTTAGCGCGACAGAAGAATATTGTAGAAGACTTATTTGCCAGTTACGATGAAAATAGTGACCTTAAGTCTTCAATTATGGCACTTGGCAATGTTCAATCACAGAATGAAAGTTTGGTGAAAGAAAACGAAAACTTGAGAAAGAATCTTGCTATGAAGGAGGAGTATTCTAGTTTAGATTTTACAGCTGCTATGGTTGTTTCTCGTTCGCCAATGGCTTGGAACCAGACCCTAACGGTCGATATGGGGGAAAATGATGGAATAACCTTAAACAGCTTGGTATTGTCAAATAATGGTTTGATTGGTTTTGTTTCAGATATGACGTCGACTAGTTCAGTAGTTTCCTTGTTTACGAATGACTCTTTTGAGTTAAAAGTACCCGTCAAGATTATTCTGGGATCTGACTCGGTTTATGGTATTCTATCTGGTTATGATGTTGAATCAAATAGCTTTATCATTTCGCAGTTGAATGAAGAAAGGGAGATAAAGGTAGGGAGTCAGGTGGTGACTAGCGATTTTGGTGGAACTGTGCCGGCAAATCTGCCAGTGGGGAAGGTTCAGTCTGTGCAGGAAAATGCAAGTAGCAGTGAAAAGTCTGTATTTGTCTCACCTGCGGCTGATTTTTCCAATCTATATTCGGTGTTAATGGTTGGTAAATAATATGAGAAATAAATGGTTTCCTATTCTACTCCTAATTTTATCTGTGCTTATTTTTCTATTGGATGGGCAACTAGCCCTCTTGTATACAAATTTTTTACCGGGATTTTTGTCAGCGAGTTCCTATCTTCTTTTTTTCTATGCCTTGTATGTTAGTTTGCAATGTCGTTTTTCTCAGTCAGTTCTTCCAGTGGCCATTTTAGGTTTTCTTTTTGATATTTATTACTTAGATCTTATTGGTGTAGCTACGGTATTATTCCCAGTTCTGCTGTATTTCGTTTATTATTTTAGTGATAAGTTACCTTGGAAATTTGGGACCTTGCTTATGATGCAGTTTGTCATGATTTTCTTTTTTGAAATGATTGGCTTTCTTTTGGCACGAGTGTTTAGCTTATCTCATCTGTCTATTTTCATTTTTCTCTTCTATCATTTACTTCCAACTCTGATTATCAATACTCTGATTTTTATATTTATTTATCCATGGCTAGGCCGATTTTTTTCCATCACAGTTAAGACATAAAAGTGTAATAAACGCGTAATATTAGGGCGCATTTTTTGTGATAGAATAATAGAAGTCAGAAAGTATAGAGGAGTATCTTGCAATATGAAGAAACAAGTAATTGCTACACTATTTTTGAGTACGATCGTTCTTTCTCAAGTAGGTAATGTAGCGACAATCAGTGCAAATGATACTGATAGTAAAATTGCCGCTCAAGATGAGAAAATAAATTCGATTGTAGCTCAACAAGCTTCAGCACAAGCAGAGGTTGAAGCACTTCAAGGAAAAGTCAATGCCATCTATGCAGAACAGGATGCATTGAATGCAGAAAATGAACGGTTAGAAGAAGAATCTGCTCAATTGAGCGCTGAAATTGAGCGTCTGTCTGCGGATATTGTTTCACGTGATGGTGTCTTAAAAGAGCAAGCTCGTAGTGCTCAAGTAAATGGTTCTGCAACTAGCTATATCAATACTGTATTGGATTCAAAATCGCTCGTTGATGCAGTATCTCGTGTTAACGCTATGCGTGAAATTGTTTCGGCAAACAAACGTATGTTGGAACAACAAAAATTAGATAAAGAAGCTATTGAAGAAAAACAAATCGCTAACCAAGAAGCGATTAACGTTGTATTTGCTAACAAGCAAAAATTAGAAGATGCAGCGGTTGAGTTGAAAACACAAGAAGCATCTTTGAAAGCAGCTCAATTGAACTTGGCTGCTGAAAAAGCAACTGCTGAAAATGAAAAAGCATCTTTGCTTGCTCAAAAAGCAGCTGCTGAAGAAGCAGCGCGTAAGGCGGCTGAAGAGCAAGCAGCTTATCAGGCTCGTCAAGCTGAGCTTGCGGCTAAACAAAGACAGGCTGTAGCGCCAGTTATTTCTAATACTGTTGCAGCTGCCACACCAGCTCCTGCGACTCCTGCGGCAGAGACGCCAGCTCAAGCACAGGAAGCTACACCGGCTCCTGCTCCAGCAGTTGCGGCAGCTACACCGGCTGCTGAAGCGACAACGGTTGCCACACCAGTTGTTACTTACTCTGCAGGTAATACTTATCCTGTAGGTGAATGTACATGGGGTGTTAAACAGATTGCTCCTTGGGTAGGAAACTACTGGGGTAATGGTGGTCAATGGCTTGGTTCTGCAGCGGCAGCTGGTTTCAGAACTGGTTCGACACCACAAGTTGGCGCAGTTGCAGTATGGACTAATTCTTACTATGGTCACGTTGCAGTAGTAACAGCTGTAAATGGATCTGAAATTCAGGTAATGGAATCAAACTTTAACGGTAATCGTTATGTAAGTAATTTCCGTGGCTGGTTTAATGCTAGTTCCTCAGGAATTGCTGGCTACATTTATCCAAATTAAAATTTCATAGGACGTCTATTGGAGGCGTTCTATTTTTATTTGAAAAATGGAGAAAAAAGGTTTAAAATAGATAAGTAGAAATTTTTAGGAGGCAGTCATGGCGTTTTCTGACTTAATGTTGTTTGCTTTATCATCCAATCAAAAGCTTGCAGCTGAAGTAGCAAAAGAAATGGGAATTCCTTTAGGGAAGTCAAGTGTTCGTCAATTTTCTGATGGTGAAATCCAGGTAAATATCGAAGAATCGATTCGTGGTAGCCATGTGTACATCCTTCAATCAACAAGTTCTCCTGTAAATGATAACTTGATGGAGATTTTAATTATGGTAGATGCCTTGAAGAGGGCTTCTGCTGAGTCAGTTAACGTTGTGGTGCCATACTATGGTTATGCACGCCAGGACCGTAAGGCTCGTTCTCGTGAGCCAATTACGTCAAAACTAGTAGCTAATATGTTAGAGACCGCAGGTGTAAATCGTCTCTTGACCATTGACCTCCATGCGGCACAAATTCAAGGTTTCTTTGATATTCCGGTCGACCATTTGATGGGTGCGCCTTTGATTGCAGATTATTTTGAGCGTCGTGGCATGATGGGAGATGGTTATGTAGTTGTATCTCCAGACCATGGTGGTGTGACCCGTGCACGGAAGTTGGCCCAATTCTTGAAAACACCGATTGCCATTATTGATAAGCGCCGTAGTGTCGATAAGATGAATACTTCTGAGGTTATGAATATCATCGGTGATATTAAGGGCAAGACCTGTATCTTGATTGATGATATGATTGATACGGCAGGAACAATTTGCCATGCGGCAGATGCTCTGGCCGAAGCTGGTGCAACAGCTGTCTATGCATCTTGTACCCACCCTGTCTTGTCTGGACCTGCTATGGATAATATCAGTAAGTCAGCCATAGAGAAACTGGTTGTCTTGGATACCATTGAGATTCCACAAGACCGTTTGATTGATAAGATTGAGCAGATTTCTATAGCGCATTTGTTGGCGGAAGCGATTATTCGTATCCATGAAAAACGTCCGCTGTCACCGCTGTTTGAATCACATAAAAGATAATGAGGGTAAAGGGGAGCGCAAGCTTCTCTTCTTTTTTTCTGTTCATTCTGCTGGAAATGTATTATAATAAACCTATATCTTTTTGAGGTGAATGTATGAATTTATTAGATCGTTTTAATAAAAATCTCAATCGAATTGAAGTGTCTATGATTCGTCAGTTTGATCAGTCGATTTCTCATATTCCTGGAGTTTTGAAATTAACGCTGGGCGAGCCTGATTTTACGACGCCAGACCATGTCAAGGAAGCGGCTAAGGCGGCCATTGATGACAACAAGAGTTATTATACTGGTATGGCAGGTCTTTTGGAATTGCGTCAGGCGGCAGCGGAATTTGTATTTGAAAAGTACAATCTGTCCTACAATCCAGAAACAGAAATCCTGTCAACTATTGGAGCGACAGAGGCTTTGTCGGCTAGCTTGGTGGCTATCTTAGAAGCTGGAGATACGGTGCTCTTGCCTGCGCCAGCTTATCCTGGTTATGAGCCGATTGTTAATATGGTCGGGGCAGATATTGTGGAAATTGATACGACGGTCAATGATTTTGTATTGACACCAGAGATGCTGGAACAAGCCATTATCGAGCAGGGAGACAAGCTCAAGGCGGTCATTCTCAACTATCCTGCTAATCCGACTGGTGTGACCTATTCACGTGAACAGATTGCGGCCTTTGCAGATGTTTTGCGCAAATACCCAATCTTTGTCTTGTCTGATGAGGTTTATGCTGAATTGACCTACACAGGTCAGCCTCATACGTCGATTGCGGAGTTTTTGCCTGAGCAGACCATTCACATTCAAGGTCTGTCCAAATCCCATGCTATGACGGGATGGCGGATTGGTTTAATCATGAGTCAGGCGCCGATTATTGCGCAGATTATCAAGAGCCATCAGTACTTGGTGACAGCGGCATCGACAGCTATGCAGTACGGTGCGGTTGAGGCTTTGAAAAATGGTAAGGATGATGCTCTACCGATGCGAGCGGAGTACATCAAGCGTCGGGATTATATTATCGAGAAGATGACGGAGTTGGGCTTTAAGATTATCAAGCCAGATGGCGCCTTTTACATTTTTGCGAAAATTCCTGCGGGCTATAGTCAAGATTCCTTTAGCTTCTTACAGGAATTTGCCCAGAAAAAGGCGGTGGCCTTTATTCCGGGTGCAGCTTTCGGTCAATATGGTGAGGGCTATGTGCGGATTTCCTATGCAGCCAGCATGGAGTCTATCCAAACAGCCATGGTCCGTCTAAAAGAGTTTTTAGAAGAAAATGGAGCGAATTGAGACAAGGGGATTAGTCCTTTATAATCGCAATTACCGAGAAGACGACAAGTTGGTCAAGATTTTTACGGAACAGGCTGGCAAGCGGATGTTTTTCGTGAAACATGCCTCTAAGTCCAAGCTGGTTGCGGCTATTCAGCCCTTGACCTATGCGGATTTTATTGTCAAAATCAATGAAGAGGGTCTGTGCTACATCGAGGATTTTCATCAGGTCCAGCCCTTCAAGGAAATTAATGGGGATATTTTCAAGCTCAGCTACGCAACTTATTTGATGGCCTTGGCGGATGCTGCCTTGCAGGATAGGATTCATGATGCGCCGCTCTTTACCTTTTTGGTTAAGACTTTGGATTTGATGGAATCGGGCTTGGACTATGAGATTTTGACCAATATTTTTGAAATTCAACTGCTGGAGCGGTTTGGAATTGGGCTTAATTTTCACGAGTGTGCTTTTTGTCACCGAGTTGGCCTACCTTTTGACTATTCCTATCAATACAGTGGCGTTCTCTGTCCGCAACATTACCATAAGGATGAACGAAGGGCTCATCTGGACCCCAATGTGCCCTACTTGCTGGACCAACTTCAGGCCATTTCTTTTGATGATTTAGAAACCATTTCGATCAAGCCGGACATGAAACGGAAGTTGCGGCTCTTTATCGACCAGCTCTATGAGGAATATGTCGGTATTCACTTGAAGTCCAAGAAATTTATCGATGATTTGTCGTCTTGGGGGCAGATTATGAAGTCAGAAGAATAAGAACAGCCTTCTCAATGGAGAGGGCTGTTTTGTAGATATTCCGGTAATTCTGTTTGGACTTGGTGTGGTGTCAGGACAGCTAGGAAGGAGAGGTGACTACGGAAGCAGACTTGGTAGTCAGGCTCTTCATCAATCAAGATGAGCTGTCCAGTGTCATCTCGCTGGCGAATGGTTTTTGCTACCTTCATTCCATCCCAGAATATGTTTTGAGGGGTATTTATGATAAAATAGTAGTTAATTTGATGGGCGACGGGAAAATCTTCTTTGTGTTTGACTTGGAAGGGTCGCCCCAGTTGGTTTAAAATCCTTTCTATCGTATTTGGATAGAAGAATGGTTTTAGGATATAGATCATGTAGGCTTCTTTCCTTTCTTTGATATATCTTAGTATAGGAGATTTTAGAGAAAATGGGGTGGAGCTGTCATGAACAGTCTTTATTTTGTCATGAATGGGGGGATGAGATGTTACGGATTTTTATCTTGGAAGATGATTTTATGCAACAAGCTAGGTTGGAGCAGGCGATTGAGGAAGTTGTAAAAACGAGTGACGTTGCCTATAAGACATTGGAAGTGTTTGGTAAACCTCAGCAGTTATTAGAGGCTGTGGCAGAGACTGGAAATCATCAGCTCTTTTTCCTAGATATTGAGATTAGAGGTGAGGAGAAGAAAGGGATGGAGATTGCACGGGAGATAAGAGCGCGTGATCCGCATGCTGTGATTGTTTTTGTGACGACGCATTCGGAATTTATGCCTTTGACCTATAAATACCGTGTGTCGGCTCTTGATTTTATTGATAAGGGGTTGGATGAGCCTGCCTTTAAGGAAGCGGTGGCAGATGTTCTCCAACATGCTTATAGTCATATTAGTCAGACGGTGAGCGATGATGCTTTTGTTTTCAAGAGTGAGTTTTCTCAGATTCAAGTTCCTTTTTCAGATATTTTGTATTTTGAAACCTCTTCAACGCCTCATAAGGTCGTCTTGACAACCAAGTCAGGTCATACAGAGTTTTATGGCAAGGTGTCAGATATTGCTAAAACGGATGAACGATTGTACCAGAGTCATCGGGCTTATGTAGTTAATCCTGCTAATATTCTTCGTGTGGATGCTGTGGAGCGGATGGTGTATTTTGAACAGGAGGAATCTTGCTTGGTTTCTCGGATGAAACTGAAAGGTTTGCTAGAGAGGGTTGGGAAATGATGGCTATTGGTTTAGTATTTCTAGTGTCCTTCATCGACTGGTTTATCAAGCTTGGAGTTTTTAATCAGTTGAGTCAGCTGAGCTTGAAATGGTGGCGATTGTTTGTTTTCTCAGGTCTATTCTCGGGATTATTCCTCCTTTTTCCAGACAGTGTTCCTTACCTTGAACCCTTTTATTTCTTGGTCTATCTTTTGATATTTCAACGGTCTTGGACTTGGTCTCAATCATTGTTCTACGGTTTGGCACCTTTTGTCTTGGTTGATTTATTTCAGCGAACCTTTGGGATTTACCAGCTTAAGTGGACAACCTTTCAACTATGGCAGACACGTCTGGAATGGCTTGATATTCTCTTTGTGGTAGTGGTCCTTTTGCTCTTTATTCCTTTTTATCGGACCTTTATCCGTTTGCTGGGAATTGATTTTCAGCACATGAAGAAGGTTTTTGCTTATCCAAAGTTTAAAAAGAGTCTCAAGAACCTTATTTATTCCATGCTCTTCTATGTTGTGATAATCCATACGCTCCTCATTTTGGGGCAGTCGGTAGGTGAAATGGACTTTTCAGTGTCGATTGGTATTGGAGGTAGCCTAGTTGATTTAGATTTTATTAAGATTTACTTTGCTTATTTTATCGGTAGTCTCTTTTTCCTCAACACCAAGTTAAAAGAGCAGTTAAGTGAGGAATTGCAGGAAGCCAAGGATGCTCAATTATCTTCTTTAGAAGACTACAGTCAGCATGTGGAAAGCCTGTATAAGGACATTAGAAGTTTTCGACATGATTATACCAATATCTTGGTCAGTCTCAATGAAGCTATCAAGCAGGAAGATGTGAGTGAAATCAGGGCTATCTATCAAACGGTTTTAGCAGGGACAGACCAGAAATTTTATCAAGATGCCTATGATATAGGAAATCTAGCTCATCTGGATAATACTGCGATGAAAAGTATTTTATCTGCTAAGCTGATGGAGGCTCAAAGTCGGGGGATTCAGCTGACCGTTGAGATAGAAGAAGCCAGCACCGCTCCAGTAGGAATCGAATTGCTGGATATGGTGACCATCTTATCAATCTTTTTAGACAATGCCATAGAGTCAGCCAGTTTATCAGCTGAGAAGAGTCTGCTTGTGGCTTATTTTGAAGACCAAGGTGAAAAAATCCTTATCATCGAAAACAGCACAGTGGAAGAACGGATTCAAACAAAATCTATCTTTTCTTATGGGAAATCCAGTAAGGGAGCGGGACGAGGCATTGGTTTGGCCAATGTGCAGAAAATCCTGTCACACTATCCGTCTTGTAGACTGGTGACGACTAGTCAGGCTTTTCGATTCCGTCAAGAACTACATGTGCCACATACGGTTAAAACATAATAATTTACCGTTCATGACAAATAAACGACCATTCATTAGAGTGGTCATTTTTTATTGCTCTTTTGGTTTATACTCTTCTTGTAACACAAATCAATACTCTTCGAAAATCAAAATCAGGCGTTGTTGACTTGATTTGATGACTGAAAAGCTCCAGTGGAGGTTTTCAGCCTGTTACTTGAAAATATAAAAAGTAACAGAGTTCTATCTGCGCCATATAGACACGAACGATGTTCGCTCTATTTCCAACCTCCAAAGGTTCCACAAACCTTTGGAGCTAGCCTGATTTTGATTTTCATTGAGTAGTAGTCCTAAGGAGTTAAATTATGAATCTGTTTCCTTCAGTATTTCAATCCGTTTTTAAAAGACGTGATGTGAATATTCTTTTAGCCTTTGCCTTTTTGCCCTTGCTAGTATCTAGCTTGGCTGGTATAGGAGCTCAAATCAACACAGATGTGGCAAGTAGTTGGCTTTCCTTTATCGTGTCGGCTTTGGAGTTGCAATTCCAATTGGTCTTACCTGCCTTAATCATGGGCTTTATCGTATCGTCGGTCTTTCGTGATGAGATTGGTTCAGGAATCCTGTTTCTTTACAAGGATATCAAGAAATCCAGTATTCTTCACGCCAAGTTACTCAGTCTCTTTGCTGTCTATGTGATTTATTTCTTAGGGACAGTCCTTATCGCTAGTCTGACCTATGTCGTTACCATTGCTCCCCGATATGGTTTTCACTGGCTTCCTGCTCATCAAGCTGCTTATAGTTTGCTCTATATTTTGACGATGATTGGTTTAAATCTGATTTTGCTTAGTCTGGTAGCGGCAGTATCTATCAAGCGAACAACCATAATGGCTGTCTTGACTGGGGTACTTTTTAACCTTTTTGCTCAAATCGCTCCACTTTTAAATGGTTTTCGCTATACTTTCCCACAGACCTATGCGACCAAACTGGCTGGACAGTTTCCATTTGGACTTGCCTTTGCTATTAGTCTAGGTTTGATCCTGCTATATTTTGGATTGGCTTATCATTCGGCACGCAAGAATTTTGAAAAAATTGAATATTAAAAGATACCTAAGAAAGAGAGAATAACAATGCTTACAATCAAGAACCTATCAAAACAATTTGCTGGAAATGACTTTTACTCATTAAAAGATGTGAGTTTGGAGATTAAAAAGGGTGAAATCGTCGGCCTGATCGGTAAAAACGGTGCTGGGAAATCGACCTTGATGAAATTAATGGCTAAATCCCTCAAGCCGACAACAGGAACCATTACCTATAATGGTGTGGATATTCATACGGCAGATAACTTGCTCAAGGATTTTGGGATTATGATTGACCCTGTTTTCTATCCAGAGATGTCTGTTATTGATAATTTGAAGTTTTACCTGACCTTGCATGGTAGAACAGAGATGTTTCCAAATATTGAAAAGACTCTCAAACTCTTAGACTTGTGGGAGGCTCGCAACCGTAAACCAAAAGGCTTCTCATTTGGTATGAAACAGCGGACGGCCTTGGCTATTGCGATGGTAGCAGAGCCAGACTTCCTTATCTTGGATGAGCCTTTTGTGGGCTTGGACCCTGTCGGTGTCCAACAGTTGATCGATATTCTCAAATCTTGGTCACAGGAACGCAATATCTCTATGCTGATTTCCAGTCACCAGCTTGGTGAGTTGGAGGCTCTCTGTGAGCGTTATGTCTATATCGAAAAAGGTCAGTTGGCAGATGAGTTTGCTGGGCAGTCAGCTCCGAGTGTCTTGGTAGAGGTTGATAGCAGAGCAGATAAGGAAGCTCTCTCAGCCTATTTGACAGAGGCGATTACTTTGGATGGGGATGTCCTAGAGATTTCCACTCAGGCAAGCAGTGGAGAACTCAATGCTGTCCTAGCCTACCTAGCTAGTCAAAACTTGATCAGCAAGCTTCATGTAAAAGAAAACCACTTGAAAGAAATTTTTAGTCGAGGTGAATAGTATGTTAGCAATTTTTAAACCTGTTTTTGCCAGTGTTTGGAAGAGGAAGGAAACCAAGATTTTCCTAGCCTTTGCCTTCCTCTTTCCGACTCTTTTTCTGGCTTCAACCTTTTTACCAAAAGGTTCCAACTTCATGGTGCCTGGTGCAAGTGACGGCTATCTTTATTCATTTGTAGTTTTGACTGGTAGTTTATTTAAGTCTTCAAATGACTTTACTCTACCTATCCTTGCCCTTTTCTATCTAACCTATACGGTCTTCAAGGGTGAGGCGGATAGCCATACCATGTTTCTCTATAAGGATATCAAGCGTCAGGATATCTTTTGGGCCAAGGTCTTGAGTCTGGTGACGATTGTCCTTATTTATACAGGAATCTTCCTATTGGTGATGGTGGTATATTACTATACTCGTATTGGTTATTTGGATTATGCTACCTTGACCTTCTGGGATCATCTGGCGGATGAAAATGCAGGGTTTGCTCAAAGTATCCTTGGCGGTATGCTAGATATGTTGGTCTGTGTCTTACTGGCTGCTTGTGTTTCCTTGTACTCAGGGGTCGGAGCGACTATGGCAGTTGCCTTTGGTTACTCACTTGGGTCAAGTATTTTAGCAGTATTTGGTTTGGCTAGCTTCTTTCCAACTGGTAATATTAATGCCTTGTATGAAGGAGCAAGCCTGTTTTCAACATTAGGAACATCTGTTTTGGTTACCTTGGTTTATTCGACGGTATTAGCCTATCTGACATTGAAGTATTTCAAGAAGATGGAATTTTAAGATACTATCCCTTTTCTTGCGAGAGAAAGGGGATTTTTGTTTTGCTCTGCTATTTTCAATAATAGGAAAAAAGATGAAATCGTGCTATAATATCTCTAAGACTAAAGTGAAGGAAATAGACAGATGAAACGTATTGCAGTAGATGCTATGGGTGGGGACCACGCCCCTCAGGCAGTGGTAGAAGGTGTCAATCAAGCCTTGGCTGCCTTTCCAGACATCGAAATTCAACTTTATGGTGATGAGGCTAAAATCAAGCCCTATTTGACAGCGTCGGAGCGAGTGACCATTATCCATACGGATGAGAAAATCAATTCGGATGATGAACCAGTTCGAGCTATTCGTCGCAAGAAAAACTCTTCTATGGTTTTGGCGACTCAGGCTGTTAAGGATGGGCAGGCGGATGCAGTGCTATCAGCTGGAAATACGGGGGCTCTTCTGGCGGCAGGTGTCTTTGTTGTCGGTCGCATCAAGAATATTGATCGTCCCGGACTCATGTCCACTCTGCCGACTATGGATGGCAAGGGCTTTGATATGATGGATTTGGGGGCCAATGCAGAAAATACAGCTCATCACCTCTATCAGTATGGTATTCTTGGCTCATTTTATGCGGAGCATGTGCGTGGGGTCAAGAATCCGCGCGTGGCTCTCTTGAACAATGGTACGGAGGAAACCAAGGGAACACCTGTGCATCAAGAGGCTTTTGCTCTTCTCAGTCAGGAACCGTCTATCAACTTTATCGGCAATGTGGAGGCGCGTGAGTTGCTCAACGGCGTTGCTGATGTGGTTGTGACCGATGGTTTCACGGGAAACGCTGTGTTGAAAACAGTTGAAGGAACGGCTAAGTCTATCGTCGGTCAGTTGACAGGTGCTATCAAATCAGGTAGTTTCCTAGCCAAAATCGGTGGTCTCTTGCTCAAACCGACCTTGAAGAAGGCTCTAGGAGCCTTGGATTACAAGACGGCAGGCGGCGCAGTCTTATTGGGACTCAAAGCTCCGGTTATTAAAGCGCACGGGTCTAGCGATGCAACAGCTATTTTCTATACGATTAAGCAGACGCGTTCGATTTTGGAGGCTGGTATTGTTGAAAAATCAGTTGCCAAATTTTCAGTAGTGGAGGATAGTAATGACTAGAGAGCAGGTTTATCAGCGGGTTGTCGCCATTATCCAAGAGGAGAAGGGTGATGATTTTCAAGTGCAGGAAGAATCTTCTTTAGCAGATAATATAGCTGCGGATTCAGTGGAAATTATGGAATTTGTCCTGACCTTAGAGGATGAGTTTGGGGTGGATGTTCCGGATGCGGCCATTGAGCGATTTGAAACCTTGTCTGACATTGTTGATTTTATTTATGAAGAATTAGAGAAACGTTCGTAGTTTACGGGCGTTTTTCTTTTTATTAGATAGTATTTTAGATTTTTATTTGTTAACACGAATATTGTGTGATAGAATAAACGAAAAGACTAGAATATTTTATGAAAGGCGAACATTCTCATGAAAACAGACCTTCTCTATTCAGGAAAAGCCAAAGACATCTACGCTACGGCTGATAGCGACCAGATTGTTGCGGTTTATAAGGATCAGGCGACGGCTTTTAATGGTGGTAAGAAAGAACAGATTACTGGCAAGGGGCGACTTAACAATCTGATTTCGTCCTTAATTTTTGAAAAGTTGAATGAAGCTGGAGTCAAGACGCATTTTATCAAACGTTTGTCAGATTCAGAGCAATTGAATAGAAAAGTGGAGATTATTCCGCTGGAGGTGGTTTTGCGAAATGTGACCGCTGGTTCTTTTTCAAAACGTTTTGGGGTAGAAGAAGGAATTACATTAGTTACTCCAATCGTGGAATTTTACTATAAAAAAGATGAGTTGGACGATCCTTTTATAAACGATGAACATATTGCTTTTCTTAATCTAGCTAGTTCAGAAGAAATTGCCTATATCAAGGAAGAAACGCGTCGTATCAATAGTTTCTTGAAGGACTTGTTTGCTCAGATTGGGCTGACTTTGGTGGATTTCAAGTTAGAATTTGGGACTGACTCTTCTGGTCAGATTGTATTGGCGGATGAGTTTTCTCCGGATAATTGTCGTCTATGGGATGCGGATGGCAACCATCTGGACAAGGATGTTTTTCGTCGGGGTCTCGGGGATTTGACCGAGGTTTACGAGGTCGTATTGGCAAAGTTACAGGAAGTGAAATAAGGATTGGAAAAAATGGCGAAGCGGATTTTTGTTGAGAAGAAGGCGGATTTTCAGATTAAGGCGGAGGCTCTTCGTAAGGAGTTGACCCATAATTTGCAGTTGACAAGCCTGTCAAGTTTGCGGTTAGTGCAGGTTTACGATGTTTTCAATCTTGAGGAGGACTTGTTAGAGCAGGCCATCAAGCACATCTTTACTGAGCAGGTGACGGACAAGGTCTTGTCGGAAGCGGAACTGGGCTTGGAAGACGCGGTTTATTTTGCTATTGAGGCTTTGCCTGGTCAGTTTGACCAGCGGGCTGCAAGCAGTCAGGAGGCCCTTCTCTTGTTGGGCAGTCGCCAGGAGGTGCGTGTCAATACAGGGCAACTTTACATCTTGAACGGTGATGTGCAGGAAGAAGAGTTGGCTGCTATCAAGAATTATTTGCTCAATCCTGTGGATTCGCGTTTCAAGGATTTGAATGCTCCTTTGGTGGCTCAGGAGTTTTCGGTGTCGGATGCTACTATTCCGACCCTAGACTTTTTTGCTAGCTACGGAGCGGATGATTTTGCAGCTTACAAGCGTGAGGCTGGCTTGGCTATGGAAGTGGAAGACTTGCTCTTCATTCAGGACTATTTCAAGTCAATCGGTCGTGTGCCAACTGAGACAGAACTCAAGGTCTTGGATACTTACTGGAGTGACCACTGCCGTCATACGACATTTGAAACGGAGCTAAAGTCTATTGACTTTTCAGCCTCAAAATTCCACAAGCAATTACAGGCGACCTATGACAAGTATCTTGCTATGCGAACTGAGTTGGGTCGGACAGACAAGCCACAGACTTTGATGGATATGGCGACGATTTTTGGTCGCTATGAGAGGGCCAATGGTCGTCTGGATGATATGGAAGTGTCGGACGAAATCAATGCCTGCTCGGTGGAAATTGAAGTGGATGTGAACGGTGTGAAAGAGCCATGGCTCCTTATGTTCAAGAATGAAACCCATAACCACCCTACAGAAATCGAGCCTTTTGGCGGTGCCGCAACCTGTATCGGTGGAGCCATTCGTGATCCTTTGTCAGGTCGTTCTTATGTTTATCAAGCCATGCGGATTTCAGGTGCGGGCGATATTACCCAGCCTCTGACAGCTACCCGCTCAGGGAAATTGCCACAGCAAATCATTTCAAAAACAGCGGCACATGGCTATTCTTCATACGGAAACCAAATTGGTCTTGCGACCACCTATGTACGTGAATACTTCCACCCAGGCTTTGTCGCAAAACGTATGGAGTTGGGTGCCGTAGTCGGTGCAGCTCCAAAGGAAAATGTGGTCCGTGAAAAACCAGTCGCAGGCGATGTGGTCATCTTGTTAGGAGGCAAAACCGGTCGAGATGGTATCGGTGGAGCAACAGGTTCGTCCAAGGTGCAGACAGTTGAGTCTGTGGAAACGGCTGGTGCGGAAGTCCAAAAAGGAAATGCTATCGAAGAACGTAAAATCCAACGCTTGTTCCGAAATGGTGACGTTACACGCCTTGTCAAAAAATCCAATGATTTCGGTGCAGGCGGTGTCTGCGTAGCTATTGGTGAGCTAGCAGATGGTTTAGAAATCGACTTGGATAAAGTTCCACTCAAGTATGCAGGTCTGAATGGAACGGAAATTGCCATTTCCGAATCACAGGAGCGGATGAGTGTAGTTGTCCGTCCAGAAGACGTAGATGCCTTTATCGCAGCTTGTCGTAAGGAAAATATCCATGCGGTTGTCGTAGCCAAAGTCACTGAAAAACCAAACTTAGTCATGACCTGGAATGGACAAACCATTGTCGATTTGGAGCGTTCCTTCCTTGATACCAACGGTGTGCGTGTAGTCGTTGATGCCAAGATTGTTGACAGTCCTGCCAAGCTGCCAGAAACACGTAGAACTTCCGCTGAAACTGTACAGGAGGACTTGAAAAATCTTCTATCAGACCTCAACCATGCTAGTCAAAAAGGTTTGCAGACGATTTTCGACTCATCTGTTGGTCGTTCAACGGTCAACCATCCACTCGGAGGTCGTCACCAGTTGACACCGACAGAAAGTTCGGTGCAAAAGTTGCCTGTCCAGCACGGTGTGACGACGACGGCTTCTGTCATGGCTCAGGGCTACCATCCCTATCTGGCAGACTGGTCACCTTACCACGGAGCAGCCTATGCAGTCATCGAAGCGACAGCTCGCTTGGTGGCAACAGGCGCTAACTGGTCCAAGGCTCGCTTCTCCTATCAGGAGTATTTCCAGCGAATGGATAAGCAGGCAGAGCGTTTTGGTCAGCCAGTAGCGGCTCTGCTCGGCTCTATTGAGGCTCAAATTCAACTGGGCCTACCGTCTATCGGTGGCAAGGATTCCATGTCTGGTACCTTTGAGGACTTGACTGTACCGCCGACCCTGGTTGCCTTTGGTGTGACCACGGCTGACAGCCGTAAGGTCCTCTCGCCTGAGTTCAAGGCAGCTGGCGAGCACATTTATTACTTACCAGGTCAGATTTTGTCAGAAGACATTGATTTTGCCTTGATCAAGTCTAATTTTGAGACTTTTGAAAAATGGCAGAGCGCTTATGTGATTACGGCTGCTAGTGCCGTCAAGTATGGAGGAATTCTAGAAAGCCTAGCCCTCATGTCCTTTGGAAACCAAGTCGGAGTAAGAGTTGAGCTTGCAGACCTTGAAACTAGCCTAACAGGTCAGCTAGGTGGCTTTGTCTTCACATCGAAAGAAGACATTCCAGATGCTGTGAAAATCGGTCAAACCACTACAGACTTTACACTGCTTGTCAATGGTGTCAACCTAGCTGGACAGGACTTGCAGGCAGCCTTTGAAGGCAAACTAGAAGAAGTTTACCCAACAGAATTTGAACAGGCGACAGAGTTGCAGGATGTTCCAGCAGTCACAAGTTCAGTGGTTATAAAAGCAAAAGAAGCCGTTGAGGTACCTGTGGTTTACATCCCAGTCTTCCCAGGTACCAACTCAGAATACGACTCCGCCAAGGCTTTTGAACAGGCTGGTGCCAAGGTTAATCTGGTGCCATTTGTGACTTTGGATGCGGAAAGTATTGAACAGTCAGTTGATACAATGGTTGACAGCATTGACAAGGCCAACATTCTATTCTTCGCAGGTGGATTCTCGGCTGCGGATGAGCCAGACGGGTCTGCTAAGTTTATCGTGACTATCTTACGAAATGCCAAGGTCCGCTCTGCTATTGACCAATTTATCGAAAAAGGTGGCCTTATCATCGGTATCTGTAATGGCTTCCAGGCCCTTGTCAAATCGGGCTTGCTGCCGTATGGAAACTTTGAGGGGGCGGGAGAAACCAGTCCAACCCTCTTCTACAACGATGCCAACCAGCACGTTGCTAAAATGGTGGAAACACGGATTGCCAATGTCAACTCACCGTGGTTGGCAGGTGTCCAAGTCGGTGACATCCATGCTATTCCAGTTTCACACGGGGAAGGAAAGTTTGTGGTGACGGACGAGGAGTTCACTACCTTGCGTGACAATGGTCAGATTTTCAGCCAATACGTTGACTTTGCAGGTCAGCCTAGCATGGATTCTAAATATAATCCAAACGGTTCTAGCCATGCTATTGAAGGAATCACCAGCCGAAATGGTCAGATTATCGGGAAAATGGGACACTCGGAGCGTTACGAGGACGGTCTTTTCCAAAATATTCCAGGTAAGAAAGACCAAGGTCTCTTTGTTTCAGCAGTTCGCTATTTTACAGGAAAATAAATATGACATACGAAGTTAAATCACTCAACGAAGAATGCGGTGTTTTCGGTATTTGGGGACATCCGCAGGCTGCTCAGGTGACCTATTTTGGTCTGCATAGCTTGCAGCACCGTGGACAAGAAGGGGCAGGGATTGTTTCGAACAATCAGGGAACGCTTTATGGACATCGAGCTACAGGACTCTTATCTGAAGTTTTTAAAAATCCAGCTGATTTGGAAGGGTTAAAAGGGAATGCGGCAATCGGACATGTTCGATATGCCACAGCTGGTTCAGCGGACATTCGAAATATCCAACCCTTTCTTTATAAATTTCATGATGAAGCTTTTGGCTTAGCCCATAATGGGAACTTGACCAATGCAATTTCTCTGAGAAAAGAATTGGAAGCGCAAGGTGCTATTTTCAACGCCTCGTCAGATACTGAAATCCTCATGCATCTGATTCGTCGCAGCCACAATCCAAATTTTATGGGCAAGGTCAAGGAGGCTTTGAGCATTGTCAAGGGAGGCTTTGCCTATCTCTTGATGACAGAGGACAAGTTGATTGCGGCCTTGGATCCAAATGGCTTTCGTCCCCTATCTATCGGGAAGATGAAAAATGGAGCCTGGGTTATTGCCAGCGAAACTTGTGCCTTTGAAGTAGTTGGAGCTGAGTGGGTACGGGATGTCGAACCTGGAGAGATTGTCATCATAGATGATGTGGGTATCCACTATGATAGTTACACAAGTGATACCCAATTGGCGATCTGTTCGATGGAATATGTCTACTTTGCCCGCCCTGATTCGACTATTCATGGAGTCAATGTCCACACGGCACGAAAAAATATGGGCAAACGCTTAGCGCAGGAATTTCAACATGAAGCCGACATTGTGGTCGGTGTGCCAAATTCTTCTCTCAGCGCTGCTATGGGTTTTGCTGAAGAATCCGGTTTACCTAATGAGATGGGTTTGGTGAAAAATCAGTACACTCAGCGTACCTTTATCCAACCAACCCAGGAGCTCCGTGAGCAGGGAGTCCGCATGAAGTTGTCTGCTGTTTCTGGGGTTGTTAAGGGCAAACGTGTGGTCATGATTGACGATTCCATCGTGCGTGGAACGACTAGCCGGCGGATTGTTCAGCTCTTGCGAGAGGCAGGGGCAGCAGAAGTCCATGTGGCAATCGGTAGTCCAGAGCTCAAGTATCCATGCTTTTACGGTATCGATATTCAAACCCGTCGGGAACTGATTTCAGCCAACCACACCGTTGAGGAAGTCTGTGAGATTATTGGAGCAGATAGCCTGACCTATCTTTCTCTTGAGGGGATGATTGAAGCCATCGGTATCGACACAGATGCTCCCAATGGAGGACTATGTGTAGCTTATTTTGATGGTGAGTATCCAACGCCTCTTTATGACTATGAGGAAGAATATTTGCGTAGTTTAGAAGAACAGACAAGTTTTTACATCGAAAAGGTCAAATAGTGACTTGATTGATTCTAGAAGGTCAAATAATTAAGAAGGAAGATTGATATGTCAAAAAATGCATATGCCCAATCGGGTGTTGACGTCGAAGCTGGCTACGAAGTGGTTGAGCGGATTAAGAAACACGTGGCTCGGACAGAACGTTTGGGCGTTATGGGAGCTCTCGGTGGCTTTGGTGGTATGTTTGATCTGACGAAGCTGGATGTCAAAGAGCCAGTCTTAGTATCTGGGACAGACGGCGTGGGAACCAAGCTCATGCTAGCTATCCAGTACGACAAACATGATACCATTGGTCAGGATTGCGTGGCCATGTGTGTCAACGACATTATCGCTGCAGGTGCGGAGCCACTTTATTTCCTCGACTACATCGCGACAGGAAAAAACGAGCCTGCCAAGCTGGAGCAGGTGGTTGCAGGTGTGGCGGAAGGCTGTGTCCAGGCAGGTTGTGGATTGATTGGCGGTGAAACGGCTGAGATGCCTGGCATGTACGGCGAGGATGACTATGACCTAGCTGGCTTTGCCGTCGGTATTGCGGAGAAGTCCCAGGTTATTGACGGCAGTAAGGTCCAGGAGGGCGACATTCTCCTCGGCCTAGCTTCCAGCGGCATCCACTCCAACGGCTATTCCCTAGTCCGTCGTGTGTTTGCGGATCTTGCTGGCGACGCTCTGTTGCCAGAGCTCAATGGCAGAGCTCTGAAGGATGTCCTCTTAGAGCCTACCCGCATTTATGTCCAGCAGGTATTGCCTCTGGTAAAAGCAGGGCTGGTCAACGGCATTGCCCATATCACAGGTGGTGGTTTCATCGAAAATGTGCCTCGTATGTTTGCTGATAATCTTGCAGCTGAGATCGAAGAAGACAAGATTCCAGTCCTCCCAATCTTTACAGCTCTTGAAAAATACGGAAAGATCAAACATGAAGAAATGTTTGAAATCTTCAATATGGGTATCGGATTGGTCCTGGCAGTCAGTCCAGATAAGGTTGACAGTGTCTGTCAACTAGTTGACGAGGAAGTTTACACCATTGGTCGCATCATCGCCAAGGAAGATAAGAGTGTGGTCATCAAATGAAACGAATAGCAGTGTTTGCATCAGGCAACGGTTCCAATTTTCAAGTCATCGCAGAGCAGTTTGAAGTTGTCTTTGTCTTTTCAGACCACAGAAATGCCTATGTCTTGGAACGGGCTGAAAAACTTGGTGTGCCAGCCTTTACTTTTGAATTAAAAGAGTTTGCGGATAAGCAGGCTTACGAAGAAGCCCTCATCCAACTCTTAGACCAGCACCAGATTGACTTGATGGTCTTGGCAGGCTATATGAAGATTGTGGGACCGACCTTGTTAGCTCAATATGAAGGTCGTATCATCAATATCCACCCCGCCTACTTACCTGAATTTCCAGGAGCCCATGGAATTGAAGATGCTTGGCAGGCTGGCGTATCTGAAAGCGGAGTAACAGTCCACTGGGTTGATAGCGGCGTTGACACAGGACAAATTATCCAGCAAGTCCGAGTTCCAAGGCTGGCTGATGATAGCTTAGAAACCTTTGAAGCCAGAATACATGAAGCGGAGTACCAACTCTATCCAGCAGTTTTGGAGGAGTTGGGGGCAGTGAAAAAATAAGGAGAAATCATGACAAAACGTGCGTTAATTAGCGTATCAGATAAAAATGGTATCGTAGAATTTGCCCAGGAATTGACCAAACTTGGCTGGGAAATTATCTCGACCGGAGGCACCAAGGTTGCCTTGGATCAGGCAGGCGTAACCACTATTGCAATTGATGATGTGACCGGTTTTCCTGAGATGATGGATGGCCGTGTTAAGACGCTTCATCCCAAAATCCACGGGGGCTTGCTGGCTCGTCGGGATGTGGACAGCCACTTGCAAGCAGCCAAGGACCATGAGATTGGCTTGATTGACTTGGTAGTGGTCAACCTTTATCCTTTCAAAGAGACTATCTTGCGCCCAGATGTGACCTATGATTTGGCGGTGGAGAACATCGACATCGGTGGACCGTCCATGCTCCGTTCAGCAGCTAAAAACCACGCCAGCGTGACCGTTGTAGTGGATCCGGCAGATTATCCGACGGTTTTAGGGGAAATAGCAGAGCAGGGACAGACGACCTACTCAACGCGTCAGCGATTGGCTGCCAAGGTTTTCCGTCATACCGCAGCCTACGACGCCCTGATTGCAGCCTACTTTACCAAGCAAGTTGGTGAAGACAAGCCTGAAAAACTCACCATTACCTACGACCTCAATCAGCCCATGCGTTACGGAGAAAATCCTCAGCAACATGCGGATTTCTACCAAAATGCACTTCCGACAGCCTATTCTATTGCAGCTGCTAAACAGCTAAACGGTAAGGAATTGTCTTTCAATAACATTCGTGATGCGGATGCGGCTATCCGTATTATCCGTGATTTCAAAGACCGTCCGACTGTTGTGGCTCTTAAACACATGAACCCTTGCGGTATTGGTCAGGCTGAAACCATTGAACAGGCTTGGGATTATGCTTATGAGGCTGACCCAGTATCCATTTTCGGAGGCATCGTCGTGCTGAACAGGGAAGTGGATGCTGCGACGGCTGAAAAGATGCACCCGATTTTCTTAGAAATCATCATCGCACCGAGCTACTCGGCAGAAGCGTTAGCGATTTTGACCAATAAAAAGAAAAATCTTCGGATTTTGGAATTGGCTTTTGACGCACAGGATGCAAGCGAAGTGGAAAAGGAGTTCACAGGCGTTGTCGGGGGGCTCTTGGTGCAGGATCAGGACGTGGTGGTGGAAAGCCCAGCGGACTGGCAGGTGGTGACCGATCGTCAACCGTCCGAGCAAGAGTGGGCGGCTATGGAGTTCGCCTGGAAGTCCTCTAAGTATGTCAAGTCCAACGGCATCATCATCACCAATGACAAGATGACCTTGGGCGTGGGGCCGGGGCAAACCAACCGTGTGGCGTCCGTCCGTATCGCTATCGAGCAGGCCAAGGATCGTTTGGAGGGAGCCGTTTTGGCATCGGATGCCTTCTTCCCATTTGCTGATAACGTGGAAGAAATCGCAGCGGCAGGTATCAAGGCTATCATTCAGCCAGGTGGATCCGTCCGTGACCAGGATTCCATTGACATGGCCAATAAATATGGCTTAACTATGGTCTTTACAGGAGTCAGACATTTTAGACATTGAGAAATTTGGATATTGCTCACCTCGTGTGAGCTTTTTCCATTCCCGAACATTTCCCTGTTCTTTCTATCAAAATCCGTCTGTTTTTGCTATACTGTTTATAGAAAATCCGTTTTTGAGGTGTAAAAAATGAAACTTTTAGTTGTTGGGTCTGGTGGTCGTGAACACGCTATTGCAAAGAAATTGTTAGAATCTAAACAGGTAGAACAGGTCTTTGTTGCTCCTGGAAATGACGGAATGACTTTAGATGGTATCGAGTTAGTAAACATCGGAATTTCCGAACATTCTGCGCTGATTAACTTTGCTAAGGAAAATGACATAGCTTGGACTTTTGTGGGTCCAGACGATGCTCTGGCAGCAGGAATCGTTGATGATTTTGAACAGGCGGGACTAAAAGCTTTTGGTCCGAGTCGTCTCGCCGCGGAGCTAGAGTGGTCAAAAGACTTTGCCAAACAAATCATGGTCAAATACGGCATCCCAACAGCAGCCTTTGGCACATTTTCCAACTTCGAAGAAGCCAAAGCCTACATCGAAGAGCAGGGTGCTCCAATCGTGGTCAAGGCGGACGGCTTGGCACTAGGCAAGGGCGTGGTCGTGGCAGAAACCGTCGAGCAGGCAGTCGAAGCGGCTCGGGAGATGCTCTTGGACAACAAGTTCGGCGAATCGGGTGCCCGCGTGGTCATCGAGGAGTTCTTGGCGGGCGAGGAGTTCTCCCTCTTTGCTCTGGTCAATGGCGACCAGTTTTACATTCTGCCGACAGCCCAGGACCACAAGCGTGCCTTTGACGGCGACCAAGGTCCCAACACAGGTGGCATGGGGGCTTATGCTCCTGTTCCCCACCTGCCTCAAAGCGTGGTGGACACAGCGGTTGACACTATTGTCAAGCCCATTCTGGATGGCATGATTGCGGAAGGTCGGTCTTATATGGGCGTGCTCTATGCTGGTTTGATTCTGACCGACCAAGGTCCCAAGGTTATCGAGTTCAACGCCCGTTTTGGCGACCCAGAAACCCAGATTATCTTGCCTCGTTTGACCTCTGACTTTGCTCAGAACATCGACGACATCCTCCGCCAACGTCCGACTCAGCTGACCTGGCTAGACAGTGGCGTGACGCTGGGTGTGGTTGTGGCCTCAAATGGCTATCCTTTGGACTACGAAAAGGGCATTGAGTTGCCTGCGAAGACTGAGGGTGACATCACGACTTACTATGCAGGGGTTCGTTTTGCGGAAAATAGCAGAGCACTGCTATCCAATGGCGGTCGAGTTTATATGCTGGTTACCACAGCAGCCACCGTCCAAGAAGCTCAAGAAAAAATTTACGCGGAGTTGAAGAAACAAGACACGACAGGCCTCTTTTATCGGACAGATATTGGAAGCAAGGCCGTAAAATAAGGGATAAAGAAAAGGAAAGATAAGCATGAACATTCCAATTTCCATCATCATGGGCTCTAGTTCCGACTGGAAAACCATGAAAAAAGCAGCAGATGTGCTGGACAAATTTGGCGTAGCCTATGAAAAGAAAGTGGTCTCTGCCCACCGCACGCCAGACCTCATGTTCCGTCATGCCGAAGAAGCGCGTGGCCGTGGTATCAAGGTTATTATCGCAGGAGCTGGTGGTGCGGCTCATTTGCCGGGTATGGTGGCAGCTAAGACCACCCTGCCTGTCATCGGAGTCCCTGTCCAATCTCGTGCCCTAAGTGGTGTGGATTCGCTCTATTCTATCGTGCAGATGCCGGGCGGTGTGCCTGTTGCGACCATGGCGATTGGTGAAGCAGGTGCCACCAACGCAGCCCTGACAGCTCTTCGCATTCTCTCCATTGAAGACCAAACCATTGCGGCTCAGCTGGCAGACTTTGCCAAGGAGCAGGAAAAAATTGCGGAGGCGATGACAGATGACCTCATCTAAGACAATTGGAATTATCGGCGGTGGTCAGCTAGGGCAGATGATGGCTATTTCCGCTATTTACATGGGTCACAAGGTGATCACGCTGGATCCTGCAGCGGACTGCCCAGCCTCCAAGGTTAGCGAGGTCATCGTCGCTCCCTATCACGATGTGGCGGCTCTCAAACAGCTGGCGGAGCGGTGCGATGTCCTGACCTACGAGTTTGAAAATGTTG
The DNA here is from genome assembly GCF_043674225.1 of Streptococcus sp. A11. Taxonomy (NCBI): domain Bacteria; kingdom Bacillati; phylum Bacillota; class Bacilli; order Lactobacillales; family Streptococcaceae; genus Streptococcus; species Streptococcus sp. A11. The sequence goes on from NZ_JBIMJS010000014.1 coordinate 24,053, forward strand.
ATGCCGACGGACTGGACGCGGTCGTCAAGGATGGACAACTTCCACAAGGAACAGACTTGCTCCGCATTTCCCAAAACCGTATTTTTGAGAAGGATTTTTTGGCAAAAAAAGCTGGCGTGCAAGTCGCCCCCTACAAAGTGGTCACCTCTAGCCTAGAGTTAGAAGGTCTGGACCTCAGCAAAAACTATGTCTTAAAGACAGCCACTGGGGGCTATGACGGACATGGCCAGAAGGTCATTCGAGAAGAGGCGGACTTGGTAGAGGCTAGTCAGCTAGCAAATTCTGCCGAATGTGTTTTGGAAGAGTTTGTGAATTTCGACCTGGAAATCTCCGTCCTTGTGTCTGGGAATGGCTCCGACTACACCGTCTTTCCTGTACAGGAAAATATCCACCGCAATAATATTCTTTACAAGACCATTGTGCCTGCCCGTATTTCAGATGAACTAGCTGAAAAAGCCAAAACAATGGCCCTGCAAATCGCCGACAAGCTCCATTTGGCAGGCACCCTCTGCGTTGAAATGTTTGTGGCAGGTCAGGATATTCTGGTCAACGAAATCGCCCCTCGCCCTCATAATTCGGGGCATTATTCCATTGAAGCTTGTGATTTTTCACAGTTTGATACCCATATCCGAGGCATCCTAGGGGAGCCTCTGCCTCCTATCCGCCTTCTCTCTCCAGCTGTTATGATCAACGTCCTCGGACAAGACATGGAAGCAGTTCAAACCTTTCTTCAAGAAAACCCTACCGCCCATCCCCACTTTTATGGTAAACTAGAAGCAAAGCACAATCGCAAAATGGGACACGTGACGGTGTTGGGGGAGGATGAAGTAGGTTAGGAGGTAGTATGAGTGAATTAGCAATTAAAAGAGAAGAAATCGCTTCTAAAGATGAAGAAAGACAATTATCAGTACAATTTTTGAAAAATAAAAATATTAATTTGGAACAGATTGGTACATACTTTTCGACAATCGTGAATTCTTATAAAGAAATCCAACAGAACATTAATGCTGAAGAGATGTATGTTGTTAAGTTTACAAAAGAACAATTAAAAAGATATCAAAAAGGCGAAATAGATTTTCAAAGAACAGCAGATAGATCAGCATTATTGCCTAATTTTGTAAAAAAAGGAACAAATAATGAAATTGTATCTAAAGCAAGATTAGAAAAAATTGTTCTAGATAATCCAGAAGCTTTCCAAAATGTTACTAACAATGTTAATCAATTAGCTAACGCACAAAAAATTGCTGATTTAGAAATACTGCTGTCAGAAGTTAAACAAATTGCTTTGGAAGTTAAACGAGGCCTCAAAGACGACAGGCGTTCAAAAATTTTAGGAGCAGAAAGTACAATCAATCAGGCATTAATGATGCCTGATGACAATCCCCAAAAGCAGATTTTATTACTTAATTCCATCAGTCACCTTAACGAAGGTAGAGAGGCATTAATAAAGGAATTTGAAAACGAAATCAAAAAGAATATTTCTATTCCAAGTTCAAAGTGGCAACTATTTTTAAAATCTATATTTGATGAGAAATTTAATAAAGAGGTTCTGGAAAGTTTTTCAGAATTAAATGAACAATTTTCTTATATTGTTAACTCTACGGAACTTTTAGCCAAGACCTACATGATTACCGGCAATCATCAAATCATAGACAGTCTTTATACCCCAGTAAAGCTACTAGTTGAAAAAAATCAAGAATATGTTGGGCAATTACTTGAATTGCAGGATGTTGATATTGAAATGGAACGACAGTTGAAATGGTGTGTCGAACCTGCGGAATTTATTGCTCAAATTGGTATGACAGAATTGACAGATGACGATATAATTGCAATTGAATTTACAGGAGAGGAATTGCTGAGAGGTGGAATTTCAAATGGATAAAAATCAAGTGCATAAAATTGGTAAAAATTTAAATAAACCTGTCAAATTTGTGAAGAAGCATATCGGTACAATTTCTACTGCAGTAGTTGTTCTTGGCGGACCTATGTTAACAAATTATTTAAAAGAAAAGAAAAATAAGTAAAAGATAAGTGTATTTTTGGTATACTCGCTAAATATGTACTTCCCAAGAAGAACGAATTAGAAAGGAATACGGACATCGAATTCTCTCAGCTGAATACATGTTACGGATTTCCTTGATTAATAATTTTTAAAACAAAAAGAAAGGAAAGAGGGTGGGTTCGAGTATTTGAACTCGGGCTAAAAGCGTCGGAAAAATGATAAACGGTCTTGTGTGCTAGCGCATAGCGGCAGTTTCCTATTTTTCTCTCGCTTTCTTAACTCCCTCTATATCATAAATATGATCAATCGTTATTCCCGCCCAGAGATGGCGGCTATTTGGAGTGAAGAGAACAAGTACAAGGCTTGGTTGGAGGTGGAAATCCTCGCTGATGAGGCTTGGGCTGAGTTGGGTGAGATTCCCAAAGAAGATGTGGCTTTGATTCGTGAGAAGGCGACTTTTGACATCGACCGCATTTTAGAGATTGAAGAGGAAACCCGTCACGATGTGGTGGCTTTTACGCGTGCGGTTTCGGAAAGTCTTGGTGAGGAACGCAAGTGGGTCCACTACGGTCTGACATCGACCGACGTGGTGGATACGGCTTACGGCTACCTCTACAAGCAGGCCAACGACATCATCCGTCGCGACCTTGAAAACTTTACTAACATCATTGCCGAAAAGGCACGTGAGCACAAATATACCATCATGATGGGGCGGACTCACGGTGTCCATGCGGAGCCAACGACCTTCGGTCTTAAATTGGCAACTTGGTACAGTGAAATGAAACGCAATATGGAGCGTTTTGATGTGGCAGCCAAGGGCGTTGAGGCTGGTAAAATTTCAGGTGCGGTTGGAAACTTTGCCAACATTCCTCCATTTGTGGAAGAGTATGTTTGTGGCAAATTGGGCATTCGTCCGCAGGAAATTTCTACCCAGGTTCTTCCTCGTGACCTCCACGCAGAATATTTCTCAGCCCTAGCCTTGATTGCAACGTCTATCGAGCGTATGGCGACAGAAATCCGTGGGCTACAAAAATCTGAACAACGTGAAGTTGAAGAGTATTTTGCCAAAGGCCAAAAGGGCAGCTCTGCTATGCCCCATAAACGCAACCCTATCGGCTCTGAAAACATGACCGGTCTGGCTCGTGTGGTGCGTGGTCACTTGGTGACGGCTTTTGAGAATGTGGCTCTCTGGCACGAACGCGATATTTCCCACTCATCAGCGGAGCGGATTATCACGCCGGATACGACTATCCTTATTAACTATATGCTCAATCGTTTTGGCAATATCGTTAAGAACTTGACGGTCTTCCCTGAAAATATGAAACGCAATATGGAGTCAACTTTTGGCTTAATTTACAGCCAGCGTGTCATGCTCAGCTTGATTGAGAAAGGCATGACCCGTGAGGAAGCCTATGACTTGGTGCAACCAAAAACCGCACATTCTTGGGACAATCAAGTGGACTTCAAGCCTCTTCTCGAAGCGGATGAGCGTGTGACAGTCAAACTCAGCCAGGAAGAAATCGATGAACTCTTCAACCCAGACTACTATGCTAAGCGGGTAGATGACATCTTTGAACGACTTGGATTATAAAAAAATCAAAATTCTTTGGATTTTCCAGAGAATTTTTTAGTTTCCCTTAAGTTTTGTGAATTATACTCTATTTAAGCTAGAAATAGCAAAACTTTTACTGAATGATTTTCAGTATCGTCATCCGTAAGAGCTAAAGCTCAAACGGCTGGCATATCTTTTTCATATAATCTCCTGAGAATACTGGACTCACTGAGTCTGGTATTTTCATTTTGTGCTATAATAGTCCCATGACTAGAATTTTAGATATGGAACAGATGCAGGATGAGGAGTATGTTGAGCGTACCCTGCGTCCGCAGAAATTAAATGAATACATCGGTCAGGACAAGGTCAAGGACCAGCTGAAAATCTTTATCGAGGCGGCCAAGCTCCGTGATGAAGCCTTGGATCATACACTGCTTTTTGGCCCTCCAGGTTTGGGTAAGACCACCATGGCCTTCGTTATTGCCAACGAACTAGGGGTCAATATCAAGCAGACCAGTGGGCCCGTCATTGAAAAGGCAGGCGATTTAGTGGCCCTTCTCAATGATTTGGAGCCTGGCGATGTCCTCTTTATCGATGAAATTCACCGTATGCCTATGGCGGTTGAGGAGATTCTCTACTCTGCTATGGAAGACTTCTACATCGATATTATGATTGGAGCAGGAGAGGCCAGTCGCTCTGTGCATTTGGAGTTGCCACCGTTTACCCTGATTGGAGCAACCACTCGTGCGGGGATGCTGTCCAATCCTCTGCGAGCCCGTTTTGGTATCACTGGACACATGGAGTACTACGAGCTGGCTGATTTGACCGAGATTGTCGAGCGGACAGCGGACATCTTTGACATGGAGATTACCCATGAAGCTGCTATTGAGTTGGCTCGTCGTTCGCGTGGGACCCCTCGTATCGCCAATCGCCTGCTCAAGCGGGTGCGGGATTTTGCCCAGATTATGGGCGACGGCCTGATTGACGATAGCATTACGGACAAGGCCCTGACCATGCTGGACGTGGACCGTGAAGGTCTGGACTATGTGGACCAAAAGATTCTCCGTACCATGATTGAGATGTACGGCGGCGGTCCTGTCGGCCTAAACACCCTGTCGGTCAACATCGCCGAGGAGCGTGAAACAGTGGAGGACATGTACGAGCCTTACCTGATTCAGCAGGGCTTCCTCATGCGGACACGGACAGGGCGGGTTGCGACAGCCAAGGCCTACGAGCACTTGGGTTATCCCTATACGAAAAAATAATGGCAGAGCAGATGAGACAAGTGGCCAGTTTATTTGGAGATTGGCCTGAGGCAATTATTTGGACCTGTTTAGAAGGCAGAATGGGACAGATTCATGTCGATAATACCCAGTCTCCCCAGTCAGCCCTAGCTCTCTATGGACGGCAGAGCTTCTTTGGTTTTTTGGCCGGAAAACCAAATGTGGACTTGCTAAAAATGTGTGAGGGAAAGGATATTATTTTAGTCCCTCAAAACCAGGCCTGGTCAGACTTGATAGAAGGAACTTACGGAGACAGGATCCGGTCCTTTACCCGTTATGCTACGAAAAAAGATACTAGTTTTGACCTTGGGCATTTGCAGAAACTGATTGATGCCCTACCTGAAGAGTTTGACCTGAAAGTGATTGACCGTAATCTGTATGATGCCTGTCTGGTAGAAGAATGGTCACGCGATTTGGTGGGCAATTATGCTGATGTGGAGCAGTTTTTAGACTTGGGTCTAGGCTATGTCATCTTGCATAAGGAACAGGTGGTGTCAGGTGCCTCATCCTATGCCAGTTATTCAGGTGGGATTGAGATAGAAGTGGATACTAGGGAAGACTATCGAGGTTTGGGTTTAGCTAGAGCTTGTGCTGCTCAGTTAATCTTAGCTTGTTTAGACCGTAATCTCTATCCTAGCTGGGATGCCCACACCCTGACATCCTTGAAACTGGCTGAAAAGCTGGGTTACCAATTAGACAAGCCCTATCGAGCATATGAATGGAGATAAGATGACACCGACATTTATTTGGGATTTGGACGGAACGCTGTTGGATTCCTATGAAGCGATTTTGGCAGGGATTCAAGAAACCTATGAACAATACAAACTTCCTTTTGACCGTGAAGAAGTAAGAAAGTTTATCCTTCGCTATTCTGTAAAGGATTTGCTGGCGCGAGATGCTCAGAAATATGGCAAGGACTTGGCGCAGCTCAATCAAGCCCGAGCCAACTCTCTCCGTGAGAAGAACACGGCTATCCAGTTGATGGAGGGCGCGCGTGAGGTGCTGGAATGGACTGTGCAGGAGGGCATTCAAAACTTTATTTACACTCACAAGAGTGACAATGCTTTTCAGGTGCTGGCTGATTTGGGCGTCGACCATTATTTTACGGAAATTCTGACCAGTGACTCGGGTTTTGCCAGAAAGCCGGACCCGGAGGCTTTGCTGTATTTGATTGAAAAATATGACTTAGATAAATCGACCACCTACTATGTTGGTGACCGCCTGCTAGACGTGGAAACCGCTCTGGCTGCAGGGATTGGCAGTATAAACTTGCAGATTGACGGGGTGGAAGGGAATATAAAAATCGAGAGTTTATTGCAGATTGTTCCGTCAGTATGAATTTAGAAATTTCACATAAAAAATAAACTTTCTACCGTAGTTTACAAAAGAAAGTTTGTTTTTTTCTTGAAAAATTTGGTATAATTAACCATATTTTAGTATAAATAAAGGGGAATTATATGAACGATAAGGAATTTGGGCAACGTATTCGCCAGCTGAGAGAGCAGATTAATTTGACGCGCGAACAGTTTTGTGGTGATGAGGTTGAACTTTCAGTCCGGCAATTGATTCGGATTGAGACTGGCAGCTCAAAACCCACGTTGTCTAAAATCCAGTACATTGCCACACGTTTGGGAATGACCTTGTATGAATTGATGCCAGACTATGTTAAGCTCCCAGATAGATACTCGAAATTAAAGTTTGAGGTTCTCCGCACACCGACCTATGAAAATACGGACTTGATAGAAAAACGCAATCGTCTGATGGAAGAAATTTATGACGACTATTACGACGACCTGCCAGAGGAAGAGCAGATAGCAATTGATGCTTTTCAGTCTTTTGTTGACATATATGAAACAAAGTCTGTCCATTTTGGGAAAGCTATCTTAGATGATTATTTCGAGCAGGTCCATCGTAAAGATAAATTTACTGTTAATGATTTATTGATTGTGCGGCTATATTTGGAGCATTTACAGGATGAGGACATGACCTCGCCAAAATTTCAACATTTTTTAGATATTACCCAGCATTTTCCGGTACAGGTAGAAGCTATAGATTCAAATGAGCTATTTATTTTGCGTGATGTGATGCTAGCTTCTATTGGTATCCTTGGGACTAAGGAGTGTTATGACTATATTCCGCCTATTTTTGATACTCTAGACCAGATAATGGTCCAGACGCACGATTTCCAAAAGAAACCGATTCTGAATCTATTAAAGTGGAAGTACGTACTATATACCAACAGTGACCGTGAAGAGGCACAAAAACTGTACGAAGAGGCCGTTATGTTTGCGAAATTAATAGGTGATGATCATTTGGTGGCTAAACTAGAAGAATCATGGAAAGGGGATTCCACTGGAAAAGTGTAAGATGCTTATGAAGAGCATTATGACAACTTGCAGAAGAGGAGCAGGTTGGGATGAGAGAACTATAAAAAACAAGTGACATTTTTGTCCTGTTTACTGACCCAATAAAATTCTATAATAGTCTCATCAAAATAAAGGAGACTAAAGATTATGAATTTTATTAAGGCATTTACAACGTTCGGAGCTGGCTGGGATTGGTGGTGGAAAGGCTAATATCATATCCGTCAAAAACCAACGCAATTGTTGGTTTTTTGCTATACTTAATACATGCAAACTTTTCACAAATTAGACACCTGGCTCAATAGCAAGCAGGGTCAGCTATTTCATTACAAGCTAGAGAAAATCACCTATGCCCTGGATTTGTTGGGCAAGCCTCACTTGGATTTGCCGGTCATTCATGTGGCGGGGACCAATGGCAAGGGCTCAACGATTGCCTTTATGCGCCAGCTCTTTCAGGCTCACGGACTGCGGGTCGGCAGTTTTGTCTCCCCTCACATGGTCACGGTACACGACAGGATTTGCATTGATCAGACACCGATTTCAGACCAGGATTTTCAGCGCTTTCTCCAGCAGGTCTATGAGTTGGAGCAGGAGGTTGCTACGGTCTATGAACCCTTCCGCTATTTCGAGGTCATGGTTCTAATCATGTTCCTCTATTTTCGCGAGCAGCAGCCTGACCTGGCACTTATCGAAGTTGGCATCGGCGGCCTTCTGGACACGACCAATGTAGTCTCCCCGGCCCTCAGCATCATCACTTCCATAGGTCTGGATCACCAGGATTTATTAGGCGCGACTTTGGGAGAAATCGCAGAGCAGAAAGCAGGAATTATCAAGCCAGAGATGCCTGTCGTTCTGGGACCATTTTCTGCTGACATCAGCCAGCAGATTCGCCAAATTGCTGCTGAAAAAAAAGCTCCAATCTACCAGCTGGGTCAAGAATTTACCTCTAAAGTAGCTACTTTCAATAGTCCAAGTTTTCAGCTGTCAGAATTAGTCTTGGGTCTCCCAGGTCAGCACCAGCAAGAAAATGCAGCCTTGGCCCTGCAGAGTTTCTTGCTTTACATGGAGCAAATTGGGCAAACTGTTTCTGCGGATTTGATCAGACAGGCTCTAGCCCAAACCAGCTGGGCAGGACGTTTGGAATTGATAGCCGAAAACCCCAAGATATACCTAGACGGTGCCCATAACGTTCCTGCCATGGAACGCTTGATTGAGTTCATTGAGATGCAGGACCAGCCTGTGACCCTCTTATTTTCGGCCCTGCAGCGCAAGGATTTTCAGGAAATGCTGGATTTATTAGAGGAAATATTGCCAGGTATCCAGCTTGTCTTGACCAGCTTTGCCTACGACGGAGCCTTGAAAGAGGAGCAGCGTCAGGGGCTGACCTACGTAGCTGATTATGAAGGCTTTATACAGGAATTTCAGGAACAAGACCAGGGCATCCTGATTGTCACAGGTTCCCTCTATTTCATCTCGGAAGTCCGAAAAAAATATCTGAACTAAGCGGTTTTTGGACCGCTTTTTGCGAATAAATAGGTATGAGACAGAAAAATAATGAGGAATTTTTGATAGAGTACAAGCGTGCCCAACGCCATACATTTCGTCAGATTGAACGCTATGCCAGTCTGTTTTCCAATCAGAATGGGAGCCAGATTAGCTATAGGACCATCCGCTATCCCTTGGAGGCTATGGTCCAAGTACAAGAGCTGGACGGAGAAAGGTACAGGGTCGGAAATGACCAAACAACTTCCGAAAGTCAATGACATGCCTCGAGCTTTTTGATATAATAAGTAAAGTAAATCCAAGGAGTGAGTTATGACAGAAGTAGAGTCAAGTGTAAATTTGGGAGATAAAAGTTTGTGGGGTGGTCGCAGGCATCGTTCTAAACGGAGAAAGCAAGCCCACCATGAATTTATACGGAATGTGCCGGATGTGCCTATTTGGCCGACCCTACTGTGGAGTTTATTTCTGAGTGTATTGAATGTTGCCAATCCTCTTTTGAGTTCCTTTGCGACCAATTTGCAGTCACAGGCACTCTATGCAGGCATGGCAATGCAGGCTGGTCATAAGCCTTATGAGTATTTTTTTGGAACCAATGGTGTCCTCTATTACCTAATCTTGGCTGTTGGTTCCCTGTTCAATACGACCATTGGCTTGATGATTTTTCAGTTCATCGCCCTCTTGATAGCAGGGATTTATCTCAATAAGATTAGTGCATATTTTGGTCGTTCACAGCGGGTTGCCCACCATATCAATTTTTGGTTCTATTGTTTCTTGCTGGTGGTGGACTTGGGTGGACTCTATGCCAGTATCTTTGCTCTACCTTTTGTGCTGACCAGTATCTGGTTTTTGATTCGCTATATAAATGATGCAGTCAGTGACGAAGGTTTCATTCTCTACGGGATTGATGCGGCGATTGTATTCATGATTTACCCTAAAAGTCTGATTTTATGGCTGGTATCGCCCCTGGTTTTATTTGTGTACAATAGTCGAAACAAGAGGTTGGCGAGAGGTGTTTATCAGTTTTTAGCAGCTGTATTTGGCTTTCTTCTCGTTGTCTACACTGTAGGCTATTACACCTTCATCGAGCAGATTCTGGGAATGGCAATTCAACAGACTTTTCTCTACAATATTAGCCTACAATTTACCTATGAAGGCATTTTGATGACCCTAGCTGTGGTTTTTGGGTTCCTGCTGATTTCAGGATTTTTAAATCATATTTTGACAACCCTATTGTCTATTAGCAAGGGGCAACAGACAGAAATTAAGCTGATAATGTTACTGGCTTTTCTTGTTCAAATGGTTTTTCTGATTGGGAATCCAAATTTTGAATGGAGCCAATTGACGGCCTTGATTCCGTATGGTTTTGTGCTAGCTGCAGCATCTTTGCATGGTCCAGAAACTGATGAAGAGTTTGAGATGCTGGATGAGGAGGAAAATGAGGATTATAGCTATCTAAAAGCTAGTTATTATCTGCCTATTTTGATGCTTCTAGCCCTGTTTTTCCAACCAACCTACGCCTATCTATTTGAAGAACCGGTCCGTGTGGAGAGGCAAGAAATAGCCCGCTATATCCGGGATAACACGACCAGTGATGACCAGATTTATGCCTGGGATAATAGTGCGCAAGCCTATCTAGAAAGTCAGCGGCTCTCGTCTGCTAATCTGATTACAGCTCAACCCTATCTTAACATGGAAGACAACCGAAACAATTTAATCTATGATTTGAATCAAGGGAGAGCCAAGTATATCTTGGTCAACACGGAGATTCCGCTCTTGGAACAGGTCTCAGCGACCCTAGAAGACAATTATGTCCCTGTCCAACTCAGCTTCAATCACTTCAAACTATATCAAGAAAAAGAATGAAAGCGACTATGAAAGTAGTTGCTTTTATCTATATCTTGTGTAAAAAATGAAAATTTTTGAAAATACATACTAGATATTGATTTCCGTCATTCAAAGTGCTAGACTATAAGCAGTGAGAAAAATGGAGGATAGCCAGATGAAAGTGCAAGAAACAATCTTACCCGAATTAGAATTAGCGGTCTTAAAGCGTGACGGTCGAACGGTCGCTTTTGAACAAGAAAAGATTTATTCTGCCTTGCAGCGGGCTAATCAAGAATTGGACCATCCTGTGTCAGATGCGGGTCTGTCAGTCGTTTTGGCAGGGGTCCTGCAGGAAATTGCCCGTCGTTTTACCAAGGATGTGCAAATTTATGAAATCCAGACGGTTGTCGAACAGGAATTGCTCAAGTCCCACCTCTATGACTTGGCAGAGCGTTATATCCAGTACCGAACGCAACGCGATTTTCGCCGGCATCAAGCGACGGACATCAACTTTGAAATCCACAAATTGCTCAGCAAAGATCAGTCTGTCGTTAATGAAAACGCCAATAAGGATGCGGATGTCTTTAATACGCAACGTGATTTGACGGCTGGGATTGTTGGAAAATCTATCGGGCTCAAGCTCCTGCCAGCCCACGTTGCCAACGCTCACCAGAAGGGGGACATTCATTACCACGATTTGGATTATAGTCCTTACACGCCCATGACCAACTGCTGCTTGATTGATTTCAAGGGCATGTTAGCGCAAGGGTTTAAGATTGGAAATGCCGATGTGGAAAGTCCTAAGTCCATCCAGACAGCGACGGCGCAGATTTCGCAAATTATTGCCAATGTGGCTTCCAGCCAGTACGGTGGCTGCTCGGCGGACCGTATTGACGAGGTGTTGGCGCCTTATGCTGAGCTCAATTATCAAAAGCATTTGAAGGATGCAGCGGAATGGGTGCTGCCAGACAAGGCCGAAGAATATGCGCGTGCCAAGACCCAGAAGGATATTTATGACGCTATGCAGTCTTTGGAATACGAAATTAACACGCTCTTTACGTCCAATGGTCAAACGCCCTTTACTTCGCTTGGTTTCGGTTTAGGAACTTCTTGGTTTGAGCGGGAAATCCAGAAGGCGATTCTCAACATCCGTATCAAGGGTTTGGGGCGCGAAGGACGGACAGCCATCTTTCCAAAATTGATTTTCACTGTCAAACGCGGGCTAAATTTGGAGCCCGATTCGCCCAATTATGATATTAAGCAACTGGCGATTGAGTGTGCAACCAAGCGCATGTATCCAGATATGCTGTCTTATGACAAAATTATTGAGTTAACGGGTTCTTTCAAGGTTCCTATGGGTTGCCGTTCTTTCTTGCAAGGTTGGAAGGATGAAAATGGCCTTGAAGTCAATTCCGGTCGGATGAATTTGGGTGTGGTGACCGTCAATCTACCACGGATTGCCCTTGAAAGTGGGGGTAGTCAAGAAAAATTCTGGGAAATTTTTGCAGAACGCATGGCCATTGCCAAGGATGCCTTGGTCTATCGTGTCGAGCGGGTCAAGGAAGCGACGCCGGCAAATGCGCCTATTCTCTATCAGTACGGAGCTTTTGGGAAACGTTTGGCCAAGACGGACGCTGTTGATCAGGTCTTTAAGAACCGTCGCGCGACTGTTTCTCTAGGCTATATCGGTCTCTACGAAGTGGCGACTGTGTTTTACGGCGGTGCCTGGGAAGGAAATCCTGAAGCCAAGGACTTCACGGTTTCTATTATCAAGCGGATGAAGGAGTTGGCTGGCGACTGGTCTGACGAATACGGCTACCATTTTTCGGTTTACTCAACCCCATCAGAAAGTTTGACAGACCGTTTCTGCCGTTTGGATACGGAGAAATTCGGGTTGGTCAAGGACATTACGGATAAGGAATACTATACAAATTCCTTCCATTATGATGTGCGGAAAAATCCAACGCCGTTTGAAAAGCTGGATTTTGAAAAGGTTTATCCGGAGGCGGGTGCTAGTGGTGGCTTCATCCATTATTGCGAATACCCTGTTCTACAGCAAAATCCCAAGGCTCTCGAGGCGGTGTGGGACTATGCCTATGACCGTGTCGGTTATTTGGGGACCAATACGCCGATTGACCATTGTTATGCCTGCGGTTTTGAAGGCGACTTCGAGCCGACTGAGCGTGGGTTCAAGTGTCCAAACTGTGGCAATAGCGATCCAAAACTAGTAGATGTTGTCAAACGGACCTGTGGTTATCTGGGCAACCCTCAAGCCCGTCCCATGGTCAATGGTCGACACAAAGAGATCTCCGCCCGCGTCAAACACATGAACGGGTCTAGTTTATAAAGAATGGACATGAGGGCTTCCGTGGTTTTGAGGAACTACGGAAGTTTGTTATAATAGAGGGAAAATCTAATAGCTCTGCTATGTTCAAAAAAGGAGAAAAAACAATGGGTAAATACCAACTAGATGATAAGGGCAAGGCCTTGGTGCAGCGTTATCACGAGAAGAATTCCAATGTGAAGCAGGACAAGAAGGCGCGTGTGCAGGAATTGCTCAAGCAAGCCAAGAATAAGAAGAAATAGTATGGACTTTACAGATATCAGCATTCTCCATACCAATGATATGCACTCTCATATAGAGAATTTTCCCAAGAAGGCAGCGCTGATTGCTGAGATTAAGGAGGCAAACCGGGCGAAAAACATTCCGACTTTTGTCTTTGACAGTGGCGACCTTTTTTCGGGGAATATTTTCTTCAATATGTACCGTGGGGTAAAGGAAATCCAGCTCATGAATGCCATTGGTTGTCAGGCCATGACCCTGGGCAATCATGAATTTGACCACGGAGATGAACTGCTCAGTCGCTTGGACGACTTTGCGGCTTTTCCGATTGTCTCCACCAATATTTCCTACCGCAATCCAGCTGATGCAGACGAATTGGTGCCCTTGAAAGACAAGTTAGTCTTTGATATGGCGGGTCGACCGCTCTATGTCTTGGGCTTAACGACCTTGGAGACCGAGGAAGTGGCTTCACCGACGGACAATGTGGTCTTTGAGGACCACAGACAGGCGCTCAAGCGGACCTTGTCTGAGATGGATAAGCAGGCGCACATTGTCTTGCTCAGTCATTTGGGCTATGATCAAGATGTTCAGCTGGCGGCGGAGTTTCCGGAAATCAATGTCATTTTCGGTGGTCACACCCATACGATTTTGAAAGAACCCAGTCAGGTCGGTAGCGTCAGCATTTTCCAAGCGGGCCAGTATGGGCGTTTTCTGGGTAATCTTCTGCTCCGTTGCTACGAGGACGGCAGTCATGAGGTGCTGTCCTATGACTTGGTGGAGATTGAGCAGCTGACAACAGAAGAGCCGACCATTCGGGAATTTATCGAGCAGATGCAGGCGGAGCGCAATGCTCGCTTTGCCCATTCTATTGCGAACCTGCCTCAAACCTTGGATGGTGAGCGGGAGAACATCCGTCAGGGACAGTCTACGCTGGCACCTCTGATTACGCAGGCTCTTTTTGAGCAGGCGGTTACTCTCGGTTATCAGCCGGACGGAGCGGTCATCAATGGTTTTGGTATTCGGATGTCGCTCAACGCAGGCCCGATTTACTATAGCGATGTAGTCAAGGTTTTGCCCTTCTCCAAGCGCGTGCTCTTGGTCAGTATCAAGGGTCAAGATTTGATGTCCAGCCTCTCGACCGGTCTTCATCCGCAGCTTCATGGCATTTCTCGCCAAGGCGATGATTTTTTGGTCAATGGCAGAGCGATTGAGCCGGATACTAGCTACCAGATTGTGACCAACTCCTTTGTCTGGTCTGGTAAGGATAACTATGATGATTTCCACAAGGCGATCATTATCCGAGATTTGGGCTTGGATGTGGATATTTTGAGTGAATTTTTAAGAAAAAGATTTGGAAAGTAAGAGGACATGTCCATGCTAAAAATCGGTCTCGTCGGTTTAGGAGGTATTTTTCAAAAGGCCTACCTGACCTATCTGCGGAGTTTGTCAGGCATTGACTGGCATTTGTTCACCCGCAATCAAGAAGTTCTGTCAAGCATTGCGGCCAGTTTGCCCCGCAGTCAGACCTATGCGACAGCACAAGATTTGGCCGATGCAGACTTGGACGGTGTCATGATTCATGTGGCGACACAGGCCCATGTGGAAATGGCAGAGCTGTTTTTGGAGCGTGGCATTCCTGTCTACATGGACAAGCCACTGGCCGAGGATTTTTACCAGTCGGCAGAGCTTTACAAATTAGCCCAGTCCAAGGGAGTCCTACTCATGGCTGGTTTCAATCGTCGCTTTGCTCCCAAGGTTCAAGAATTGAAAACCAAGCCCAACAAGCGGAGAATTGTCGTTGAGAAAAATGAAGTCAATGGCTTGGGCGACCTGCAATTCAAGCTCTTTGACCTCTTTATCCACCCGCTGGATACGGCCCTTTACTTGCTGGATGACCAGCCTCTGTCAGGTTCCTATGCCTACTATCTGGAAAATAATAAACTCAGTCAGGTCAATGTGACCCTTCAAACCGCTCAAACTTCTGTGGTCGTATCCATGAATCTCCAGTCGGGCAGCCGTCGGGAAATCATGGAAGTCCAGACACCGCAAGCGATCCATCAGGTTAAAAACTTAGAAGAATTGCGCACCTTTACCGCCAACCAAGAAATCATAGAAGGCTTTGGTTCTTGGGGCACAACTCTTTACAAACGTGGCTTTGAAAGCATTGTCGAAGAGTTTTTCCAAGCCCTAGAAAGCAAGAAAAATCCAGTCAGCCCAAGCTCGAGCCTGCTCAGCCACTGGATCTGTCACCAAATTGTATACGCAGATAAAGGAATAGGAGAATTACATGTCACCATCCCAAACGAAATTGACTTTAAGACGACCAACCTTAGTAGATAAAGAAACGATTTTGGATATGATTGCTGAATTTGAGCGAGAAGAGTCCGCAACAGACGGAGGCAATCTCTTTGCGAATTTTGACTTTGAAAGCTGGTTGCAGCAAGGTCAGGACTGGGAAATGGGACTGAATTTGCCAGAGGGCTTTGTCCCTTCTATCCAGTATGTCTCCTTTGATGATGCTGGGCAAGCAGTCGGTTTTCTCAGTCTACGCCTGCGTCTCAGTGATTATCTGCTCAACATTGGTGGACACATTGGCTATTCTATCCGCCCTAGCCAGCGGCAGAAGGGCTATGCCAAGGAGCAGTTGCGCCTTGGTGTGCAGGAAGCATTTTCCAAAAACATCCCTAAGGTCCTTGTGACCTGTGATGAGACCAATACAGCCAGCAAGCGAACTATCCTAGCCTGCGGAGGTAGCCTCGAAGACGTCCGTCATGGCACGGAGAGATACTATATAGAAGAGTGCTGATATGAACAATCCCAAACCCCAAGAATGGAAATCCGAAGAGCTGAGTCAGGGCCGGATTATGGACTACAAGGCCTTTAATTTTGTGGACGGCGAAGGCGTGCGGTGTTCCCTCTATGTCAGTGGCTGCCTCTTTCACTGTCCCGGTTGTTACAACGTCGCCACCTGGTCCTTCAAGGCCGGCATTCCCTACACTCAGGAGCTGGAAGATCGCATTTTAGCGGACTTGGCCCAGCCCTATGTACAGGGTCTGACCCTCTTGGGTGGTGAGCCCTTTCTGAATACAGGTACGGTCCTCCCACTCGTCAAGCGGGTTCGGGAGGAATTGCCAGACAAGGACATCTGGTCCTGGACAGGCTACACATGGGAAGAATTGATGCAGGAAACGCCAGACAAACTGGAACTGCTCAGCCGGTTGGACATACTCGTAGACGGCCGCTATGACAAAAACAAACGCAATCTCATGTTGCAATTTAGAGGGTCGTCCAACCAACGCATTATTGATGTGCAGCAGTCCCTCAAACAAGGACAAGTGGTTATTTGGGAGAGGTTGGAAAAATGATGGGTATTCATTTCATTTATTTCCCAGATACTTGGAGTGAGTAGCAAAATTAAGGTAAATAAAAGCATAGTTCTAGGGAGGCAGTTGCCTCTTTTTACTTGCCTTCTTGCAAAAAAAGATTATAATAATATTCAAAATAAATTATATTGAGAAAGTGAGGAAATCTATGTTAGTGGTGAAAATTGACCAGTTTTCTTACGGTAAAAAGCTCATTTTCAAAGATATTCATATGGAAGTCCCGTCCTCGAAAATCATCGGTCTGGTTGCACCTAACGGGACAGGGAAGTCAACCTTGGTTCGAATTATTTCTGGGCATATTACTGGATCAGGGATAGAGGTGAACTATCATGGAAAGAGCTATCAAAAGGACAAGCAATATATGCGTCAACAAATTGTAAAAATGCCTGACCAGGCAGATTTGTACGACGAACTGACAGGCTTACAGCACTTGGAATTTTACGCTGCCATGTGGGGAGTAGATGTCACTTATCCACAAGAAATAGTGACGATCTTAAATATGGGGACCTATATTCATAAAAAAGTTGGGACCTATTCATTGGGAATGCGTCAGCGCTTGTGTTTTGCTTTGGTAGTAGTGACTCAGGCTAGCTACATGCTCTTAGATGAAGTCATGAATGGTTTGGACCCAGACAATGTAGAAATGATTTCAAGTTTATTGAAAGACTTGCGGGCCCAGGGAAAGACCATGCTTATTGCTTCTCACTTGTTAGATAATTTAGACAGTATTGCTGACAGTATTTACTTTATCAAGGATGGTCATTTTTCAGTTGTCTACCACCCCCAGGAGCAGGCTTTGGAAACCGTATTGCTTTCCTTTTCATCTAAAAATGCAGTGCAGGAATTTTTAGCCTTAAAGCCACACTTTACTTGTGTGAATAATGAGGAATGTCAAGCCACTATTCAACTGGATGAGCTGGGGGAAAGTCTTTCTGATTTTTTGGATTGGGCAAGTCGCAACCTAGATGATGTGAGAGAGATAAAGGTCGGTCGAAAAGGTAGTTATCTCATATATAAGGAATTATATGGGACCGAGGAGGAGGGAGGCTAGTGGTGCGGACTTTGAAAACACAATTCCTGCTCATCATCAACAATCGTTTATTGAAGATGCAGGCTATCGGAATGCTTCTCTGCTTGCCAATGTTGATTTTGTTCCTTTTTAGCTCTTTGGAACATCAGTCAATTCAGTATGCTGAAGATGTAGCTAGACAGAGTGAATATGCGCAAGAAGATATAGAGTGGATGAAAACGACCTATGATGCGTCCTTGCAAGAAAAACATGCAAGAGAAATCCAGTTAGATAGTATGGTGGTACAAAAGGCAGAGTATTTTGCAAAGGGACAGTATGTCAGTTATCTACAAGAAGCAGTCAATAGCTGGAAATTATTTTTCTCCCTCCAGAAGGTGAGAGGCTACAATATAACGGAAAGTCAATTTCCTGCACTTCATTATGGAACAAATATGGCCTTTGATGATGTTAAACGAGCTACTTTAAACATCAATTTTGCTAGGCAAAGAGTGGCCATTTTCGAAGGAATGCTAGCTTCTACCAAGGAGGTTACAATCAATGAACTTGTTGGTATTACTGCCAGAGGGCAATTTTATCGCTGGTTGGGCCACGCCGGCCCTGAGGTTTTGTATCTGCCCCTATTTTTCCTGCTGACACTTTTGTTTTCAAGTCCCATTTTTTTAGATGATAAGCAACATGAGAGCCTCTTGGAAGTAAAACCGATTAGTCACTTGAAGTATTTATTGGATAAAATCATTAGTTACTGGTTGCTGATCAGCGGTTTTGAAATTTTCTTGCTAGCCATCATTCTTTTTGCTATCAGTAGCAGGTTTGGAGCTGGCGATTGGACGCTAGGCATTTTGACCTTCGTGGGGCAAGAAGAAGTGCAGATTTCTTCAATGGAGTTTTATGGAAAAGCAGTTCTATTTTTCCTTTTAATCAATTTTTTTCTGATTACATGTTTGGCTTCTTGCAATAAGATTTTCTCCAACAAGCCCCTGACGATCTGTCTAAGTGGACTTGTCCTATTTTTAGAACCACTTTTGCGTTTTTTGCAGATAAACTTTTTGGGGCAAGATCTTCTCCCTAGTTATTACATTAGTTTTGGTCCAGTCTTACATGGTGTGAAAGATTATTTTTTCTATAGAGGAGATTTTTCGGTTGAAAAAGGATGGATTGTTCTATCTCTTTGGACGCTAGTTCTATTTACAATGATGTATCTTAGTGTTCTTGTAAGGGAAAGGTTTCGACAGGAAAGAGGGAGAATATGGGGATAACAAAGATAGATTGGAATTTCTTGTGTTCAAAAAATTTTATTTTAAAGGCAATGTTATCAATCGGCTTCTTATTTTTGCTATTTGTAGGCTATAGTCTTTTTTTCCCAAGTCCAAGTCCTCGAGACTTAGTTGATCGCCAATTCAAAGTAATGGATAGTTTAGTGACCATTTATAAAAGCGACACGGAGCTGACTGCTGAAAGAAAGGAAGAAATAAGAGAACAAACCAACCGTATTTTTCAAAATTATGCCCAAGAAGATATGGTATATGTTTCAAATGATTCGGTTGAAAAATTAGTCCCAATCTTTGAAGAGCGCCTGACATTACTGGAGGAGTATGAACAACTATTTCCAGAATATTATCAGGAATATTTGCCAGATAAGAAATATGTAGAGCAAGAATTTATGGTGGTGCAATTTCTTGTTAAGCGTCATCAAGATTATACAATTTATAAGCTCTATGGTCCCTTCTTTGAAAAACTCTTGATCTTTTTGGGTTATGGGGGCAGTCTGCTGATTTTTACTTTATTGACTGGCTCCTATTTTCAGAGAAAATATGCTCATAATACTTTGTTGGAAATTCTTCCTGTCACGAGAAAAAGAGAAGTTCTTATAGAACTCCCCTACACAATCGTATTGTTTTATCTATTTCCGACATCCTTAATTTTTTTGTATGCTGGGCTGTACTCCATTTTCATAGCTAAGACCAATCTGTTTACCTATCCCGTCTATCAAATGAGGACCGAAGGACAAGTATTATTGTCCATGGCTGAACTTTCTATCACCTATCTCTTATTTCCACTTCTATCTTGTTTATTGATTTATATTTTACAAGATTATTTAATCGGGTGGATGAAAGATAGTACGGTGACTACCATTCTAATTTATGCTATTTCACTACTGTCCATATGGAATAAACACTTTTGGTCACCCTTGTTCCACATGTTTCCCTTGCCGATTTTACAGTCGGATACAAATATATGGCTAAGCCTTGTAATTCTTTTGATAACGACTCTTGTTTTGCTTATAGGGAGAGAATATTTGTCGGTTAGGTCATTTCTCTTTCCAAACTAGTATAGCGTCTAGGCTATTCTAGCGGGAGTACTTTGACTGCACTGTTTCTAACCTCCAGCGATCTCCCAGATAGTTGGAGTTAAAAGCAAACAATAATAACCAGTTGTCCTCTTTGCCTGGGCAGCTGGTATTTTTTGACCAAAGATGACCAAATAGACATTTTGACACATAAAAAGCCTTGTTTCCAAGGCTCAAGGAGATGTTTCCCATCATGATCCTCCCTGTAGGGATCGAACCTACGACCCACGGATTAAGAGTCCGCTGCTCTGCCAGCTGAGCTAAGGAAGGTAAAAATAAAAATGCTGTATTGGTACCGGTTATTCATGAATTGTATTGATCCCGCACGCTAGAAGCAGGTGGGTGACGTGTTTCTGACTTAGTTGCTTCTGGGTGTACCAGCCTGCATACTGCCAAAAGATCTTTGTCTCCCTAGTAATACAAAAATAGTCGGTCAACACATAGGTATGAATTCGTATACCACAGCAGTTCTTATTTATGATTTAATAATACCACTTTTTTGAAAAAAATCAAGAGGAAATGGGCAAAAAAATGAAAACGTTATCAACTTTTTTTCTTGTTTTGTTTTAGCTGCTTGATTTTTTCTTGGGTCATGCCCAAGGCCCGCTCGTATTTGCCGGTGTCGTTGGCGGTGAAGTAGTCCGCAGTCAGTAACTTATCGGGCAGGTATTGCTGGTCCACCCATTTTTCAGGATAGGCATGCGGATACTGGTAGCCAATAGCATTTCCCAGCTCCTTACTACCAGCATAATGCCCGTCCCGCAGGTGATTTGGGATAGGTAGATGACCATTTTTCCGCAAATCAGCCAGAGCTGCATCCATAGCCAGATAGGCAGAATTGGACTTGGGAGAAAGGGCTAAATCGACCACCACATTGGCAATCAAAATGCGTGCCTCTGGGAATCCGATTTTCTGGGCAGCTTCAAGTGCAGTCACCGTATGAATCTGAGCCTCTGGATTGGCCAAGCCGATGTCTTCATAGGCAATGACCGTCAAACGACGAGCAAGACTAGGCAAGTCTTCCGCTTCAATCAAGCGGGCAGCGTAGTGAAGGCTGGCATTGACATCGCTACCCCGAATGGATTTTTGCAGGGCGGAGAGAATGTCGTAGTGGGCATCACCGTTCTTGTCCATGCTGATGTAGGACTTTTGCAGGCTATTTTCCACGGCATCCAAGTCGATATGACGGCTACCGTCGTCACTTTCCTTGGTCGAAAGCACAGCCAGTTCTAGAGAATTGTAGGCAGCACGGAGGTCGCCATTGGTCGCATTTGCCAGAAAATCCAGAGTCTCAGGTTCAATGGTGACGGGGAAGTCAAAACCGCGTTCGCTGTCTGTCAAAGCCAACTCCAAGGCCTGTCGGATATGGCTGGTTTGCAAAGGCTGCAACTCAAAAATCTGCACCCGACTGCGAATGGCAGGCAGAATCGAGAAAAATGGATTTTCTGTCGTTGCCCCAATCATGATGATATTGCCATTTTCCAAAAGAGGGAGCAGGAAGTCCTGCTTGGTCTTGTTAAGGCGGTGGATTTCATCGAGTAGGAGAACTAGACCGCCAGAAAACTTAGCCTCTTCAGCGATTTCCTGCAGGCGTTTTTGGTTGTCGGTCGTGGCATTAAAGGTCCGAAAGGCATACTTGGTCGTGCCAGCAATTGCGGACGCAATCGAGGTCTTGCCAATTCCCGGCGGACCGTAGAGAATCATGGACGACAGCATATTGGCATCAATCATGCGGCGGATAATCTTTCCAGAACCGACCAGGTGTTCCTGACCGATCACCTCATCAATGGATTTGGGCCGCATACGAAGGGCGAGATTGGCTGGCATAGGCTTCCTTTCAATGCATTTATGGTATAATCATTATACTACAATTTTAGGATTTGGAGAGAAACGAAGATGGCGGAGTTGACGGTGGGGGTTTTGGAAGAATACTTGCGTGACCACTATGGGATGACAGTTCCAGAGCAAAGTCTCTTTATGAAATTAGTGGAGGAAATTGGTGAAGTGGCAGAGCTACTGAATCAGCGTGCTGGCCGCAAGATGATGGATAGCGAAGCCGACAGTTCTGCTCGTTTGGCAGAAGAATTAGCTGATGTTATTCACTATGCTGTAGCCTTGGCAGCGGTGAATCAACTAGATTTAACCAAGTCCATTTTGGAGAAAGACAAGCAGGCCTCCGTCAAATACGGTCGAGAAATAAATTTATTGGAATTTATAGAAAAGAGGAAATAGAATGGCAAAACATGGCTTTTTAGATGTGCTGGAAGCGGCACTGGACAAACATTTTACTTACGATTATGAGCTTAACTGGGACAAGAAAAACCACGCAGTTGAGCTGGCTTTCATCTTGGAAGCACAGAACTCGGCTGGGGTTGAAACAGTAGATGACGAAGGCAATACCTCTGCGGAGGATATTTTCCTAGAGGAGTATGTCCTTTTCTACAACCAGGACAAGTCTCGCTTTGACGAGGAAGACTATCTGGTCGCTCTGCCATTTGACGCCAAGAAGGGCTTTTCAGCAGAGTTTCTGACCTATTTCGCAGGCTTTCTCAAGGACACCGCCGACCAAGGCCTAGATGACCTCATGGACTTTTTGGCGGACCCAGAAGCCCAAGAATTTGCGATTGCATGGGATAGCGAGGCCTTTGAAAAAGGCAGAGCAGACTTGGTGGAGGGGGAGTTCTACCCATATCCGAGGTATTGAGATGGTTCATGAAATGTTACTGGCTCCAAAACCGTTTGAAATGATGAAGTCTGGTCAGAAGACCATTGAGCTACGACTTTACGATGAGAAGCGCAAGCATATACAAATTGGAGATCGCATCCGTTTTTATTGTACAGAGAATCAGACGCAAACGATCGAGGTGCAAGTATTAGATCTTCACATATTTGATAATTTTGCTCAGTTATACAAAGAACTGGATTTATTATCTTGTGGGTATACGCAAAGCAGTATCAGAGAGGCGAAACCAGAAGATATGGAAGTTTACTATTCGCGAGAACAGTTAGAACAATATGGTGCAGTAGGTATAGAATTGAGGGTAATAGATTCTATTTGACATTCCGTTTCCTCTCTTGCTTGACTGCAGGCGAAACTTTTGCTATTATAAAAATAGAAAAGGCGTTGAGTTCTAGCTCAACGCCCAGTAGGACCGCTAAACGGTGGTTCAGTTCGTTAGATTAAATAACCGTCAGAACTGTGTCAAAGTTTGCTGACGGTTATTTTTTATCTCGAATAGCTAAAATGATGACGATTATCAAGCTCAGCATTTCAGTAAGTAGACTTGATAAATATAAATCCAGAGATCTCCGACGTGAGAGTTTTGAAACGATGTTTTTCAAAACTCGAGCTAGTGCGTGCCCTAGACAAATCTTATAGGATTTGTCGTTGCCAGATGAGTAGGTTTACTTACCATCTGGCATGGGCTAGCCTTTCTAGCAGATTTGCTGTCCACTTCCATGGGCATCACCTCCGTTCAGAAACTTGGAACCACCGTCTCAAACTTTCCTACACATGTTTATTCGCAGTGCGATTAGAAAATTTTCGAAAAAGTATTATTAGGGCTCCATTGCGTAACATTAACTTGTAAAAAAGGCTAGAAATCGGTACAATAATACAGTGATTGACGCATAGAAAAGAAAAGGGACAACAAACATGAACTCATGGCAAGAATTAACGATTCACGTTCATCGTGATGCAGAAGAAGCAGTTTCAAATCTGATGATTGAAACGGGCAGTCAGGGGGTAGCCATTAGCGACTCGGCTGACTATGTGGGACAGGAGGACCGTTTTGGTGAACTTTATCCCGAGGTGGAGCAGTCGGATATGATTGCGATTACGGCCTATTATCCTGACACTGTGGATATTGAGGAAGTTAAGGCAGACTTGGCGACTCGCTTGGCGGATTTGACAGGCTTTGGTTTAGAGACAGGTCAGGTCAGCCTAGAAAGTCAGGAACTGGCAGAGGAAGACTGGGCGGATAACTGGAAGAAATACTATGAGCCAGCCCGCATTACACACGATTTGACCATTGTACCGTCTTGGACCGACTATGAGGCGACTGCTGGTGAGAAGATTATTCGCCTGGATCCAGGTATGGCTTTTGGTACGGGTACTCATCCAACCACCAAGATGAGCCTCTTTGCTCTTTCTCAGGTCTTGCGTGGTGGCGAAACGGTTATCGATGTCGGTACAGGCTCAGGCGTTCTCTCTATTGCTAGCTCTCTTCTTGGGGCTAAGGAAATCTTTGCTTACGATTTAGATGAAGTGGCGGTGCGTGTGGCTCAGGAAAACATTGACCTCAATGCCCATACTAGCAATATTCATGTCGCGGCGGGCGATCTCCTTCGTGGCGTTGATATTAAAGCAGAAGTTATCGTTGCCAACATCTTGGCGGATATTCTCATCCATCTGACCGAGGATGCCTACCGTCTGGTCAAGGACGAGGGCTACCTGATTATGAGCGGTATCATCGCGGACAAGTGGGATATGGTGCGAGCATCTGCGGAGGCGGCTGGCTTCTTCCTCGAGACCCACATGATTCAGGGCGAGTGGAATTGCTGTATCTTCAAGAAAACGGCTGACCGCTCAGGTGTGATTGGAGGCTAGGATGCAGCAGTATTTTGTCAATGGCAGAGCACCGCAGGGCATTTTCCAGATTAACGATAAGGACACTGCCAAGCATATGTTTTCTGTTATGCGATTGCAGGCAGATGACCAGATTGTCCTGGTCTTTGATGACGGGATTAAACGCTTGGCACGAGTAGTGGACAGTCAGAGCCAATCTGTCGAAGTCATCGAAGAACTAACAGACAATGTTGAATTACCCGTTTCCGTTACCATTGCCATGGGCTTCCCCAAGGGCGACAAGCTAGAGTTTGTCGCCCAAAAGGCAACGGAATTGGGCATGTCAGCCCTCTGGGCCTTTCCAGCTGACTGGTCCGTGGTCAAATGGGACGGTAAAAAACTGGCAAAAAAAGCAGAAAAGCTAGAAAAAATTGCCCAAGGAGCAGCCGAGCAAAGCAAACGCAATCGCATTCCAGCTGTTCGCTTGTTTGAGAAAAAATCGGATTTCCTAGCTCAGCTAGCAGGATTTGACCAGATTATCTTAGCCTACGAAGAGGCTGCCAAAGAAGGCGAACAAGGCAACCTGGTGAAAATCTTATCTGGCTTAGAAGCTGGGCAATCAGTCCTTGTTATTGTCGGTCCAGAAGGTGGCGTGTCGCCTGAGGAAGTAGTCACTTTTGAAAAAGCAGGAGCGGTTAAGACAGGTCTAGGACCTCGCATCCTCCGAGCCGAAACGGCTCCACTCTATGTACTTTCTGCCATTAGCTACGCGACGGAATTGTTGAGGTAGTCCATGTTTGCCTTAGGAACAATTATCAATACCATCGCTATTGCCCTAGCAGGTGTGCTAGGGTCTTGGTTTGGTCATTTGCTCAAGGAACGCCATCAGTCCGGTCTAACCATGGCTAGCGGGATTGCTGTTTTATTTCTAGGAATTTCAGGTAGTTTGGAAGGCCTGCTAACAGTTGTTGATGGTCAACTCAAAAGTCAAAATAGCATGCTTTTGGTCCTTAGTCTGTCCTTGGGGACCTTGATTGGGGAAGTGCTCCATATCGAAGGCTGGTTTGAAAGGCTGGGTATTTGGCTCCGTGAAAAATCAGGAAACAGTCAAGATAGTCAGTTCTTAGATGCTTTCCTGACAGCGTCATTGACCGTTTGTATCGGTGCCATGGCTATACTAGGAGCCATCCAAGATGGACTGACAGGAGATTATCGCTTGTTGGCCGTAAAGAGTATTTTGGACTTTGTTATCATTTTGATTATGACCTCGAGTTTGGGCAAGGGAGCAGGCTTTTCAGCAGTACCAGTCTTTCTCTTTCAAGGTTCGCTGACAGTGCTAGCCCGCTTGATTGAGCCCTTGATGACAGAGCAGGCACTGAGCAATCTATCTATGGTCGGATCGGTTCTTATTTTCTGCGTCGGGGTCAATATCGTCTGGGGTCGGAAAATTCGTGTGGCCAATATGTTGCCTGCAGTGCTGGTTGCCGTTGTCTGGGCTTATTTTCAATAAATTCATCACCATTTACACATAATTGACTGCCCTTTTCATACAAGTGTTGTTATAATACAGTTGAAAGTAGGTGATTTTATGCGTAAGTGGTTTTCCTTTTCTCTGCTATGTGTTGCCAGTCTGTGCCTAGCTTCCTGTCGGATGAGTGTCAGCTATATTCCCTCCAGTCCAGAGGAGCAATCCGTCCAGGCTGCTGAGCAGGAAATCCTGCATTTTGAACTGTTTCATGCGGCCGGGGGAGCCCTTGCCAATCAATGGGATCGCTTAGCAAGTCAGCCAGAGTCCAAGGAGGTCTTATTGACGGGACTTTTGGAGGAGAAGAGGTTCTATGAACCCTTCCGTGGTCAGTCCTTTGTAGATCCGACTTTCAATGGTTTGGTAGAGCCGCATTTGGAAATCGTGGAAGAGGTATCCAGCTCTTGGAGACCTATGACCAGTCGCATTTTTCGGATCGCTGGGCTGCCTATCAAGAAGATCACAAAATCTTCTACCGCAGGCTCCATCGCAAGGGTGGTTTATTTCCTACGGAAAGTCAACAGCTGGACATGGATAAGTTCCTAGCATATCCCGCGCAATACGAAAAGATTCATAAGACCGAGTGGGCCATGCTAGACTTATTGAAGTCAATTGCTATCGTCAAGACAGACCAGATTTATGGAAATGGCTATCCAGTCTATCAAGGTCAGCTAGACAATAGTCTGGGT
Source organism: Streptococcus sp. A11 (assembly GCF_043674225.1). Lineage (NCBI taxonomy): Bacteria > Bacillati > Bacillota > Bacilli > Lactobacillales > Streptococcaceae > Streptococcus > Streptococcus sp. A11. The sequence continues at coordinate 50,684 of NZ_JBIMJS010000014.1, forward strand.
CTCTCTATCAAAAGGCTGCGTGGCAAGGTATTTCTCAAAAATCAAGCAGGAACCGTCGTGGATGAGCGCTTCTTTGTGGTCGAAGACTTGGGAGGAAACTGATATGAGACGGAAATCGTGGTATCTGAACCTGTTACTGGTGGCAGGTTTGGCCTTTCTGCTGTGGCGACAGGCAGAGGTTATCCCAGGAACTAACTATAAAATCTTGTCCGACCTGGTCTTACAGGACCGGGAGACAGGGGTCATCTATACTTTTGAAAATCTGGAAGTTAGGACCGCCTTTGTGTCCGGAATCGAGGAAGACCAAGCGGTTTTAGAAAAAAACTTTGAAACGAGAGAAATGGGTGAGGATCTGGTGGATAAGGTCTATGGTGGCGAGGAGGGGCAGATGATGGAGTGGACCGAAAGCAAGGGCTTTGGTTGGAATTGGTTCAGCTCAACGATATCCTATCCCGTGCCTGCTGGCGAATACGGGATCATTCGCTTGGAAACACGCTATAAAAACGAGACCTACCGTCTGGAGCAAGAGGGCAAACTTCTGGGTACCTATACAGTGAAACCTCCACAAGAAGAGTACCTCGTCCCTATCTATACGACATCATAAAAAGCAAGTCCAATCGGGCTTGCTATCTTTCTAAATCCTTAGTTGTCATCTCCAAATGTATCGCGATACATTTTGTCAATTAGTGCTCTACGTTTGTACTCAGTTTGTTCCTCTGTGTGAGGGTGGAGTTTAACCAGCAACCAACCTACAACAAGGAATACCCCAACAGTAGTAATAATTTCAGCCATTATCTTTTTCACTTCCTTTTCCTTATCTAATCAATCAGATTTAATCTTCCCTGCGTTTAGCAGCCAGTCCTGCTAATCCTGCAAGTCCGATACCAATCAAGCTGAGCACAGAAGTCGCATCGCCTGTGTTTGGCAATGTTTTCACTCCTAGAGCTGGTGTGGTCTCGACAGGCTTGTCAGCTGGCAAGGTAATTTTCTGACCAGATGAAAGGGTGATGACTTGGCCACCAGCATTTGCTTGACCAGGCTTGATTGGTTTTTGTGGTTTTGGATTAGGTGTTTGAGGAGTTGGGATGATAATGTCAATAGTTGGAGGAGTCGCAGATTCTGGTTTAGGCTCAGTGTAGAGGAAGCGGTAAACGCCCATGCCGTTGACTCCGTCACCTACAAATTCTTCAATATATTCCACATCTTCCAACTTCTCTGCAGCAATCAAATCCTTAGCAGAGTTTGATGTACGGAAACGAAGGTCTAGGCCCTTGATAGTATCCGCAAAACGCCAGTTGCTATCGGCAGAAGGGTTGATATTTTTCTCCTCTAGGATATAGTTGATGATTACTTGGCGGTTTTCCAGGTTGAGCAGGCGGTTGACCGTCGCATTTTTCACACCAGGGAAAGTACCACTAGCGCGGTAGTTATTGGTCGCCACCATGAATTCCATGTCATCCGTAACAGGCTGACCATTGTACTTGAGGTCACGGACACGGCTAGCATCTTTATTGACAAGCTTACCGCTGGTATCGTATTTGTTTGGTTGGGTAATATCGTAGGTATAGGTTACACCGTCGATAACATCGAAGTTATAGTTACGGAAGTTGATGTTGAGCAACTCCTGAGGCTCTTTGTTGTTTCGGTCCACTTGGTTGAATTGACCAGCAGACATTTCCAACCATTCTTTCAGGTCAGCACCAGTGATTTTCAGAATAGCGGTGACATTATCATAAAGATAGAGGTCGGCTACGTTTTTGATAGCAATGGAACCAGCTGGGATGTCTGTGTAGTTGTCGCCCTCAGAAATACCGCGACCACCAGCCTTGAACGGAGCTGCTGCAGAAAGGAGTGGCAACTTGCCTTCCTCTGTGCCAGCCAATTCTTTTTCCAAGTACCAGAGCTGGGCCTTGTTGACAATCTGAACAGACGGGTCATCTTTTACTAGGGAGAAGTAGCTGTGAATGCGGGCGCTAGTTTCACCAACTTTTTCATTGACATAAGTAACCGTCGCATCGTGAGCCTCTTTCGCAAGGGCAAGGATTTCAGGGTCAGCCACAGGAGACTTGGTATCAATCTTGCGGATTTGTCCCTTGCCGTCTACCACATTCCACTTGCCGTCGGTGTAGGTCACCTTGAGGTCAATGATGCCCAGGTGGTCACCGTATTTACCTGCCATGGTCACTGGAGTGCCGTTAATGGTGCCGTTCACATCATCAACACCAGCGTACTGGGCATAGAAACCAGGCTTTTCAGGGTTCATGGTTGGGAAGAGGGCATGAGAATGTCCAGTCACAACCGCATCGACACCGTCGATCCCTGCGATATGGTAGCCCACGTTTTCTTCGCCAACTTCGTAAGTATCATCACCGATACCAGAGTGGGAAAGAACCAGAACGATGTCTGCACCAGCTTGCTTGATAACGGGCACAATTTCTTTCACAGCTTGGACGGCATCGTTGACCACTACCTTGCCTTCTAGGTTTGCCTTGTCCCAATTGAGAATCTGAGGCGGAACAATACCGGTAATACCGATATTGAGGTTGACAGGGCGACCAGTTGTGTCGGTAAAGGTCTTGGTCACCAATTCGTAGGTTTTAAAGACAGGTTGGAGGGATTTTGCATCCACTACGTTGGCATTGACCACCGGAAGGCTGGTTGAAGCCAATACAGTATGAAGGAAGTCCAAGCCGTAGTTAAATTCATGGTTACCCAGTGTTGATGCGTCAAAATCAAGCTCTTCCAGAGCAGCGTACATAGGGTGTTTTTCGCCAGTCTCAACAGGGTCAACGATAGCCTTGTAGGTGCCCAGTGGTGTACCTTGGATCAGGTCTCCATTGTCGACCGTAACGGTGTTTGGATTTTCAGCGCGTGCCTCTTCGATGAGGACAGCTGTCTTGGCCAAGCCAAGGTTTTGTGACTCCTTGTCCTGGTAGTAATCGTAGTTGACCAGGTTGGTGTGGAGGTCGGTTGTAGACAGGATGCGGACATCGACCGTCTGGCCTTCTACTGGAGGGGCAACTTCTGTTGTGGTCGTTGTGATTGGTTCAGCAGTGAGGGCAGGCTGACTAGTATCTCCCCCAGTTCCCTCAGTTGGTGCTGGTGCAGTTTCGTTTGTTACCATTGGTTGAGTTGCTGGTGTTGTTACCTCTTCAGCCTGGACCAATTGTGTGCTACTAGTTGCCAAGACTGCCAAGGTCAAGGCTGTAGCCGATTTACTAAAAGGAAATTTCATAAGAAATCCTCTACTTTCTATTAAAGTGTGCAAGAAACATTATACAGGTTCAGAAGGATTTTTTCAACTGTTTTCGGAACAATGAATTAAAGAACAAGAACAAAACAACCATGTAATCGCTTGATAAACAAACATTAACTTTTAAATTAAGAAAATAATTCGTTCGTTTGTGGCGGACAGTTAGGAATGTATCTGATTTCTTCCTCTTTTCCTATGAAAATGGTAAAATAATAGGAAATAGCTAGGGAGAGAAGTAAATGAAAGAAATCAATTTTACAGGAGAAGAGGTTGTTGGGCTAACAGCTACCTACCTTCCGGCCGAAGATGTTGCTTTTGTTCAGAAGGCCTTGGATTTCGCGACCGAGGCACACAAACCACAGTTTCGCAAGTCAGGTGAGCCCTACATTGTCCACCCCATCCAAGTAGCAGGGATTTTGGCAGGGCTCAAGCTAGATGCGGTAACCGTAGCTTGCGGATTCTTGCATGATGTGGTTGAGGATACGGAAGTTACCTTGGATGAGATGGAAGCGGAATTTGGACCAGAGGTTCGCCATATTGTCGGTGGGGTGACCAAGTTAGGTAAGGTCGAGTACAAATCTCATGAGGAGCAGTTGGCTGAAAATCACCGCAACATGCTGATTGCCATGTCCCAAGACATGCGGGTCATTCTGGTTAAACTGGCAGACCGCCTTCACAACATGCGGACCCTTAAGCACTTGCGTAAGGACAAGCAGGAACGGATTTCACGTGAAACAATGGAAATCTATGCACCGCTTGCCCACCGTCTAGGTATTTCTTCTATCAAGTGGGAATTGGAAGACATGTCTTTCCGTTACCTCAATGAAGTTGAGTTCTACAAGATTACCCACATGATGAGGGAAAAACGTCGTGAACGGGAAGAGTTGGTCAATGAAGTCGTCGACAAGTTGAGAGAATACACAGAGGAGCGCCACCTTCACGGTCAAATCTATGGTCGTCCCAAGCATATCTACTCTATTTATCGGAAGATGCATGACAAGAAAAAACGCTTTGATGAGCTATACGACTTGACTGCTATCCGTTGCTTGATGGATACACCAAGTGATGTCTATGCCATGCTTGGCTACATCCATGAATTATGGAAGCCGATGCCGGGTCGTTTCAAGGACTACATTGCCAGTCCAAAAGCCAATGGCTACCAGTCCATCCATACGACAGTCTATGGACCAAAAGGTCCGATCGAGTTCCAAATTCGGACGGTGGAAATGCATCAGGTAGCAGAGTACGGGGTGGCGGCTCACTGGGCCTACAAACGTGGTGGCAAGGCAACTGCTTCTGAAAAAGAGCTGCGTTGGATCAACAATCTGATTGAACTTCAAGAAGGGGCAGGAGATGCCCAATCCTTCGTTGATTCGGTCAAAGAGGACATCTTCACCGAGCGGATTTACGTCTTTACGCCAGATGGTGCTGTGCGTGAGTTGCCTAAGGACTCCGTGCCCATTGACTTCGCTTATGAGATTCATACCAAGGTCGGCGAGCGGGCGACAGGTGCCAAGGTCAACGGCCGTATGGTGCCTCTGACGACCAAGCTCAAGACAGGTGACCAGGTGGAAATCATCACTTCTGCCAACTCATTCGGTCCAAGTCGTGACTGGGTCAATCTTGTAAAGACTCACAAGGCCCGCAATAAAATCAAGCAGTTCTTCAAGAATCAGGACAAGGAACTTTCCGTCTCCAAGGGGCGTGAGATGCTCCAGAATCTCCTCCAAGAAAATGGCTACGTTCCCAACCAATACTTGGACCGTCGCCACATGGACGAAGTCCTGCAAAAGACCAGCTACAAAACGGATGAAGCCTTATATGCAGCGGTTGGTTTTGGGGAAATCTCTGCCGTGTCCGTCTTTAATCGCCTGACAGAGAAAGAACGCCGTGAGGCTGAGCGCGCCAAAGCCAAGGCTGTCGCGGACGAATTGGTCAACGGTGGCGAAGTCAAGCATGATAATAAGAAAGACAGTCTCAAAATCCGTCACGAGGGTGGTGTGGTTATCGAGGGGGCATCCGGTCTCCTCATCCGGATTGCCAAGTGCTGTAATCCGGTACCTGGTGATGAGATTGTCGGCTACATTACCAAGGGGCGTGGGGTAGCTGTCCACCGGGTGGATTGTATGAACCTCAAGAGCCAGGAAAATGTGGAGCAACGACTGATTGATGTCGGTTGGGAAGAGGATGATAATTCAACCAAGGAATACATGGCCAATATCGACATTTATGGGCTCAATCGCTCTGGTCTGCTCAACGATGTCCTCAAGGTCTTGACCAATGCTAGCAAGAACATTTCCTCGGTCAATGCCCAGCCAACCAAGGATATGAAGTTTGCGACCATCCACGTTTCCTTTGGTATTTCCAACCTGGCAACCTTGACCAGTCTGGTGGACAAGATTAAGTCGGTGCCAGAAGTTTACTCAGTGAAAAGGACCAATGGATAGATGAAAATTGTATTACAACGTGTATCACAGGCCAGTGTGACCATCGAAGGAAGTATTCATGGGCAAATTGATCAGGGACTTTTGCTCCTAGTAGGTGTGGGGCCAGATGACAGCCAGGACGATCTAGATTATGCTGTTCGCAAAATTGTTAATATGCGGATATTTTCCGATGAGAATGGCAAGATGAACAAGTCTGTCCAAGATGTGGCGGGCAAGATTTTATCCATTTCCCAATTTACTCTCTTTGCGGATACAAAAAAAGGTAATCGCCCTGCCTTTACAGGAGCGGCAGCTCCTGCCCTAGCCAGCCAACTCTATGATGCCTTTAACCAGGCTCTGTCAGCCTATGTACCGGTTGAAGTGGGCGTTTTTGGGGCGGACATGGCGGTCAGTCTAGTCAATGATGGTCCGGTGACCATTGTGTTAGATACCAAAAATCGCTAGTCGTCTATACTTTTTGTGTCTGTTTTGATATACTAAGAGTGAATTAGATGTGGAGGTGTGCCATGAAAAACTTACTGACCAATCATTTTTTCTACCTAGTGGTAGCATTTACCTTGATTTTGGTGATTTACTTTAGTGGAATTGACAAACGCTGGATTATTCTGGCAAGTTTTCTCTATTTCATTCCTTCGCAGATTTTATACCGTCGTCGCCTTAAAGAGCGACTCCAAGAAAACCAGTCCGAGTAGGCTGGTTTTTTCGACAGTGTTGGTTTAGTCATTTGAATTAGCTTTGATGCATCGTCACTTTCGACTTGCCGTACTCTAGTACAGCCTGCGCCTCAGTTCCTTGTCTGAAAGCCCTTCATTCGACTATTATTTGAAAACAATGTGCTATAATAATCTTGTCACAAAGTGCTAGTGTATGTTTTGAAGATAGGATGAGGGAGCAGAAATATGAGAAAATTTTTTCAAGACCTTAATCAAGAGTATCTGGAAACCAGAAGTTCAGTTGGAGAAGATTGGCTGGAGTGGATTATCCAGAGAAAGATGACCTGGGGCATGCGGTGGGGCTTGGTAGGGATTCTCATGTTTGTCTTGCAGCCTTTAACCTATAACCCTCACTTTCTATTGGGCTGTTTTTATATAGGTTTCCTACTTGGGTTAGTGTATGTATGTGGGCAACTGTTTTTGGCAGCCAAATCTATTTTCCGTAATGTGAGAAAAAAATAATCGCTCAGCTTGTTTAGGCTGGGCGATTAGTCTTTTCTACGAATAATTCTTGGGCGATGGTTACAGGTATTGCCAGTTCTTTGTCCTTGTACTGGATGGTGATGGTCTGGGCAAACTGGTCGAAGGCTGTCACAAGTAGTTGATCGCCGACAGCTAACTCATGTTGTTCCAGGTATTGGAGCAGCTGGTAGAAGTCATGGATACGAACCAGTTGGTAGGAGCCGGTTTCTGTCAGCTGAGACAGTCGGGTCTGGTAGCGTTCCACAAGCAACTGGTTTTCTTTAGGAATACTGCCACCGTGTGGGCAGGTTTGGGGATAGCCCAGCAGTTTGTCCAGTTGGTTGATAAAATGGTCTGAAACGGTGTGCTCCAAAATTTCAGCTTCTTCATGGACTTGTTCAGGGGAATAGCCCAGCTGTTCAACTAAAAAGACTTCTATCAGGCGGTGCTTGCGGTAGAGGTTGGCCACCATTTCCAAGGCGACTTGGCTGAGGATGTAACCTGCTGTTTTATCTTTTTCAATCAGCTCTTCCGTTACCATTTTTTTCAGCATTTCGGAAACGGCTGGGGCGGAAAAATTCATCTTTTCAGCAATCTGCTTATTGGTGATTTTTTGTTCAGTCTGTCCGAGTTCATAGATAACTTTCAGGTAATCTTCTTTGTTTGGTGTCATATTCTCTCACTTTCTAGTAAGAATAGTATACCAAAATTTTATAAAAATCATTGACAGAAAGAATTTTTTAATATATATTAAAACTAAAGTTAAGCATACCTAACAAAATACAAAGGAGAACCTATCATGAAAAAACTAATTCTTAGTTTGGCTCTGCTATTATCCCTTATCGGGCTAGGAGCCTGTCGTTCAACGCAAAGCCCAGAGGCTTCCAGCAAGCCGCGAGTGGCGGTCACGACCTCTTTCCTCAATGACATGGTCTACCAGCTGGCAGGAGATGAGGTGGAGCGGGACCTATTGATTCCAGCGGGGGAAGACCCGCATCTCTATGTTGCCAAGACCAGCGACCTGTCCAAGTTGCAGCAAGCAGATCTTGTTCTCTACCACGGTTTGCACTTTGAGGGCAAGATGGTGGAAGCCTTGGAAAAGACGGGTGTAGCAGTGTCTAAGAACTTTAATGCAAAAGACTTGAATACGATGGATGAGGATGGCCAGCAGATTGTGGACCCTCACTTCTGGTTTTCCATCCCCCTCTATAAATCAGCAGTAGCGGTAGCTTCTGAGGAGTTGCAAAAACTTCTTCCGGAAAAAGCAGAGCAGATTCAGAAAAATACGGAAAGCTACTTAGCTCAGTTGGATGACTTGCATACTTGGATTGAAAAAGAGCTGAGTGTCCTGCCTGCTGAGAGCCGTTACCTAGTCACCCCTCATGATGCCTTTAACTACTTCGCAGCCAGCTATGACTTTACTCTCTATGCACCGCAGGGCATTAGCACCGATTCTGAAGTTGCCAACAGCGATATGATTGAAACGGTCAATATGATTTTAGAACATGGTATCAAGGCTATCTTCACCGAGTCAACAACCAGTCCAGAACGCATGGAAAAATTGCAGGAAGCTGTCAAGGCCAAGGGTGGTCAGGTAGCGATTGTAAGCGGTGAAGGCAAGGAGCTATTCTCAGATTCCCTAGCGCCAGAAGGGGAAGAGGGAGCGACATTTATCGATATGTACAAGCACAATGTCCAGTTAATTGTGGAGCATTTGCAGTAAGAAAGGTTGGAAGAATGGAAGAAATACTGAGAGTTGAAGACTTGTCCTTGCACTATGGTGCAGGACAGGTCAAGGCTCTAGATCAGGTCAGTTTTCAGCTGCCCAAGGGTTGTCGTGCAGCCTTGGTCGGACCAAATGGTGCAGGGAAATCTAGCTTGTTTAAGGCGATTTTGGGATTGGAGAAGGGGGTAAGTGGCAAGGTTTCACTACTGGGTCAGTCAGAGAAACTGGACCAAGTTATTCAAAAAAATGTTGCCTATATTCCCCAAGCCAGTCAGGTCAACTGGCAGTTTCCTGCAAGGGTTCTGGATATTGTCCTGATGGGGCGGTTTGCCCATACCAGTGGTTTCTTCCGTCGACCAAGTTCCTTGGATAAGGAAAAGGCAGAGCAGGCTCTGGAAGAGATGAAGATCAGCGATTTACGCAATCGGCAGATTGACCAACTATCTGGTGGTCAGCGGCAACGGGTCTTTCTAGCTAGAGCCTTGGCTCAGGAAGCCGAACTCTATATGATGGATGAACCCTTGGCAGGAATTGATCAGGTGACAGAGCAAGTCATCATGGACTGTTTGAAGAAGTTCCAGCAAGAAGGCAAGACCTCTCTGGTTATCCACCATGACCTTTTAACCTTGGAAAAGTACTTTGACCACGTCATCTGGGTCAATGGTCGCTTGGTAGCGGAGGGACCAATGGATCAGGTGGATCTGCTGCAAGCCTATCAGGCTGCCTATGGTCAGGAACCAGCCTTCTTTCTAAAGGAGGGGCTTGGTCATGCTTGAGCTTATGCAGGACTATTCTTTTTGGACTGTGGCACTGGGAACTCTGGTCTTGGCTCTGGCGGCTAGTCAGATCGGAACCATCAGTGTTTTGACCAGGCAAAGTTTAATCGGAGATAGCTTGGGACATGCGGCCTATCCTGGCATTATCCTGTCCTATATGGTCTTTCAATCACGCCAGCCCTTGCTTCTGTTGCTTGGAGCGGTGGGTTCGGGCTACCTGTCCTACGGCTTGGTTAGCTGGCTCTGTCGAAGGGGGCGGACCAGTCGGGTCAATGCCTTGGCTCTGGTTTCAGCGGCCTTCTTTGGACTGGGCTTGGTCCTCAAACAGTATGTTCAGGGAAATGCTGCCTTTCAAGGAACAGCCCAGGCGGGTTTGGAAAACTATGTCTTTGGTCAGGCAGCCTTTATGCAGTTGGATGATGTCCTGCTCATTTGCTTGGTTGCCTTGCTTGGCCTGTTCTTATTTGGCTGGCACTACCAGTCGCTTAAACTCTATCTGTTTGATCGACAATTTGCCAAGCTAGTGGGTATTCCTGTGGAAACGATTGACCGTCTGACCCTGTTTCTGATGATGAGTTTGATTGCGGTTGGTTTGAAGGTGGTTGGGGCTATCCTGATGAGTAGTTTCTTGATAGCACCGGCTGTCTTTGGCTTGCTTCTAGGAAAGTCCTATGGCCAGACCTTGGCATTAGCAGCAGGAATTGCTGGATTTTCAGCCCTACTTGGAAGTTATGTGAGTTCAGTGGTGACAGGGTTATCGACTGGGCCGGCTATTATTGTTTGCTTGAGTTTGTCCTCTTTAGTGGCTTTTGCTTATGTGACCTATATCAGAAAGGAGAATGCAGGTGCTTGAGGTCTTATTGATTTTACTGGCTGTTGGTACTTCTTGTGGCTTGATTGGGTCTGTCTTGGTGGTGCGCAATCAGGCCATGCTGGCAGATGCCCTGTCCCACTCGGTTCTGTTGGGGATAGTACTGGGCTTCTTTGTCAGTTACAGTCTAGATTCCCCCCTGCTACTGTTTGGGGCGGCGGTTTTTGGTCTACTGACAGTTCTAGCGATTGAGGGGCTACACACTCGCAAGTTGGCTCAGGATGCGGCGACGGGCTTGCTCTTTACCTTTTTCTTTGCCCTAGCAGTTATTCTCATCTCCCTCTTTGCTCGCAATGTCCATCTGGACTTGGATATGGTCCTGATGGGCGAGGTGCTCTTTGCCCCTCTTAACAGGCTGGACCTCTTTGGCCTGTCGCTACCCTTGGCCTTGGTCAAGTCTGTCGGGCTCTTACTGGTCTTGCTGGTCTTCTTTTTCTTGAATTTTCAAGCTCTGACCCTCTATCTCTTGGACAAGGAGCAGGCAAAACTTCAAGGGATTGCCACCAAAAGACTGGAGTTGGGGTTGATTTTTCTGGTTTCCTTGACAACGGTCTCGTCCTTTGAAGCGGTCGGCTCTATGGCGGTCATTGTTTTCTTACTAGCACCCAGTATGGCAGCCTTACCTTGGTCGAAGCATTTCTGTCAGTTTTTAGTTTTGGGGCAATGCTGCGCCATTCTGATGATTGTTCTAGGCTTTGGTCTTGCCAGCTGGCTTGACCTGACCATGTCTGGAACCTGTTCGGTCATGGGGCTTCTGACAGTCTGCGTCAGCTTTTTCCTAAAAAATGCCCTAAAAATTTAGTTTGGCAAATGAAATTGTCAGACTTTTTTGTTATTATAGTAAGTAATCACACAAGCAAAGGAGAAAATAATGACACGTTTACAAGATGATTTTTACGAATACGTCAATGGTGAATGGGCAAAAACAGCCGTCATTCCAGATGATAAGCCAAGAACTGGGGGTTTTTCAGACCTAGCGGACGAGATTGAAAAACTCATGATTGACACGACAAACGCATGGTTGGTGGGAGAAAATGTCCCAGAAGATAGCGTTTTGCAAAACTTTGTAGCCTTCCACAAGCAAGTGGCTGACTATGAAACCCGTGACCGTTTGGGTGCAGAACCTGCCCAGGCCTTGATTGCAGAGTACAAGGCACTTAACTCTTTCGAAGAATTTACCAGCAAGTTGGCAGAATATGAGTTAGCTGGCAAGCCAAATCTTATGCCATTTGGCGTAGCACCTGACTTTATGGATGCGACCACCAATGTTCTCTGGGCAGATTCTCTAGGTATTATCCTGCCAGATACGACCTACTATGAGGAAGGGCATGAAAAAGGAGCAGAATTGCTCAAAACGTGGAGAGAGAGCCAAGAAGCCCTCTTGCCAAAATTTGGTTTTAGCGATGAGGAAATCAAGGACCTCTTGGACAAGCGTTTGGAATTGGATGCTAAGATTGCCGAGTATGTTCTTTCAAATGAAGAAGGTTCTGAGTATGCAAAACTCTATCACCCGTATGAGTGGACAGAGTTTACTGCCTTGGCACCAGAGTTGCCTTTGGATGATTTCTTCACAGCGATTTTAGGTCAAACGCCAGACAAGATTATCGTGCCTGAGGAACGTTTCTGGCAGGCTGCCAAGGACATTTACAGTGCGGATAATTGGGAGCTTTTGAAGGCGACCTTGATTTTGAAAGCGGCTGGCGCCTATACAGCCTTCCTGTCAGATGAGATTCGTATCCTAGCTGGCGCTTATAGCCGTGCTCTTTCTGGCACACCGCAGGCTCAAAACCAAGAAAAGGCGGCCTACAATCTGGCACAAGGTTACTTTAACCAAGCCCTCGGTCTTTGGTATGCTGGAGAGAAATTCTCACCAGAAGCAAAAGCTGATGTGGAAGCAAAAGTTGCCAAGATGATTGAGGTCTACAAATCTCGTTTGGAAACGGCAGACTGGCTGGCTCAGGAAACGCGTGACAAGGCCATTGTCAAACTCAATGTCATCAAGCCTTATATCGGCTACCCAGAAGCCTTGCCAGAGCGTTATTATAAGAAGCTTGTTGACCCAGGCAAGTCCTTGGTGGAAAATGCCATCGAACTAAACAAGATTGACATTGCTCATGGTTGGAGCAAGTGGAACAAGCCTGTGGACATTAAGGAGTGGGGCATGCCAGCTCATATGGTCAACGCCTACTACAATCCACAGAAGAACTTGATTGTCTTTCCAGCGGCCATTTTGCAGGCGCCATTCTACTCTCTGGAGCAGTCTTCATCAGCTAACTACGGCGGTATCGGTGCCGTTATTGCCCACGAGATCTCCCATGCCTTTGATTCAAACGGTGCTTCCTTTGATGAGCATGGTAGCTTGAATAACTGGTGGACAGAGGAAGATTATGCAGCCTTTGAGGCCCGTACCCAGCAGGTCATCGACCAGTTTGAAGGTCAGGATTCCTACGGTGCCAAAATCAATGGTAAATTGACCGTGTCAGAAAACATTGCCGACCTTGGTGGGATTGCGGCAGCCCTAGAAGCAGCCAAGTCAGAAGATGACTTCTCCGCAGAGGAATTCTTCACTAACTTTGCTCGCATCTGGCGAATGAAGGCCCGTCCTGAGTTCATGCAGATGTTGGCGAGTGTCGATGTCCACGCACCAGGTCACCTACGCACCAACATCCAGTTGCCAAACTTCGCAGAGTTCCACGAAACCTTTGGAACCAAAGAAGGTGACGGCATGTGGCGCGACGAGGCAGAGCGCGTGATTATTTGGTAGAAGTTTTGAACAGCTAACTTTTGTTGGCTGTTTTTGTCGCTTTGGACAAGAAAAAATAAAGCATATTGTACCTTTGTCAATGATGTGAGACCAAAAAGGTGATTTTGAAGTTATCCATTTGTTAAGCTTTACTAGGAGCTAG
>NZ_JBIMJS010000015.1:0-57619 GCF_043674225.1 Streptococcus sp. A11
CATCAACTTACTCACATATAGTGAAACATCTAATTCTTGGCTAAGGTAAGGTGGCTAACTTCATTATAGAACTTTCGTAATAAATATAATCACCAAAATTGCATATATCAATCTATTTTAACTTGACTTTGTAGGTACTTTCTTGTATAATAAAAGAAAAACTGGTTATAACCAGATAAAACAAGGAGGACCTATGTTCCGTTTAGCAAAAGAAGAACTTGAAAAGTTGGGTGCCCATATTACAGCGGGTGAGATTTTCCAACAGCCTGGACTCTGGCGCGAGGCCTACCAGCTCTATCTCGATAAGCTTGAAGTCATAGAGCGCTTTGTGGCTGACATCAAGGAGAAACATGATTTTGTCCATGTCATTTTGACAGGGGCAGGGACATCTGACTTCGTTGGTCAGAGCATCGCCAACTACCTCAATAATGTCAATGACTTGAAACGCATTCGCTTCTCAGCCATTGGTACGGTAGAATTGGTTGGTCGTCCGCATGATTATCTTCAGGCTGATGTAGCGACTATCCTGGTATCCTTTGCCCGTTCTGGAAATTCTCCAGAGAGTGTGGCAGCGGTGGAAATTGCCAAGACACTGGTTGACACCCTTTACCAAGTAACCATTACCTGTGCACCTGAAGGGAAATTGGCTCAAGCGGCAGAGGGAGATGCAGACAATCTCTTGCTCTTGCAACCAGCCGGCTCCAACGATAAGGGCTTTGCCATGACAGGTTCTTACAGCTGTATGTCCTTGACGGCCCTGCTTGTCTTCTCGCCAGCTAGCCAAGAAGAAAAAGCTGCATGGGTCGACACCATTGCTCGCCTTGGCCAGGATGTCTTGGACCGTGAGGACTTCATCCAAGGGATTATTGATCTGGATTTTGAGCGCGTGATTTACCTGGGAGCAGGCGGTTTCTACGGGGTTGCCCACGAGGCTCAGCTGAAGATTTTGGAATTGACCGCTGGTAAGATTGCGACCATGTACGAGTCTCCGCTCGGTTTCCGTCATGGACCAAAATCCTTCATCAACGATAAGACCTTGATTTTCCAATTTGTCTCAAATGATGCTTATACACGTCAGTACGATGTGGACCTCGTGAATGAGGTGCATGGGGACGCAATAGCAGAGCGAATTGTTGCCCTTTCTGCATCGAAATTGGAAGGCACTGAGGCACCAAATTTCGTCCTAGCAGAAGGCGGAGCAGAGCTACCAGACGTCTTCTTGACCTTCCCATACGTGGTCTTTGCCCAAACGGTGTCTATCATGGCAGCCATCAAGTGCAAGAACTTGCCAGACACTCCGTCGCCAACCGGAACGGTGAATCGAGTGGTGCAAGGTGTGATTATTCATCCTTTAGAAAAATAGGCAGTAAAAAAAACGAGTTGCAGGTGCAGCTCGTTTTCTGGTTTATGCATGCGGTAAATGTAGCTTGGACTGTGCCAAGTCCACTGTGATGCGATAGTCTGTGTTGTCGCGCACGGTGATTTCAAAGTCGGTCGTATAGAGGACCAGGCGGAGTTTATCGCCTTTTTTCAGCTTGTAAATGGTTGGCTGGAGTTCCCAGGTCAGGTTCATCCACTCATCTGGTGTGACGGACTCAACGGTCATCAAGTCACAGCGATTTTGCAGGTTAAGATAGCCTTTGGTGATGACTCGTTGTGGGCTTTCTTTGAATGGCAATTCGGTCAAATTTTCCTGAGCGTGGTAGCGACCGTTGTCTAAGCTGAGGCGAGCCAGCGGTACTGGGATTGGTGCCAGGCGTTTTGCTGGTCCAAAGTCCAATAACTGGGCAGACAAGAGCCCTTTGGCTAGATTGGATTTGACACGGAGTTCTAAGCAGGCTCTACCGTTGAGCTGGACATCTTGGTCCAGTTCAATGTCCACCGTAATCTGATTGGCCTTGTCCGCAAACAAGTCTTGGTGGAAACTTGGATAGGATTTGCCGTATTTAGCAAAGGTTTCCTCATCATAGTTGTTTTGAATAGCTGCCTCAGCCTGTCCCAGACCCAAGCTGATTTGCTGGTCTCCGCCAAAGGTTTCCAGTGTGGTCCAGCTTTGCTCGCCAGTATTTTCCTGCCAAATGACGGTCGGAAGTTGGTAGGCATTGTCGTGGCCAAGGAGTTTTTGGCTGAGCAGGGCGTTCATGCTTTCACGGAAATCAATGGATTGCCAATTATTGATGTAAACGTGGGCACCATTGTGGAAAAAGAGGTGCTTGTTAATGTGGTCTGGCAGAGCGTGGAACATATTCCAGACATGAATAGGCTTGACATTCCAATCCTGTGAGCCGTGGGTAAAGACGACCTCACACTTGACTTTGTCGGCATTGAGTAAATAATTGCGGTCCTGCCAATACTGGTTGTAGTCGCCACTGGTGCGGTCCAGGGCAGCTCGTTCTGCTGCCAATCCTTTTTCGTAGGCTGCTTTATTGCGGAGGAAGTCGCCTGCTTGCAGACTCTTGGAGTAGGTCAGGGCAGTCAAGCTGTCCAGGTCCTCGCCTGGATAGCCACCAGGGCTGGTCACCAGCCCGTTTTCACGGTAGTAGTCATACCAAGAGGAGATCCCAGCTTCTGCGATGATGACTTCCAATCCGTCCACGCCAGTTGTTGCCAAGGCATTGGACATGGTACCGAGATAAGACAGTCCCGTCGTCGCTACCTTACCATTGGCCCAATCGGCCTTGACCTCTAGCGAGCGAGTATGGTCTGTATAGGCCTTAGTGCGACCGTTCAGCCAGTCAATCACCGCTTTGTAGCCCTCAACCTGCTGGTAGTCGCCAGATGTCATGTAGCCAGTCGATCCCAGCGTGCCGACACCAGACACATGGAGGCTGGCAAAACCGCGTGATAGGAAGTAGTCATTGAGTGAATAAGAGCCGATGTGTCCCAGTTTTTCAGTCGCTGGGCTCGTCGGCAAGTCACGCTGGTCTAGCTCAAGGGTCTTGTAGCTTGGTGTGCCCACCTCAATTTTGCCGGGAGTCTTTTTAGCTAGCTCCGTTTCCATTTTGTGAAGAGCCTTATCGCTTGCGACATCATTGGTTCCTTGGTGATAAGGGCTATTGGTAATGATAGCGGGAATGCCCCCCTCGTGGTGAGGACGTAAAATAGAAACCTTGACAATGTCCGTCTGCCCAGTTCCTGCTGTGTCCACAGGCGTTTCGACATAGACGACCTCGCGAATTAGATTCTTGGTCGAGAAGGTCGCAAGGGCTTTGCCATTGAAGAAATGATACGCATTATCTTCAGGAATCAAATCATCCGCTACCAGCTGGTCAATCAAGGTATTGCCTGACTTGGTGCGGGTGGCAAGCAGCTGGTAGAGGTTGTCAATGATGTCGCCAAAGACAATTGGGAAATTGGTTTTCTCGGCAAAAGCCGCAACATCAGTATAGTCAAAGTTTGGCACAAAGCCCAGCAATTGAAAGGCTACTTGGTAGAAAACTTCCGCAGTGACTTGGCGGTCCGACTGAAAGAAGGTCAAGAGGTCTGTCTCCCAGTCTGCAATCATATTGGACAGGGCAAAGTCTGTGTTGGTTGTCAGAAAATGACAGGTTCTTACGAAGATTTCCAGGATTTCTTTTATTTCTGCTTGACTATCGACCGCAAAGCCGATAGAATGGAGTTCGTTTACAATGGTTTCCCGATTTTGTGGGATGTATGAAAATTGATTAAAACGCATAGGAGCTCCTTATTTTCTGAAATTGTCTACCTTCCATTATAGCGGAAAAGGGGCAAATTTGTCTAAGAATAGTTAGAAATTCTGTAAGGAAAAATGTCGAAATCTACAGGAAATCATTTGTAAAATTAAGTAAAATTCTATATAATATCTAGGAATGATATTAGGAGGGAAATGATTGTGTTAAGGGAAAATCAACCCGTAGTACCTGTGCTGCGGGTCAATAATAGAAGTGTTAATCAAGCCTTCCTAGAAGATAATTTGGGGATGAAAACCAAGCTGGAAGACGGCCCATTTGCGGAATTTGCTGGTCATCAAGACAGCGAGATTAAGCTGGTTTTGCAGGAATCGCCAGGCAATCGCAGCCGGGCTGTTCGTGGACTGAAGAAGCTCAATAAAATCATTATCAAGGTCGAGAAGGTTAACGAAATTGAGGCTCTGTTGGCTAATGGAACGGTTTACAGCAAGCTCTACAAGGGGCATAATGGCTATGGTTTTGAGGCAGTATCACCTGAGGGAGATACTTTTTTGCTCCACAGTGAGGCAAGCATTGATGATTTAACAGCTATTCTGCCACCAGTTCCTTTTAAGGGGGATGCTGATTTCGCTGGTTTAAGTCATTTTGAGGTGGAGTCTGTTTGGATTAACAGCCCTCATCCAGTAGTTAGCCAGGATTTTTATGAGACTATCTTGCCCAACCAGGTCTTTTTGCGTTTTGTTGGGGCAGAGGGTGAAGATTTACTGACACCAGCAGAAGAGATCTGGGACTTGGACAGCCTCCGTTTTGCGGTAGAGAGTGATTATGATTGGTCTGATTTGGAGAGCAAGCTGGACGTTCCGTTTTTCAAAGACAAGAAAGCGACCTTTATCCAAACAACAGACCCAAGCGGTATTGAATTGTGGTTTGAAAAATGAGAGAAGCAATTTTAGACAAGATTTCAGAGCAGATTGCGGCAGGAGTCTATCCTGGTGCCAGTCTGGCTCTTTTTTCTAAGGGTCAGTGGCAGGAGTACTATCTGGGGACCCAGGATGGTCAGACACCAGTTGAGGCGGGTTTGACTTATGATTTGGCCTCTGTGTCAAAGGTAGTTGGTGTAGGCACTCTTGCGACTTTTTTGGTCAATAGCGGAGCTTTGGAGCTAGATAGGTCCTTGCAGTCTTACTATCCTGCTTTTCAGAATAGTCAAGTGACCATTCGGCAATTATTGACCCACACCAGCGGCATTGATCCCTTTATTCCCAATCGGGATAGTCTGGATGCCGACCAGCTCAAAGAAGCGATTTTGAAGATTAGGGTGACGGAGAAGAAGGACTTTTTCTATACTGATATCAATTTTCTCCTGCTGGGCTTTTTGCTGGAGGAACTGGGTGGAGCTAGTCTGGACCAGCTAATCAGTCAAGGCGTTCTAGAGCCCTTTGGCATGTCCCAAACCTCTTATGGACCAGTCAGTCAGGCGGTGCCGACGGTGCGTGGTATCGAGGCGGGTGTAGTGCATGATCCTAAGGCGCGTGTCTTGGGGCTCCACGCGGGGAGTGCAGGCCTGTTTTCGACGGTTAGGGATTTGGAAATCTTCTTGGAGCATTATCTGACAGCGGACTTTGCGGCAGATTTGACCCAGGACTATGGTTTTGATGACAAGCGCAAGCGGTCACTGGCCTGGGATAAAAAGGGGGACTGGTTGTCCCATACGGGCTATACAGGGACCTTTATCATGTACAATCGTCCCTTGCAAAAGGCCGCTATTTTCCTGTCTAATCGGACCTACGATAAGGACGAGCGGGCTCGGTGGAAGTTGGACCGCAATCAGGTCATGAAATTGATAAAACAGGTTTTGGAGGAGGAAGTATCGTGAGATATGTCTTGTTACTGCGGGGCATCAATGTTGGCGGACGCAATAAGGTCGTCATGGCGGAGCTCCGCCAGCAGGTAGAGGCCATGGGCTACACAGATGTTGAGACCTATATCAATTCTGGGAATTTATTTTTCTCGTCGGCCCATAGCAGAGCGGATATCGTGGCGGACTTTGACCAGTTTTTTGCGGCGAATTATCCTTTTGTTGAGGCCTTTGCTCTTCTGAGCGAAGAAGATTACGGGGCGGAGCTAGTCCAATTACCAGCTTGGTGGCAGGAAGATTATTTCCGGAAGAATGTACTCTTTTTTACAGAGAAACTTGAGTTTGACAAATTGAAAAACTATTTGGCAGACCTTGTGCTAGGAGCTGAGATTTTCCAGCTGACGGACCGGGCTATTTATTGGGTGGTGACTTCTGAGGCAGGCTACCACGGCACGGCCTATCATAAAAAATTAGCTGGTTCTCCCTTTTACAAGCAATTGACCATCCGGAATGATAAGACGTTTGAGAAGTTGGGGACTTACTTTTAGAAGTACTGCATAAATTTAGTTGACAGTTCTTCTCTTTTTTAGTAGACTGGTAAAAATTGTTAATAGCTTTAACTGTGTCCTGTGAGGCATAAAAGTGAATCAATGAGAGATGGAAAGGTATTTTTCCACATTATTTTAATGCACTTTTAAGAGCAGGGACGGTAGTTCCTGTTTTTGTTTGAGCTTTTCTCAATTTTTAATAAAGGTGGTCTGTGAGCCACCATTGAAAAGGAGAATTGTCTATGTTGGGTTTGAAACTCGATAAAAATAATCAATGTGCCTTAGCGGCGGCCATTGTGGCTTCTGGAACAGACGATTTAAATGTCATGTTCCTGTCATTTTCTATGGCTAATATCATAGCAGAGCTGGGCATTTCTGGAGCCCAGGCTGGCTGGATTGCGACCATCACCAATCTGGGTATGCTACTGGGTGGACTAGTATTCGGTGTCCTTGCTGACCGCTACAATAAATTTAAGGTTTTCAAGTGGACCATTGTCATCTTTGCAGTTGCCACGGGACTCATCTACTTTACCAATAGCCTGCCTTACCTTTACCTCATGCGTTTTATTGCCGGCATCGGGGTCGGTGGTGAGTATGGTGTCGCTATTGCTATTATGGCAGGTATTGTCCCCAAGGAAAAGATGGGACGAATTTCTTCCCTCAATGGTATCGCAGGCCAGATTGGTTCTATCAGCTCGGCTCTCTTGGCAGGCTGGTTGGCTCCAAGTTTAGGCTGGAAGGGGCTCTTCCTTTTTGGACTCTTGCCTCTCCTTCTGGTCTTATGGATGCAAGTGGCTATAAAAGATGATGCCATCTTAGACCATTCTCCAGACCAGGACAAGGAAGATACGGAAGTCGCTCATGTTAGTCAATTGTTTAAAACGCCTGCTTTGACAGTCCAGACACTGGCATTGATGGTTATGACAACGGTGCAAATCGCAGGCTACTTCGGTATGATGAATTGGTTGCCGACCATTATTCAAACCAGTCTAAATATTAGTGTCAAAGATTCTTCTTTGTGGATGGTCACTACCATTCTTGGCATGTGTATCGGTATGCTGGTTTTTGGCCATCTCCTGGATAAATTTGGTCCTCAGCCAGTTTACAGTGCCTTTCTCCTTGCCTCGGCCGTCTGTGTCTATCTCTTCCAGTTTGCCAATTCCCAAGTGACTATGATTCTGGGTGGTATGATTGTTGGTTTCTTTGTAAATGGGATGTTCGCAGGCTATGGTGCTATGATTACCCGACTTTATCCACATCACATCCGCTCTACAGCCAATAACGTTATCCTAAACGTCGGTCGGGCAGTAGGAGGCTTCTCCTCTGTCATTATCGGTATGATTCTGGATGCTTCCAGCCCAGCTACTGTCATGGTCTTTCTATCTAGTCTTTACCTAATTAGCTTTGTAGCCATGCTCTCTATTCAAAATTTGAAGAAAGAACGGTATAGCCAATTTCAGTAGATGAAGAGAATTTGGTTGCTGAATGTGATTGATTTTTAGAGTCACTATACTACCGATTTCAGTCTGATTTTGATGATCTGTCATTCTATCAAAGTTGTTATGTTATCCCTATCCTTCCGAAAATCCTCTCCCTATCCTTCCGTTTTTCGCCTATCCTTCCGACCCTCCGTGAGACAGATATGGTCTTGCGCGGTTTGACCATTGACCAGAAATATTGGAAAGATCACCTTGAGGCCCTTGGTCATAGGGAAGCTTTTGAGTATGTGCAGACCCTGGTGGCAGAGGATACTCCCTTGACGGAGCAGGTCGTGAAGGATATTCACTATCTGGTATTATCGGATAAAAAAGACGATAGGGGCGTCTATCGAAAAGTGCCGGTACGTATCATGGTAGCTGCAAATAAACCTGCCCAGCCTTTTATGGAGCAATGGCTGGCGGACTATGTTCAAAGTCAGGAAGACATCGTGACCAAGATGGCTCGTTTTCACATCGCCTTTGAAAGTATCCATCCCTTTATTGATGGGAATGGTAGGACGGGTCGGCTTTTGGTTAACCTGGAGCTGATGAAGGCTGGCTACTCTCCGATTGATATAAAATTCTCAGATCGATTAGCTTACTACATGGCCTTTGATGACTTTCATGCCAAAGGAAGTTTGTCAGCAATGGAAGATTTGTTTGCCCCTTATTTGAATGAGAGATTAGATATGTATTTATCCATCCTATCTCTCGATCATGTGGAATAGGTACTATAAAGAATAAGCAGCACCTATGGCTCGGTAGTATCTTCTTAATGAGGCGGTGACGGAAACGAATAATTATCAAGGGAGTCCGTTGTTTCTTCAGAAGAAAATTCTTATACAGCAAAAAGGACCTGCATTGCAAGTCCTTTTCAGTTTGTTTTGATTAAGCATTCGCACCTGAAACTTCAGCTGCGTGGTCGTCCATTGAGAGAACTTCGTGGAAGACACGTTGGGTCAATTCCATTTTTTGCTCTTTAGTGAGGTATTTAGTGTTTACGCAGTATCCAGAGATACGAACGATAACGTCCTCACCAGCCATGATTTTCTCATAAACGTCGTTCAAGTCCATAACGTTCAAGTTAACGTGCTGACCCCCTTGTTCGAAGTAACCGTCAAGAATTGTCACCAAGTTTGTTACTTGCTCATCGAAGGTCTTACCAAGCGCTTTTGGAGAAACCTGAGTTGTCAATGAGATACCGTCGTTGGCATGGTTGAAGTCCAATTTAGAAAGGGTGTTCAAGTTTTGCAACCAACCACCACGAGCTTTAGAAGTTGGGTTGGCACCTGGTGGGAAGAATTCTACTTTAGAAGTGTTGACTGAGCCATCTTCGTTGAGGAATACCCCACGGTGAACTGGTGAGTTACCAGTTTGTTTAGAGTAGGCAACGTTTGAAGTGATAGTCAAGATAGACACGGCAGCTTCTGCATTCTTATAGAGTTTCTTGCTTGCAAGACGAGTATAGAATGCTTCCATGAGCCATTTGGCAATATCATCTACACGGTCATCATCCTCACCGTAGCGTGGGAAGTCACCGATTACTTCATAGTCATAGATAAAGCCATCTTCGTCACGGATTGGTTTAACCTGCGCGTGCTTGATAGCTGACAAGGAGTCGACTGTATTAGCAAATCCACAGATACCGAAGCCCATGTTTGCACGAAGGTGAGTTGGCAAGAAGGCCATTTGAACTGCTTCGTAGTTGTACTTGTCGGTCATGAAGTGGATGATGTTCATGGCATCCACATAGGTATCTGTCAACCAGTCAAGGGCAGTTTCAAAGTCTTTAATGACACGGTCGTAGGTGAAGATTTCTTCTTGGTTTGGCTCAACACCGTCAAATACCTTGTATTCTTTGTGGACATCATCGTAACCAGCGTTCCAGCTTGAAAGGAGACCTTTTAAAACGTTGACACGAGCGCCGAAGTACTGGATGTTGTGGCGTTTGTCTTCGCTTTCTGGGTCAAGTGGTGACACACAGCAAGAGATACAAGACATTTCGCCGTAGCCGTCTTTGGCCATGGTTGTCACACCTTCGTATTGGATAGAAGAATGCTTGTGGCTCATAGCCATACAGTAGCGACGGAAGGCATACGGCAATTTGTCAGACCAGAGAACGGTCAAGTTTGGTTCTGGCGAGTTGCCGATATTGTCAAGCGTGTTGAGGAAACGGTAGTCCATCTTGGTAACACGGTGGCGACCGTCATTACCCATACCTGCCATAGAAGTGGTCAAGAAGGTAGGGTCACCAGAGTAGATTTCGTCGAATGATTTTGTACGAGCAAATTTAACGGTACGAAGTTTCAATACGAAATCGTCAACAAATTCTTGGATCTCTGATTCTGTAAATGTTCCGCGAGCCAAGTCACGTTCTGCATAGATATCAAGAACGATTGGTACACGACCGAGGGAAGTTGCAGCACCGTTGATGACACGGCATACTGCCATGAAGGCGATGTTGGTCCACTGGATAGCTTCCTTGGTGTTCATGGCTGGTTTTCGGACGTCAACGCCGTAGTGGTCACCCAAGCGAACAACTTGTTGGAGAGCTTGATACTGCATGTTGACTTCTTCGCGGAGACGGATGGATTCTTCATCAATCTCAGTGATAGCATTCCAGTCGGCTACTTTTTCTTCCATGAGATAGTCAGCCCCGTAAAGTGCCAAACGTGCGTACATACCGATGATACGACCACGAGAATAAGCATCTGGCAGACCAGAAACGTGGTGTGAGTGGCGGGCGCGGCGGATGTTAGCTGTGTAGGCACGGAAGATACCGTCATTTACAGTGGTTGCGTGTTTGGTGTAAATTTCATGCAAGAGTGGATCTGGAGTGTAGCCGTTTTCGATGAGAGTAGTCTCAGCCATACGGATACCGCCTTTTGGCATGAAGTTAAGCTTGAAGAGTTCATCATTTTGGATACCAAAGATGAGCTCATTTTCTTTATCGATGAAGCCAGGGCCAATATCAGCAATAGAAGTTGCACGGTCGATATCCATAGGGAAACGAGTGTCTTCGTAGCCTGCTTTTGTCTCCTCGATAATTTTTTTAATATGCAGTGAACGCTCAGTTGGGCCTGCAAGGAAGCTTTCATCACCATCATATGGCGTGTAGTTGGCTTGTACGAAACGAGTTACACTAGCCTTATCTTGCCAGTCGGTACCTTTGAAGCCTTCCCAGGCTTGGGCGAAAATGTCTTCAGTAACGTTTTTAGTTTTTACTTTTGTTGACATGAGGGTTCTCCTTTAGGATAGTTTTGTTTTTCACATATTTTAGTATATCATATGTAAGCACTTTCTGCAAGGTCAAAACACTTGAAAACACTTGAAAAATGTGGTAAGTGGTTTCAAAAAAATGTGAAAAAATTATTAAACTTTCATAGAAAAAGATTTTTGTCAAAAAAAACAAAACAAAAACATGTTAACATATTGACATCGTGTAAGCGTTTTTGTAAAATAAAGCTGTATAAACCAATTTTCTCAACATATCATAAGGAGGTAAACAATGAGAAATTATTCGAAAGATTTGTTTTCTAAGAAAAATCACTACTCAATTAGAAAACTAACCGTTGGTGCAGCATCGGTCATTGTTGGAATGAGCCTGTTTTCTGGTGTTCAAATCAAGGCTGATGAAATAACTGTAGCAGAAGGTGCTACCAGAGAAGCTGTTCTGGCCCCTACGGAGGAAGCTGCGGCTGAAGAGGAGGTCGAAGAGAGAGCTGCGACAGAAACTGCAGAGGCAGCAGTAACTCCAGAACTCAACCTTGCGCCAGCAACAAACACAACGGAAGAAGTTGCAGCGGAGTGGACAGCTAGCTCCAACCCAGCAGGTACTGTTGAAGTTCGTGAAGAAGATGGTGTTCGTTACAACCGTTTGTCTTCTGTTAGTGGCCAAGATAACGGTGCTTCAACAGGTACATTTACTAGCCCTGATTTGAAAATGAATGCAGATGGTAGCGCGGCTATTTCTCTAGATCTTATTGAACGTTCAGATGCTGAAAAAGGTCGCTTCGGTGTCTATTTGAACCATACTGATGCTTCTAAACATATTTTAGTTGGCTATGATAATTTGGGATGGTTCTGGGAGTACAAGTCTCCTGCGGCAGCTAATGGCGGAACCTGGTATAGTGGAACTCGTGTCAATGAACCAGCAAAAGATACTGCTTATCGTCTCAATGTCAACTTGACAACAGGAGGACAATTGTCTGCTTCGATCGTGTCTGCAGAGAATCAAGAAACAGCACTTTTCAATGCCATTCAAATTCCGGCAGAAGTATTGGCAGATCTTCGGACTAGCAATGCAGCCAAACTCAAAGTAACAAGCTATGGTGCAGATCGGACCATCGTAGATGTTAAGGCAACTAACCAGACTGGTCTCAATAGCGATGAAGCAAATACTGATGAACAACCGGTTGAAGAAACCCCAACACCAGCTGATATCCAGCCAGAGTGGACATCTACCTCTGCCATCAAAGGAACTGTAGCCATCAAGGAAGAAGGTGGAGTTCGTTACAATGCACTTTCTTCAACGGCACAAAACAATAATGGAGATAGCATTGCCATCTTTGAAAAAGCTGGATTGGAAGCAAGCCCAGAAGGCAATGTCAATGTAAATTTGGAATTTGTAGAGCGTTCCGAAGACAACCAAGGCCGTTTTGGAGTCTTTGTCAAATACAAAGATGTTAACAACTTCCTCTTTGTTGGATATGATAATTTAGGATGGTTCTGGGAGTACAAGGTTAACGGTACAGGAAACTGGCTACGTGAACGGACAGTCACTACATCTCCTGTAAAAGATAGTAAAAATACTCTATCGATTTCATACAAATCAGATGGGCAGTTGAATGCTACTAACAATGATGTACAGTTGTTTGATACACTAAACTTGGAAACAGCTGTGAAAGAAGCCTTGTCAGCTGAAAAACGAGTTGCTTTGAAATTAGGTACATTTGGTCAGCAATTAACCAAGGTTGATATAAAAGCAGATGACCAAACTGGTGTGACCCCTGCAGATGAAAAAGAAGAAACCCCAACACCAGCTTTTGTTGTCAATGATGCGGCAGTTGCCTATGATGAACTCAATTCAGGTGAATTGACTGCCAAGATTGACCAGGCCTTCCCACGTGTTAGAGAATATACTTTCAACGGGAACAAGGTATTTGGACAGGTTCATTCCCTCAATTCACTACGCATCAACAATGTGAAAGTGACGCCAACCGTTACCTATAACAAAGTTGACGACAAGACCGCTCACTATGTTTTGGATGTTGTGGATGAAGCTAACAAAATCAACGCTTCTATCAAGGTTCAAATCAAGGTAGAAGGTAAAGAACTTCACTTTGATGTTTTGGAAGTTAATAACCGCAACCAAGTGACCTATGGAGCAGAGATTGATGATGTTGCCAAGTTGATCCAAACCATTGCTTTTGATGAAAATAATTTGGTTTCAGTCGCTAGCCATCAAACCGATGCAAAATTTGATGGAAGCCGCATGTCGACCCACACCCATCGTACAGGTGATGAGCATATTCAATTGCAAGATGGTGTGAATTACCAACGTCAAGGATACATGTACGGCTTTGTTTCAACAGATCAATTTGCGGCAGCAGTTTGGAGTAATTCACAAAATAGCTATGGTGGTGGTGCAAGTGACTTTACACGCTTGACAACAAATAGCCACCGATATACTGTTGATGGTGAAACTGGTGTTCATCTAGGAATTGCTTCCTCTCCATGGAGATGGGAGGGAGCCCACAACGGTGTCGTTTATCCAGAATATACTCTCGAATTGCCAAGTGCAAAAGTAGTTTTTGCAGCTGATGTAAACAATGATAATAAGGTAGACTGGCAAGATGGGGCTATAGCTTACCGTGACATCATGAACAATCCAAAAGGGCATGAATATGTACCGGAACTGGTAGCTTACCGTATTGCTATGAACTTTGGATCACAGGCTCAAAACCCATTCTTGATGACCTTGGATGGTATTAAGAAAATTGCCCTTCATACAGATGGCTTGGGACAAAGTATCCTCTTGAAAGGTTATGGTAGTGAAGGTCATGACTCTGGACACTTGAATTATGCAGATATTGGTAAACGTATCGGTGGCACAGAAGACTTCAAGACCTTGATTGAAAAATCACAACCATATGGTGCAAAACTAGGTATTCACGTCAATGCATCTGAAACCTATCCAGAATCCCAATACTTCTCTGAAGAGATTCTTCGTCGTCAGGCAAATGGGGACTACGCCTATGGTTGGAACTGGATTGATCAAGGTATCAACATCAGTGGTCATTATGATTTGGCCCACAACCGTTTGAAACGTTGGGAAGATTTGAAGAAAGAACTGGGTGACGGATTAGACTTTATCTATGTCGATGTGTGGGGTAATGGTCAGTCTGGTGGCGAAAATGCTTGGGAAACTCATGTTCTTGCCAAAGAAATCAATATGCAAGGTTGGAGAAATGCCTTTGAATGGGGTTATGCAGGTGAGTATGACTCGACCTTCCAGCACTGGGCAGCAGATTTGACCTATGGTGGCTTTACTCTGAAAGGTATCAACTCTAATATCGCCCGCTTCATTCGTAACCACCAAAAAGATTCATGGGTTGGTGATTATCCTGCATATGGTGGTGCTGCAAACTATCCACTACTTGGCGGCTACGATATGAAAGATTTCGAAGGATGGCAAGGACGTAGTGACTATAATGGTTACATTACCAACTTGTTTGCCAACAACCTGATGACCAAGTATATCCAACACTTCCAAGTAACCAACTGGAAGAATGGTGACCCTGTTCGTATGACGGACAACGGTGAAACCTATACTTGGACGCCAGAGATGGAAATCACTTTGAAAGACAAGTCTGACAATACCTTGGTCTTGACCCGTAAGTCAAATGATGTTAACAATGCTGGCTACCGTCAACGGACAGTAACCTTGAATGGTCGTACGATTCAAGATGGAGCAGCTTACTTGGCGCCTTGGAACTGGGATGCGAATGGTAATGACCTGACTAGTGACAAACACAAAATGTACTACTTCAACGAAGAAGCAGGTGCCACAACTTGGACCCTTCCTTCAGATTGGACTGGTAATAAGGTTTATCTCTACAAACTTACTGAGCTAGGTAAGACAGATGTTCAAGAATTGGCAGTAACCAATGGTCAAATTACCATTCAAGCAGATGCAAATGTGCCGTATGTCCTCTATAAATCTCCACAGACAAATCCAGAGATGTCCTGGAGTGACGGCATGCATATCTATGACCAAGGCTTTAACTCTGGTAAGCTAGACCATTGGACAATTGATGGTGATACTAGCAAGGCTACTTTGGTCAAATCCCAAGGTGCCAACGATATGCTCCGTATCCAAGGCAATACATCCAAAGTTAGTCTCAGTCAAAAATTGACTGGTCTGAAACCAAATACCAGCTATGCAGCTTATGTAGGGGTAGACAACCGTAGTACTGCAAAAGCTAGCATTACGGTCAATACAGGTAGTTCAGAAGTTACAAACTATACAAATGAGTCTATTGCTCTGAACTATGTAAAAGCCTATGCTCATAATACATTGCCACAAAACGCAACGGTTGAGGATACAAGTTACTTCCAAAACATGTATGTATTCTTCACAACTGGAGACAATGTGGATAATGTACGTTTGACCCTATCTCGCGATGCAGATGATGCAGCAACCTATTTCGATGAAATTCGTGTCTTTGAAAATGACTCAACGATGTTTGCAGGAGGTCACAATACAACTGCTGGTACCTTCAAGCAAAACTTTGAGAGTGTTCCACAAGGTATTTTCCCATTTGTTATCGGTGGTATTGAAGGAGTTGAGGACAACCGTACCCACCTTGCAGAAAAACATGCTCCATACACTCAACGTGGCTGGAATGGTAAGAAGGTGGACGATGTCATTGAAGGCACTTGGTCACTCAAGACAAATGGTCTGACAGCTCGCAATAGCATTGTTTACCAAACTATTCCACAAAACTTCCGCTTTGAAGCTGGCAAGGCCTATCGTGTAAGCTTTGATTATGAAGCTGGTTCCAATGGAACTTATGCCTTTGCTATCGGTGAAGGACGTTATAACAATGATGCCGGTAGCCTAACGCTGAATCCATTGAACAATTCATGGGAAGATAGTGATAAGGCTAAGAAAGCAAGTTTCTTAGTTACAGGTGCAGAGTCTGGCAATACTTGGGTTGGTATCTTCTCAACTCGCCGTGGTGGTGATACTAAGGGAGATACTGGTGGAAATGCCAACTTCCGAGGCTACAATGACTTTATGCTAGATAATCTGGTGATCGAAGAAGTTACCTTGACTGGTCACTTGTTGACAACAGATTACTATAACTTAAATACCCCAGTCTTGAATGAAAACTATACTCAAGCAAGTTTGGCACCGTACAAAGAAGCTTTGTTAGCAGTGTCTGCAGCTCCTGAGGATATTAGTATCGAAGACGCTCGTACCTTGATTGCTACTGCCAATACAGCCCGTCAAAATCTTCAAGTGAAGAAAACAGCAATCACAAATGAAGATATTGGCTTGGCTCAGGCTAACGCTCAAGAAGGTGAAGAACTAGCTAAAGCCTTTGACGGCAATCCGTCTACTATCTGGCACACACCATGGAATGGCCGTCATATTAATGAGCCAGCGACAGTTAACCTTCGTAGACCAGTAGACATTCAACGTTTTGAATATGTGCCGAGACAATCAGGCCACAACGGTATCTTGAAAGCATTGACATTGGTAATTACTGATGATCAAAACGTGGAACATACCTTTACTGGTGCGGATTGGCCAGCAACAAGTGCTACTAAGACAATTGATTTCGGTAAGACAATTAAGGCTAAGAAGATTGTGATTACAGGTACTGCCTCATACGGTGATACTGCAGATCAATTTATGTCTGCTGCTGAATTCCGTTTCTTGACACCTGTTCAGGAAGAAGCCACCCTTGATAAGTCAGCATATGAAGCAGCACTTACTGCAGCACGTTCAGCAGGTAAGACAGCTCTTGTCAAAGAAGTGGAAGACTTTATGGCTTCTGTCGAAGCTGCAAATCTTTTGACAGCAAATATCTTAGATGCTATAGTTGCTCGCTTGAATGCTACCGAAACGCCTGCAAATCCAGGCACAGTTGATGAGCCAGTCAAACAAGATGAGGACATCGTCACTGCAAAAGGAGAAAGTACCAAAGCAGATCCTCTTCCGTTAGGGGAATTGCCACCGCTTGTGATTGCAAAAGGTGATAGTGTTAAAGCAGAACCGTTACCTGCTTTCGATGGAGGCTTAGTTCCTAACTATGCTCCTACAGTAGCTGCTCTTCCAAGTATTGATCCTGCAAGCTTGGCGAAAGAAGCTGCTAGTCCAAAACCAGCAAAAGCTACTTCAGCTACTTTACCGCAAACAGGTGAAACAACTGAACAAGGCTTGCTCCTAGCAGCTGGTTTAGTAGGTCTAATGGCTATGGCGGCTCGAAGAAGACGATTTGAGTAGTCATTTCAGAAAAAAATAATTAACTTGTTCTCCAAATACATTAGAGGTAGGTATTGGACCTGCCTCTTTTGTATTGTTTATCGAAGCTTTTCGCAAACTTATAGCAAAATGGAATTAGAGACAGGACACGTCTAAGTTTATACATTTGAAAATTCTACTATCTAAAAATGCGAAGTAGTGGTGCTCTATCTGCATATGCGTCGCCTAGTCTGATTTTGAATTTCATTGAGTACTAATTGCCTGTCAATGTTCGCTTTATGAAAAAATTTGTTAGATAGGCTATAATATGTCTAGTAGGAAGGAGCAGAAAGGAGTGTTCATGTTAATTTTTCCTCTAATCAATGATTTATCTAGAAAAATTATTCATGTAGACATGGATGCTTTTTTTGCTGCCATTGAGGTAAGGGACAATCCTGAATTGAAAGGAAAGCCTGTTATTATTGGAGCGGACCCTAGGTTGTCTGGCGGTCGGGGGGTGGTGTCCACCTGTAGTTATGAGGCGCGTGCCTTTGGAATTCATTCGGCCATGTCTTCCAAAGAAGCCTATGAACGCTGTCCCCAGGCGGTTTTCATTTCAGGGAACTATGATAAATACCAGGAAGTTGGTCTCCAGGTCCGCGAAATTTTCCACCGCTATACGGATTTAGTCGAGCCCATGTCCATCGATGAGGCCTATCTGGATGTGACAGAAAATAAGCTGGGCATCACTTCGGCTATCAAGATTGCCAAACTCATCCAGTACGATATCTGGAAGGAGCTACACCTGACGGCATCAGCTGGCGTCTCCTATAATAAATTTATGGCTAAAATCGCCTCGGACATGGAAAAGCCGCATGGACTGACCCTGATTAAGCCGGAGGATGCGGTGCCGGTTTTGGCCAGTCTCCCTGTCGAGAAACTTCACGGAGTTGGTAAGAAGACCGTCGAAAAATTGCATCAGATGGGAGTCTATACTGGGGCAGATTTGTTAGATGTATCGGAGATGACTTTGATTGACACTTTCGGTCGTTTTGGTTTTGATCTCTACCGCAAGGCCAGGGGTATTTCCAATTCACCCGTAAAAACCAATCGCATCCGCAAGTCTATCGGTAAGGAGCGGACCTACCGCAAGTTGCTCTATCGCGAAGAGGATGCTCTGCAAGAGTTGGGCAAGCTCTGTCAGAAGGTGGCGGTTAGTCTGACCAAGCACCAGAAAAAAGGACGGACCATTGTCCTCAAAATCCGCTACGGAGATTTTTCGACCCTGACCAAGCGCCATAGTTTTTCGGAGGCGACTGACCAAGCCGATAGGATTGAGAAGGAAGTCCGCCAAATCTTTGAAGAAGTCGGCCAGCCAGAAAAGGGCATTCGTTTGCTGGGTGTGACCGTTACCAATTTCAAATAGGGAAATCAGAAAATTTCTGGTTTCTTTTTATTATTTTTTTCAACCATATATCAACATATCTGTTATAATAATCATAGAACATCACATCAAAAAAGGAGATTGCTATGATTCATCTTGTCTGTCCCAACCCTGCTCTTGACCGAACCCTCTTGGTTGAGGCTATTGAGAAAAATATTCCCCTACGTCCCTTTGAAGTCCGGGATTATCCAGGTGGCAAGAGTTTCAATGTGGCCTATGCCCTCAAGGAAAACGGCCAGACGGACTATGTTATCCATACTATTTTAGGTGGAGCGATTGGTCGCTACATCGAGGAACTCAATGCTGACAAGGGCAATGCCCTCAAGGTGGTTCAGTCTGGGCAAAACACCCGCACCTGTAATATCTACGTTGAAACATCGACAGGGGATGTGGTTCTCTTCTATGAAAAAGGCCTGGAATTGACTGCAGAACTCCTGGATCAATTTACTAAGCAAATCGAGGAAAGCCTGCAACCAGGTGATACCTTGGTCTTTTCAGGCAGTCTGATGAAGGGGATGCCGGATGATTATATCCAGCAGTTTATTGAAAAATTCCCTGCGGTCCGCACCATTGTGGATACCAGTGGTGCAGCCCTTCGTGCCGCTTACGAGGCTCGTCCAGCCCTGATTAAAATTAACAATGAGGAGCTCAAGGACATCTATCCAGAGTTGGATGAACATGACCCAGAAGATGTACTGCGCATCCTCAAAGAAGTGACTCCTCACGAAAATCTTATCGTGACCCTAGGCAGCAAGGGAAGTCTGGCCAAAATCGGTCAACGCTTTTTCCGTATCCAATCCCCTAAGAAAGAGGCTAAAAATCCAATTGCAGCTGGAGATTTCTATCTGGGTCTCCTTGTCAAGGGGATCAGCCAAAACCAAGAGCCAGAAATCTTCCTCAAGGAGGCTGCTGCCTATGCAACTGCCAACTGCCTCAATTATTTCCCCGAAGTTGCGCCAGAGCAATTCGCAGAAATCTTAGCAGAAGTTCGATTTGAAGAATTAATCTAGTCATTCCTTATCGCATCCTCGGAAACGGGGATGCTTTGCTTTATGTTAAAAATTTTCAGAAAAAAATAAAATTTCTTATATCAGCTCTTTTCCAATGATAAATGCTTGTTTTGACCAAGTAAATCAGCTATACTGGTAGAGTTATGACAAGAGAGAATGAGCAAAGAAAATCTCGGCGACAGGTTTGGACCAAGTCTGCCAAGCGAAAATATCCCCGAAGAGTTCCATCTAAGAGAAATCGTGGTCAGATTCATCAGCGTTTTCCAAGAACGATTGCGCTAGATCAGTCTAGAGAGAAGCAGATTGTACCAGGAAGACTTGCAGAAAAGCGTCTTCTTCCAAACACAGACAGGATTAAGGGAGTTGTCAAACCGACTGTGGATAAATTTCTTTCATTTTGGAAATTGCCAAAAAGAAGAAAAAAACGTGGGTCGCGGCATGGTAAAAAGCAGGTTTGGACAGACTATATTCCTATCGCTCTAGGTTTACTAGTCCTCCTTACGCTTGGTATGGTTGCCCTTTTCAATCTGGATTCGACCAAGAAAGGGATAGGCAAAGCCGATTCTTCCAACCAAGCAGCGGCGAGTGGATCGAAGGAAACAGAAACCAAAAAAGAAGTGGTCAAGCCTGTTCATAAGTCTCAGGAGGCCAAAGACTTGGTCATGCAGGAAGATTTGGCTTACATGAACAGTCTCTATCTCTATTATGATTATCCTAATCTGAGTTTAGAAGATACGGTCAAGGCCTATCTCTTGGAGCAGGGATTGGACCCATCACAGGTGGCCTTTACCTATAAGAATCTCAAAACCAATGAAGTCTTCTCCATGAACGATACCCAGCCTATGACCGCTGGCTCCACCTATAAGTTACCCCTCAATATGTTGGTGGTAGATGCGGTGGAAAAAGGTGAAGTTTCAGCGACAGAGGCTTACGATATTACCGGCACAACTTATGAATACAAGCCTGAGCATGACGCCTATGTTGCCAATTATAATGGGATGATGACGATCGCAGATATGCAATACGGCTCCATTGTAGTGTCTGAAAATACTCCAGCCTATGCCTTAGCGGAGCGCATCGGTGGTATGGACAAGGCCTACACCATGTTTGGCCGCTATGGTAAATCGAAAAATCCTGACGTGCCAACTATTTCTGCTAATGGCAATCAGACGACAACGAGCTATTATTCGCAGGTCTTGGATTACCTTTATCAGCGTCAGGACAAATACGCAGACCTGATGAAGTACCTAGATGATGCCTTTCCGGGAACTTGGTTTGAAGAGTATGTTCACGGGGTGACCATCTACCAAAAACCCGGCTA
Source organism: Streptococcus sp. A11 (assembly GCF_043674225.1). Taxonomy (NCBI): domain Bacteria; kingdom Bacillati; phylum Bacillota; class Bacilli; order Lactobacillales; family Streptococcaceae; genus Streptococcus; species Streptococcus sp. A11. Next base: position 20,785 of record NZ_JBIMJS010000015.1, read on the forward strand.
TGTCCGTGAAGCCCTCAATCTGGATGCCATTGTCATGGAGGAAACACCTTACAGCATTGCCCTTTATACAGCTCATTTTGGTGGCGCATCTGAGGACGATACCGAAATCGATCCTATGGGTTACAATCAAGTGGTCGCCCTCGCCTACGTCATCAATGAGTGGCACAGGGTCAATATGAATCCGGCCAAAGAAGTCCCGGCGCCAGAGGCAACAGAAACTTCCGAAGAAGCAAGCAATGGAAACTAGGTGACAGCCTAGTTTTTTTGTACTCAGATTGGTCATCGAAAAAAAATGAAAAAGCCCGACAGGTCTAGTCGAGCTTAGTTGGTAGGACTTATTGTTCCTTATTCAGGGTTGCCATTATTTGAGCAGGTGCAGTTAAATCAATAGTTGTTGGAAATGCTGGATTGGTTGAAACACCTTGCATAATAACCTTGTATTGTCCATTTTCTAGAATGAAGCCTGGCAAGAGTTGACCTCCAGCATCACCAATGCCTGTTACACCAGGAAGTAAAGCTACTCCGTCTCCTGTCGACTTGCGAACCAGGTAATGGTTTGGTTTAGGTGAAATCAAGTCTGTAATGACAGCAGTCCGGTGTTGGACATTCCAGTCGGTTACTTCCTCATCTTCGCTTTGACGGAAGTCCTGAGTAACAGTGAAAGTCCCATCAGCTGCGACGGTTACCTCGACCATACGTGCTTGTGGACTAGTGCCTGTCCAAGTACCGACAAGTTCTGTCGGAAGAGCTACTGATGGCAAGGCCAATAGCTGGTCTCCTGTCATAGTTGTTGAGCTAGGCTGGCTTGCAATTTCTTCTTGTTTGGTCTGGTTTGAAGATGAGCTACTTTCTGCTTGAGACGAAGTAGTTGTTGTAGCACTAGATTCGGTTGCTTGGCTAGAGCTTGTATCAGTTTCTTTCTTAGTAGAATTGTCTGTAGCTTTTTTACTAGAGCTGGTTTGTTCTGTTTTCTCACTGGTCTTAGTGGATGTAGCCGGGGTAGTTTCTTTTCCACAGGCTGTTAATAAAATAGCTGCAGATAAGAGTATAATACCGTTTGTTATTTTCTTTTTCATATAAAAATCCTCCTGTTTGATTTTAGTATAGCAAAATAGAAGGATAGTGTCAACACAATTTTGTAACATTTGTAATATTTTTGTAACAAAGGCGGTTTATTTGAAAAATAGAGCAATATCTTCATCGGTCAGGCCAATCATGGGGTCGATGGTGAGGATATTTTTTTCGGTCAGAATGTAGCTAGTGGGCTGGATGGGGGTGTTTTCCATAGGTTCTTGGTCCAGTAGGGAAAGTTGGCTGGGTGCAGATACAGTTTTTTCCACAGGTACTTTGGTTGGTGCGGGCTGTTCAGACGAGATAGACTGGTCAGATTTTGTAGGCAGATTTGGTGAAATCTGCTCTGGCCGCTCTGCCTTTTCTTCAAGATCCCCTTGGAAACGGGGAACCAGATAGGTTTTGCGCAGGGTACCGGCATTCTTGACCGCGTAGTCAAAGGCGGAGATTTCTCCCAGCAGGATGAGCTTGCTCTTAGAGCGGGTGATGGCCGTGTAGACCAGATTGCGCTGGAGCATCCGGTGGCTGGTACGGGTGATGGGCAGAATGACCACCTGAAACTCGCTCCCCTGAGATTTGTGGATGGACATGGCATAGGCCAGAGTGATTTTGTACCACTCATTGCGGGGGTAGGTCACTTCGCTACCGTCAAAGTTGATGGAAATCTCGTCCTGCTTGCTGTCGGTGTACTTGGCAGGCAGGAGGTCGGTGATGTAGCCCAAGTCGCCATTAAAGACATTGCTTTCAGCGTCGTTGACCAAGTGGATGACCCGGTCGCCCTGGCGGAAAATCTGGTCGTTATGAGCAAATTCCAATTGCCCCTCGCTTATTGGATTGAGCAGGTTTTGGGTCATAATGTTGAGCTGGTCAATGCCTGCTGCTCCTCGGTACATGGGTGCCAAGATTTGCACTTCCTGACTTGGGATGCCCGACTTGATGGCGGCACCGATAATGCGTTCAATCAGGGCAGGGATTTGTTCGTTTTGCGCCTCGAAATAAGACCGGTCTGCCTTTTTCTCACGGAAATCAGCTGGAAGGCTGCCTTGCCGAATTTGACTGGCAAGTGTGACAATGGTCGAGTCGTCGGACTGGCGGTAGATTTTCTCCAGCGTTAGGCTGGGCAATTTTTTAATCTTGAGCAGGTCGGCCAGGACCTGACCGGGGCTGACCGATGGCAATTGCTCCGCATCTCCGACAATGAGGACCTGCGTCTGAGAGGAAATATTCTGGAAGAGCTGGTTGGCCAACCAAGTATCGACCATAGAAAATTCATCGACGATGATAAATTCCGCATCCAGACAATCATCGCGGTAGGATTCTTCTTGACCTTCAACCAAGCCCAGATGGCGGTGGATGGTCGCAGCTGGCAGGCCGGTCAATTCATTCATCCGACGGGCGGCTCGGCCGGTTGGAGCGGCTAAGAGGATAGGACATTCGTCACGGTTTTTCGTCAAATCAATCTTGTGCAAGATAGCGTAGACCGCGATGATACCGTTGATGACTGTGGTCTTGCCTGTGCCGGGTCCGCCAGTTAGGATAAAGAGCGGATTGGTAATAGCTCGGACAATAGCCTCTTTCTGAATAGCATCGTAGATCAGTGATGACATGCTTTCCAGCTCTGCAATGGCAGTCTCGACGTCCTTGCGTGGGAAGGGCTTGAAACCATTTTTGCCCATGAGGCGGCTGAGGTTCTTGTGAATGCCTTCCTCAGCAAAGTAGAGACTGTTGTCAAAAATTTTGGTGCCTGCCTGCTGGACCTTGCCGTCATTGATGAGACCGGTCAATTCCTGCGCTACGGCAGCCGGGTCCAACTCGACATGGCGGGATTTTTCCAGCACGTCAATGCTGGCCTCTAGCAAATCACGCGCCTCGACATAAGTATCGCCCGTCTCCATAGAGCGCTGGAGCAGGCAATAGAGCATGCCGGCTCGGAAACGTTGTGGTGAGTCGCTCTCGATGCCCAGATTTTCAGCGATTTTATCGGCAATGGTAAAGCCCATTCCTTGGACATCTTCGACCAGCTGGTAGGGATTTTCCTCGATGATTTGCAGAGTTTTCTCCTTGTACTGGTCTTGGATTTGAAAGGCGAGTTTGTTGGGAATGCCGTATTCGGCTAGTTTGGACAAAATCATCTCTGTGCCGTAGTTGAGGCGGAGTTTTTCCACAAAAGCCTGCCGATTTTTGCTGGACAATCCTGTAATCTGGGTCAATTTTTCAGGTTCGGCTAGGATTTTATCAATGGTATCCTCGCCGTAGAGCTGGACAATTTTCTCAGCCGTCTTGCGGCCGATACCCTTGAAATGGTCGCTGGAAAAATACTTGACCAGTCCAGAGGCAGTTGGTTTACTGCGTTCGTAGCGGGAGATTTGCAGCTGCTGACCGTATTTGGGATGGGTAACCAAGTTGCCGTAAAAGCGGTAATCTTCGCCTTCAATAACGTCTGCGATGGTGCCGGTCACGATAATTTCGTAGTCGTCATAATCCGCATTGGTCTCCTCGATTTCCAAGAGCAGGATTTTATAAAAATTGCTGGGATTTTCAAAAATAATCCGGTCGATAGTTCCGGTGAAAGATACTTCTTGCATGATTTTTCCTTATCAAAAGGGAGTGGGACAGTTGTCTCACTCCTAATTAGTTTATTTTACGGTACCAATGCGGTTGAGGGGCCACATGCGGAAAACGACTTCTCCCTTGATATTGGCCTTGGTGAATGGACCAACATTACGGCTATCTAGAGAAACCAGGCGGTCATCTCCCATGAGGAAGTAGTGTCCTTCGGGTACGACATAAGACAGGCTTGGGTAGCCATTGGCATCCAGTGTGAAGGCAGTAGCAGCTGCTGCACGGTTTTGGAAGCTCTTATTATAGGAGTAGGTGGACTGGAGTTTATCTTCCTTAAAGGCTGCCAGGTACTCTGCTAAATAAGGCTCATCCACCACCTCTTCATTGATATAGAGAACGTCATTCTCAAAGCGGATGGAGTCACCAGGCATACCGATAACCCGCTTGACAATCAGCTTCTCCTTGCCTTGCGAGTCCACTTCGCTGGCCACGACAATGTCAAAACGGTCAATGGTCGTCGTGCGCGCCATGATCAAGCGCTCCTTGTCATGAAGGGTTGGATCCATAGAATGTCCATCGACAGAAACAGGCTGCCAGATAAAGAGCCGTGAGAGCAAGAAGCCGATAATAATCAGAGAGAAGATGCCCCACTCAGCTAGGAAGCGAGCAAGGGAATTTTTTTTAGTTGAACGCATGTGGTTTCCTCTTATTTCAATAATTTTTCTGCTTTTTGTGTGTTGGCAAAGTGGAGTTTGGCGGCCTGGCTGAGCCCCGCCATTCCGTATCTCTGCAAAATATTGGCTGCGACCTGGTCGGACTTGCTGCCGGCACCGGATGGCAGATTCATGCCTAGTTGGTCCCCTAGTTGAGCCAAATTTTCCAAGAACATGGCGCGTGCGATAATGGATGATACCGCGACGGCCAGGTATTTGCCCTCAGCCTTTTCTTCCAAGGTGACAGGGTTGGCAAAGTGATTGGCCTCTTTTTTGAGATATTTCTGGTAATTTTGGCTAGATGTAAAAGCGTCAATGACGATTTTCTCCGGCTGTACCCCTTTTTGGAGTAGCAGGTAGATGGCCTGATTGTGGAGTGCCACCTTGACTGATACGGCATTGTAGCCTTGCTCGATGACCTCGTTGTATTTTTTCGGGGACAATAGCAGAGCTTGGTGGGGGATTTTCTCTTTTAAGAGAGGGGCGAGTTGGCAGATTTTTTGGTCTGTCATTTTTTTAGAGTCATCAACGCCCAGCAACTTGAGAAAGGCATGGTCATCAGGTGTGATGTAGCTAGCCACGACAGCCAGACCGCCAAAATAAGACCCGTTACCCACCTCGTCCGTCCCAATCATGGGCAGGTTCTGCCCGGAGATGGTCTGCTCAGTCTGAGCCTGCTCATAGCCCCAACGGCTGGCTTCCAGCTCTGCCATTTCCCCTTGGAAAACGACTTTTCCAGAAGTGTAGATGGAAAGGCTGGCGCCAGGAAGTTTGAAAAATGCTTCGATGTAAGGATTTTTACTGGCCTGCTGGTAGCGGGCGTAGTGGTGGAGCATCTGTGCCTTGTCTGAGGCAGTCACTTTAAGTACAGCGGTCGTCATGTTCTTATTGTATCATAAATGCGACTTGGAGTGTGCGGAAAAGAGTAGAATCTACTATAATAGTTTTAGAACCTGTATTCACAGTAAGAAACTTTACTGTGAATAGGAAAGTGAGGTTAAGATGGAAAATCAAGTTCAATATAAGTGGGCAACTCTGGGAACGGGTGTTATCGCCAATGAATTGGCCCAAGCTCTACAAGCAATGGGAGGGAATATCTACTCCGTTTCCAACCGTACCTATGACAAGGGTGTAGAATTTGCGCAAAAATATGGCATTGAGAAAGTTTATGCGGAAATCGATGAAGTGTTTGAGGATCCAGAAGTGGATATTATCTACATTTCAACGCCGCACAATACCCATATTAACTACTTACGTAAGGCCTTGGCTGGGGGCAAGCATGTTCTCTGTGAAAAGTCCATCACGCTAAATAAGGATGAGTTGGCAGAAGCGATTGACCTTGCGGAGAAACACCATGTTATCCTAGCGGAGGCCATGACCATTTTCCACATGCCAATCTATCGTCAGTTGAGCGAAGTGGCTGCAAGTGGCAAGCTGGGAGAGTTGAAGATGATTCAGATGAACTTTGGCAGCTACAAGGAATATGACATGACCAACCGCTTTTTCAATAAGAACTTAGCTGGAGGTGCCCTTTTGGACATCGGTGTCTATGCCCTGTCCTTTGTTCGCTGGTTTATGACTGAAAAACCAAATCAAGTCGCTTCCCAGGTCAAATTGGCTCCAACGGGTGTCGATGAACAGGTCGGTATTCTCCTGTCCAATGATGCGGGTGAGATGGCTACGATTGCCCTCAGTCTCCATGCCAAACAGCCTAAGCGTGGGACCATTGCTTATGATAAGGGTTATATCGAACTCTATGAATACCCTCGCGGGCAGAAGGCGGTTATTACCTATACAGAGGATGGTCGGCAGGAAGTGATTGAGACTGGTGACACTGCTAAAGCTCTTTCTTATGAAGTAGCCGACATGGAGCGCGCCGTCTCTGGTCTCGAAAATAAGATGTATCTGGCCTACACGATCGATGTCATGGACATCATGACTCAACTGCGTGAGGAGTGGGGCTTGGTGTATCCGGAGGAGATGTAGTTAGTCTAGGTTTTGAGAGGTTGGAGAAGTCTAACCTTTTTTCTTTATGGCAGGAGATAGTCAGTCTTGGTGCCACATATCAGGTCACTATGACAATCTTGTGACAAATATAACGCTCAAGTGACAATCAATTTGGTTTGTTTACAGCTTGTTTAAAAGCCTGGGAAAGGCTTGTTTTGCAAAAAAAATTCCGCTATCATAGGTCTATCTCAAAAGAAAGAAGGAATGTTTTGTGAAACGTAAACAGACAAACAAACCGGTTTATATGAAAAGAAAGAGAAAAAGATCTGTACTGAAAGAGAATAAGAAAATGTTCTACGCATCCTCTGTAGCCTTGTCACTCTTGGCAACTGGCCTGGCAGCTCCGACAATTTCCGCCTTGGAATGGACACCACGCAATGTCTCTGAGATTAGCGCTGAATTGGTCAATCAAGGGGGCCAACTCACTTACACCATCAAGTATGGCGATACCTTGAGTGCCATTGCTGACGCCATGAATCTGGATATGGAAATCCTAGCCAAGGTCAATCAAATTACAGATGTAAACCTGATTTTCCCAGATACGGTATTGACCACGACAGTTGACCAAAATAACCAAGTGACCCAAATCGAAATTGAAGCACCTGCTCAGACAGCCAATCAAGAGCCTGTTCAAGCGACGGTGGATTTGCAGACAAACCAGGCGACCATCGACGATACAGTTGTTCATCTCGACGAGGTAGAAGTCCCAGCTCCAGCGACAGAACCGACTGCTCCAGTAGCTGAAACAGAAGTCCCTGCCGATATTCCAGCCGAGGTAGCTACAGTAGAAGTGCCCCAAGTTTCTATACCCGAAACAACAGAAGCGGTGGCAGCTCCAGCAGCAGAACAGGTTGCTCCAGTTGAAGCACCAGTGGCAGAGCCAGTAGCTGAAACTCCAGTAGTGGAGCCAGCAAGTGAGTCTGTTGTAGCAGCAGAGCCGGTGGTAGAGACTCCAGTGGTTGAAACAGCAGCACCAGTTGCTACGGTAGTTTATGACAATAGTGGCCTCCAGCCCCAAGTTGCAGCATTTAAAGAAGAAGTTGCAAATACTTTCGGTATTACGTCTTTCTCAGGATACCGTCCTGGAGATCCCCAAGACCACGGCAAGGGATTGGCTATTGATTTCATGGTGCCAGTGAGCTCAGCCCTCGGTGACCAGGTTGCTGACTATGCCATTGCCAATATGGGTGCCCGCAACATTTCCTACATCATTTGGAAGCAACGTTTCTACTCACCATATCCAAGCATTTACGGACCAGCCTATACCTGGAATCCAATGCCAGACCGCGGAAGTATCACTGAAAACCACTATGACCATGTCCATGTGTCATTCAATCCATAAAAATACGGGAAATCGAATCGAAACAGGTTCGATTTTTCTGTTTTTGATTGCAAAAATAGGATATACTGTTTAAAAATAAGAGGAGGGCTGGTTGTGCCAAATTTTGTATCTGGCTTATGGAAGGAATATCTGGAAACCCGGACCAATGCAGGAGAGGATTTTCTCTATTAGTTACTTCAGCGTAAGATGACCTGGGGACAGCGCTGGCTGGTGGTATTGGTTCTGACGTTTATGGTCCAACCATCCCTATGTTCTGTACATCCTCTTTCTGATTGGCACAATCTTGTTTGTGATTTATGCTTTTGGTAGCCTTTATTTTTTTATCAAAAGGCGATTACAATCAAAGAAACACTAAAAAACTCGGGAGAAACTTCCGAGTCTTGGTCTTTAATCGGCCCAAATGGCAAGGGATTGATAAGGTTTCAGTCGAATGGTTTTTCCGAGTTTGGTGTCGCTGTAGTTGTCAATGAGGATGCTGCCTTGTGCGTAATCGTCTGCCAACTCTAGTTGAACTTCTTCTGGGAAGAAGTTGTTGAGGACCAAGAGTTTTTGACCGTCGTGGAGGCGCTCAAAGGCGTAAACCTTGTCGCTGTCCTTGTAGGCAGCCTTGTAATCCCCTTCAGACACGATTGGTAATTCCTTACGAAGTCGAATCAAGTCTTGGTAGAAGGTGAAGATTGGGCCTGTTTTTTCGGTCTCAACGTTTATGGTCTTGTACGATTTACCAGCTTTTAGCCAAGGAGTACCTGTTGAGAAACCGGCATTTTCAGAAGCATCCCACTGCATGGGTGTGCGGGCATTGTCACGCGACTTGGCTTGGATAATCTTGAAGGCCACATCAGGTGTGTTTCCCTGTTCTAAGAGCATTTGGTAGGCATTAAGGCTCTCGACATCGACATAATCATCCATGCTATCGTAGTCAGGGTCAATCATACCGATTTCCTCGCCCATGTAGATATAAGGCGTACCGCGGGACAAGTGGATAGAGGCTGCTAGCATGGTTGCTCCTTCCTTGCGGAAATTCTCCACATCGACAAAGCGGTTGAGGGCGCGTGGCTGGTCGTGGTTGTTGTAGAAGAGGGCATTCCAGCCATTGCCGACAGACATTTCCTCGCCCCAAGTGTGGAAGAGGCGCTTGAGTTCCTCAAAATCAAAGTCCATGATGGTCCATTTTTTACCATCCTTGTAATCCACCTTGAGGTGGTGGAAATTAAAGGCCATGGACAATTCCTCACGCTCAGGAGCCGTGTACAGAATGCAGTTTTCAATGGTGGTGGCAGACATTTCCCCGACGGTCATGAAGCCTTTTTCGCTACCAAAAGTGGCGTTGTTCATCATCTTGAGGTAGTCGTGGGTGATCGGGCGGTCGGTGTAAGCAGGCTTACCGTCATTGATTGGGCAGTCTTCGAGGATTTCGTCCTTACCAATCAGGTTAATGACATCGAAGCGGAAGCCTTTGACACCCTTGTCTTTCCAGAAGTTGACCACCTTGAAGAGTTCTTCACGGACATGAGGATTTCGCCAGTTGAGGTCGGCTTGGGTCACGTCAAAGAGGTGGAGGTAGTATTTCCCAGTATTTCCAAAGGGAGCCCAGGAATTGCCACCAAACTTAGACACCCAGTCAGTTGGCTGGTCACGCAGGATAAAGAAATCCTGGTAGTATTTGTCGCCGGCTAGGGCCTTTTGGAACCACTCGTGGTCTGTCGAGCAGTGGTTGAGAACCATGTCCAGCATGAATTCGATGCCCAATTCTTTGCCGACAGCCACCATTTCTTCAAAGTCAGCCATGGTGCCAAAATCAGGATTGACGGCTGTATAATCAGAGATGTCATAGCCGTTGTCCCGCTGAGGGCTTGGGTAGAAGGGATTGAGCCAAATCATGTCAATGCCTAATTCCTTTAGATAAGGAAGTTTTTCAATGATCCCACGCAGGTCACCGACACCGTTTCCGGTTGTGTCTTTGTAAGATTTGGGGTAGATTTGATAGACAACTTTGCGCTTGTCAATGGTCATGATGATGTTACCAATACCTTTCTCGAGAATGATTGTATCAACGGCAAAGAGTTGGGGTTACCAACTCTCTACACTTATATTGTTTTATGCTTTTGTTGCTTTCAAGATAGCTTGGCCACGTTCTACTGAACGAGGAAGGCTTCCAAGAACCTCTGTATTGAAATCCGTTTGGTTGGTCACGATAACTGGTGTTTCAGCGACGAGACCAGCAGCCTTGATGACATCGATGTCAAAGCTAATCAATTTATCGCCAGCTTTTACTTTGTCACCTTGTTTGACGTGAGCTGTGAAGCCTTTACCTTCCAATCCGACAGTATCCATACCGATGTGCATAAGGAGTTCAACTCCGTTTGTAGCAGTGATACCAACAGCGTGGTTAGTAGGGAAGAGGACAGATACTTCACCGTCAACAGGTGCAACTAAGATGCCTTCGCTAGGATCGATAAGGACACCTTGTCCCATGACCCCAGATGCAAAGACAGGGTCAGTTGCTTGTGACAATTCTTTTGCTTGACCAGTTAGGGGGCTGATCAATTCGATAGCAGAACCAGTTTCAACGACAGTTTCAGTTACGACTACAACTTCTTCAACAGTTTCTTCTTTTTTTGAAAATGCACCTGTACGTTTGAAAACAGCTGTCAAAATCATTGGGACAACAATCGCAACAATCATTGTCATAAAGAATGCACCCCAGTATTCAGCCTTGATAGACAAGATACCTGGAAGACCACCGATACCGATAGAGGCAGCTTGGATGTTGAAGGTTACAGAGAGAAGTCCAGCAATACTTGAACCAATCATAGCCGCTACGAATGGGTAAACGTATTTCACGTTAACACCGAAGAGGGCTGGTTCTGTAACACCAAGGTAAGCAGAAATTGTTGCAGGAAGAGAAACTTGCGCTTCTTTTTCATTTTTACGGTTCATGAGGAAGTAGGCAAATACTGCTGAACCTTGAGCAATGTTAGAAAGAGCAATCATTGGCCAGAGACCAGTTCCACCAGCATCCGCAATCAATTGTGTATCGATGGCATTTGTCATGTGGTGAAGACCAGTGATTACGAACGGTGCATAAAGGGCACCGAATACCGCACCAAAGAGCCATTTCAATGGACCAGTCAAACCAGCTAATACAACTGTTGACAACCATTGCCCGATTGTCCAACCGATAGGACCAAGGACAGTGTGAGCCAAGATAATTGCTGGAAGAAGTGATAGGAATGGTATGAAGATCATTGAGACCACTTCTGGAACAACCTTACGCCAGAAGATTTCTAGGTAAGACAGTGCCAAACCGGCAAGGAGGGCAGGGATAACTTGCGCTTGATAACCGATACGAGCAATACTAAATGCACCGAAGTTCCAAGACCAGTCGCTGGCAATGGTTGCTGCATCTGTACCAGGTACCGCATAGGCATTGAGGAGCTGTGGTGATACCAAACAGATACCAAGAACGATACCAAGGATTTGAGTCGTTCCCATCTTACGAGAAACAGACCAGGTGATACCTACTGGTAGGAAGTGGAAGATGGCTTCACCTGGCAACCAGAGGAAGTGGTTGACACCATTCCAGAATGGTGATACTTGAACGATAGTGTTCCAGATTGGTTTACCACTTGCGTCAAAGAGGAGTTCTCCATCTTTCATAGCTTGACCAAGTGCTTCGATTTGTACGCCTTCCAAGACGTTACGGAAACCGAGGATCAAACCGCCGACGATAAGGGCAGGAATGATCGGTGTGAAGATTTCCGCCAGCATGGTCATGACACGTTGGATGGCATTTTGGTTACTTTTAGCGGCTGACTTAGCAGCTTCTTTTGATACGCCTTCGATACCAGACACAGCTGTAAAGTCATTGTAGAAGATTGGAACGTCGTTACCGATGATGACTTGGAACTGACCTGCATTTGTAAAGGTTCCTTTTACAGCAGGAATGTCTTCGATGACTTTGACGTTTGCTTTTTTGTCATCCGCAAGAACAAAGCGCATACGTGTTGCACAGTGGGTTACTGCGTTGACGTTATCTTTTCCACCAATAGCGTCTAAGAGCTGTTTGGCTTCTTTTTCAAATTTTCCCATATATTTTTCCTTCTAGACGGCTTATGGAATCCGTCACCTTATATTTTTAGACATCTCCCAAAAGTATGTCTTTTTTAAAATTTGTACGAACAAATTTTGTTTACAAAGACCATTGTATCCGATTTCAAAAAATATTGCAAGCGTTTTTAACATTTTTTTATAAAATTTCATAAAATTTCTGTTATACTAGAGTAGTTGTATGATAAAGTGGCTACAAATTAAGGAGACATCATGAAGAAATACCAGGAAATTTACAATGACTTAAAGGAAAAAATCCGTACAAATACCTACCCTGCTGAAACCAGTCTGCCGACCGAGCAGCGCCTGCAAGAAATTTACGGTGTCAGTCGTGATACTGTCCGCAAGGCCCTGTCTATGTTGACAGAAAGAGGTATGATTCAGAAAGTTCAGGGCCGAGGTTCCCTAGTTCTCAAGCAAGAAATGCTGAATTTCCCTGTTTCTGGTCTGACTTCCTACCAGGAATTGGCTGAGTCTTTGCAGCTGGAGACCAAGACAGAAGTAGTCAGCCTGGATCAGATTGTTATCAGTAGCAACTTGGCGAATTTGACTGGGTTTGAACCCCATAGCAAGGTCTGGAAAGTTGTCCGTACACGTTCTATTGATGGCAAGGTGTCGGTTGTGGATACTGACTACCTGTCTGCGGATATTGTGCCGACCATTACCAAGGAAATTGCTGCATCTTCCATTTACAATTATCTGGAGAAGACCCTCAAGCTGGATATTGCCTATGCCCAAAAGGAAATTACTGTTGAGCCGACCAGCCGTGAGGAGCGAGAGCTCATGAAAAATGAAGATGACTATCTGGTCCTCATCAAATCCCGCGTCTATCTGGGAGATACCAAGCAATTCCAATACACTGAAAGCAAGCACAAAATCGACAAATTCCGCTTTGTAGACTTTGCGCGTAGAAAACACTCTATATAGTAGGAATTGGCGAAAATAGCCATTTTGAGGTATAATAGGAAGCGAGGTGTACAATGGCAAATCTGAATCGATATAAATTTACATTTGGTGAAAAACAATTAACCCTGACGACCGAGCATGACAATCGTTTTATGACGGAAGTGGAGAAGCTAGCCCAGGAAAAATACCAGGCCATCAAGGAGAAAATGCCCAAGGCAGACCCTGAAACCCTGGCCTTGCTGTTGGCTATCAATTCCCTCTCAGTCCAGCTGACCCGCGAGATGGCCTTTGAAAAGACAGAGGCAGAATTGGCGGCCATGAAAGAAAAGGTCTTAAAAAAGAACGTGACCCTGCTGGACCTAGATGAGCTTGAGGAGTAGACATGGTATCAATTGCAATTCTTATCCTCCTAGCCTGGAGTTTTTATATCGGCTATAGTCGAGGACTGGTCCTTCAAGGCTTTTACGGTGTTTCTAGCCTCTTTGCTATCTTGGTGGCGGCCTTGACCTATAAGAAGTTGTCAGGGATTCTCTATCTATGGGTACCCTTTGCCAATGCAACCCAGGGTAGCTTTAACTATTATTTTGATGAAAAATACCTGTTTGATTTGGACCAGGTCTTCTATGCAGGCTTGGCCTTTCTGACAGTCTATCTCCTGGTCTATGCCATCATGCGTTTTGTTGGAATCTTTGTCCACCTCTTGGAAGCCTACAATCCTGATACAATCCAATCAAACCTTATCAGTGGTGCCATTGCGGTAGTGGTGGCCTTGCTTTCTCTGCAAATGGTCTTGGTCCTGGTGGCGACTATTCCTGTGGACCTTGTACAGGAGCAACTCCAGAAAAGTTTCCTAGCAAATCTGCTAATCCAGTACATTCCGACGGCTCATTTTTTCAAGGCTGTCTGGCTAAGTAATATTACAGGGTAGGGCAACCTACTCTTTTTCTAAGTAGGAAAGTATGAATCATAAAATTATTGAAACCCTTGAATTTCACAAAGTAAGACGAAAAATTGAGCCCTATCTGCTGACAGACCAGGGCTTGGACGAATTACGGCAACTGGAGCCCATGGTGGACATCAACCGTATCCAGCAGGCCTTTGATGAATTGACAGACATGGGGCAGATTTTTGTGGAAAATCCCTATTTCAGCCTGTCTGAGACTACAGACATCAATCCAGCCATGCGTCGTTTGGAGTTGGATACGGACCTCAATATTACGGAGCTCTTAGCTGTCAAAAAAGTCCTGGAGGTGTCCAAATCCCTCTTGGATTTTTATGGCAATCTGGAAAATATCCAGCTGAGCCAGTTGGACAAACATTTTGAGAAAATCGAGCTCTTTCCGCATTTGCAAGGTTCCTTGCAGTCGGTCAACGACGCTGGCTTTATCGAGGATTTTGCCTCTGAAAAATTGGCCCGCGTCCGTAGGAAAATCCGCGAGGCAGAGGATCAGGTCCGCCAGGTCATGCAGGATTTGCTTAAAAATAAGGCAGATATGCTGTCGGATGCCATCCTTGCCAGCCGGAATGGCCGCAATGTATTGCCGGTCAAAAATACCTTCCGCAATAAGATTGCAGGTGTGGTCCATGATATTTCCGCATCAGGTTCGACCGTTTATATCGAGCCGCGGGCTGTGGTGACCTTGAATGAAGACATCAGCCATCTACGGGCTGAGGAGCGCCATGAGCTCAATCGGATTTTGGAGGAGTTGTCTGACATGCTCCGCCCTCATGCGGGTATTATCCGTAACAATGCCTGGGTGATTGGTCATTTGGACTTTGTCCGTGCCAAGCATCTTTTTGCCCGTAACCATGAGGCGGTTGTGCCCCTCTTGTCTGAGCGGCAGGATATCGCCCTGCTCAATGTTCGTCATCCGCTGATTGCCCAGCCAGTGCCCAACGACCTTTACTTTGGCAGTCAGTTGACGGCCATCGTGATTACAGGTCCCAACACGGGTGGTAAGACTATCATGCTCAAGACCTTGGGTTTGACCCATCTCATGGCTCAGTCGGGTTTGCCAATCTTGGCTGACAAGGGGAGTCGGGTGGCGATTTTCAAGGAAATCTTTGCGGACATTGGAGACGAACAGTCCATCGAGCAGAGTTTATCAACCTTCTCCAGTCACATGACCCACACGGTGCAGATTTTAGCGGAGGCGGATCAAGATTCTTTGATTTTATTTGATGAGTTGGGGGCGGGTACAGATCCGCAGGAGGGTGCGTCGCTGGCAATGGCTATTTTGGATGACCTTCGCCTGCGGGGGATCAAGACCATGGCAACCACCCACTATCCTGAGCTCAAGGCCTACGGTATAGAGACCTCTGGTATTGAAAATGCCAGCATGGAATTTGATACCAATAGCCTGCGTCCGACCTATAAGTTTATGCAGGGTGTTCCTGGTCGCTCCAATGCCTTTGAAATTGCCCGGCGTTTAGGTTTATCGGATATCATCATCCAGTCAGCCCAGTCTTGGACCGATACAGATAGCGATGTGAACCGCATTATCGAGAAATTGGAAAGTCAGACAGTTGAAAGTCGCCATCGACTAGATAAGATTCATGAAGTAGAACAAGAAAACTTCAAGATGAACAGGGCTCTCCGCAAACTCTATGACGAACTCAATCGTGAGAGAGAAAACGAGCTCAATAAGGCCCGTCTGGAAGCTAGGGAAATCGTTGACTTGGCTTTGGCAGAAAGTGAGGACATTCTCAAAAATCTCCATGCAGCAGCCAGCCTCAAACCCCATCAGATTATCGAAGCCAAGGCCGAGCTGAAAAAATTGGCGCCTGAAGTGGTGGATTTGTCTAAAAACAAGGTGCTGAAAAAAGCCAAAATCCAGCGTGCTGCCAAGGTGGGTGATGATATTATCGTCACAGCCTATGGACAACGTGGTACCTTGACCAATCAACTAAAGGACGGCCGTTGGGAAGCACAGGTGGGCTTGATTAAGATGACCTTGACTAAGGAGGAGTTTGAGCTAGTTAAGGTGGAGAAGGCAGAGCAGCCTAAGAAGCGCCAGGTTCATACAGTTAAACGTGCCAATGTACGAGGACCAAAAGCCCGCTTAGACCTCCGTGGCAAACGCTACGAAGAGGCTATGATGGAATTGGATGAATTCATCGACCAGGCCCTGCTTAACAATATGGCCCAAGTCGATATTGTTCACGGTATCGGTACTGGAGTCATCCGAGAAGGAGTGACCAAGTACCTCCGTCGCAACAAGCAGGTCAAGGAGTTCGGCTACGCCCCACAAAATGCTGGTGGATCAGGCTGTACCATTGTGACCTTTAAGTAAGGAGCTATGAGTAACATTATGATTATCAGAAACTATCAAACCAGTGATGAAAAAGGCTGGGTTTATTGCAAGGCACTCAGCTACCTCTTTTCCCCATTCTTTGATGATAGAGAAACAGAGAAGCCCGAACTAATGACAGACGTTTATGACTACCGCGTGGAATGGGTGGCTGAAGTAAACGGACAAATTGTTGGTCTAATCGACATCGATATTTACACGGAAGAGTGCAGCCAGTCTTATATTTACGCACCAAGTAAGCGGACAGCTTATTTTACTAACCTAGCAGTCCACCCTGATTTTCAAGGTCAGGGTATTGCCCAGGCGCTTTTTGAAAAAGCAGAGCAGGAGTTGAGAGAGCAAGGTGTAGAGAAACTAGCCATCTTTACCAGAGAGGGAGATGTAGCCAATCACTTGTATCAAAAATGGGGCGGACAGCTAGTTTGCTCGGACTATCTAGTCGTCGGAGCACCCAAAGACATCCCAACCATCCGTTTTGGAATTGATTTAGAGCGAGGTAGATTGTCCTTTTCAGATATTGAAGGTCAGCAAGTTCCCTACTATTTGAGAGAAGGTGTTTATGTAGTCAGTGAAGAAGCTGGCTTGGGTCTCTTTGACATAGAAGATGCCTATCAAGAATTGACCTACGTGGTGGATTTGACGGAAAAAAGTTGAAAAGGTTCAACTTTTTTCTTTTGGCAATGAACCTGGCAAGTCAAAGGGATTATTAGTCCCCTCTGGTATCCTTACGGTCTAGTTTCACTTGTTCAATCTGCTTTTCAATTTAAGATATCCAAAGTATGTCTATTCAATTTCTTGCTCCGTAGCACCTACTCCGTCATCTTGTCCCGTTGCTACAACTGGATTTGACAGGAAGAACCATTTTCTATTTCACGCTTGCTCCCTGCGGTCTAGCTTGGCTTGACAATAGTCCGTTTTAAGTCACTATTTTTTCGACATGCCTATCTCCACTCTCATCCCGTAGCAAAAATTCGCATTCTCTCTTCATTTGGTGTAGAATGATAGTACCAAAATCAGAAATGGAGAAAATCATGGTTCAAGTTATTACAGATGCAAACTTTGAAGTTGAAACACAAGAAGGCGTAGTCCTTGTTGACTTTTGGGCACCTTGGTGTGGTCCATGCCGCATGCAAGCACCAATCTTAGAGCAATTAGCAGGCGAAGTGGATGAAGATGAACTGCGTATCTACAAGATGGATGTTGATGAGAATCCAAACACAGCTCGTCAATTTGGAATCATGTCTATCCCAACCCTTTTGTTCAAAAAAGATGGACAAGTTGTGAAACAAGTAGCAGGTGTGCATACCAAAGACCAAATCAAAGCAATCTTGGCAGAAATTGCCTAGCTAGGAAGGACTGAGAAAAGTCCTTTTTATCTATCAAAAAATAGATTGTTATAATAAAGTTACCTAAAAAACTGAGAGTGGAGAATATGAAAAACAAGTATTTTACAACCATGGAATACCGTGATAAGCTCTTTGAAGAGTTGGATTTACAGACTCGTGATATAGTTATCCTAATGTGTGCGATTTTTATTGCTTCTGTTGGTTTAAATATGAATAGCTCGGCAGTGATTATCGGTGCTATGCTGATTTCCCCCTTGATGACACCGATTGTTGGGCTTGGTCTGGGCTTGGCGATTTATGACCTTGCCTTGATGAAGAAGGCGTTGAAGTTGCTGGCTGTCGAAGTTGTTATTAGCCTGCTGGTATCCAGCATCTATTTCTATCTTTCGCCGATTACAGTAGCCAGTACAGAGTTGACTGCTAGAATTTCGCCGACAGTCTGGGATATTATTATTGCCATTGCTGGCGGAATTGCTGGAGTGATTGGCAGTCGGAAAAAAGAGGCCAATAATATTGTGCCCGGTGTTGCCATTGCGACAGCCCTCATGCCTCCTATTTGTACAGCAGGTTTTGGCTTGGCTCATGGTAATACCCAGTACTTCTTTGGAGCCCTCTACCTCTTTTTGATCAACTGTATCTTCATCATGTTGACCACCTTTTTCGGCTCCCGCTTTATGATGCGACGGACCAAGGCAGTTGAATTGAACAAATTGAACCCAAAATTGAGATATGGTATGACGGCTCTAGTCCTTGCCTTGACCATTCCGAGTCTGCTTTCAGCAGGAAATCTGGTCTTAGACTATGCCCGTAAGGATGCCATGAATCAATACATTAGTGAGAAATTTACCTCTCACACTATTCTTAGCCGGACTTATAATAAAACTAAAAATCAGTTGGAGATTACCATTGTCGGACAAGAACTGACCGAACAAGAATTGGAAAAATTAGTCAAGGAAAAGTCGAAATACGGATTAGAGAAATTGACGGTCAAGGTCAACCAGGTTGCCAGCTTGTCACAGGCAGATGCTAAGGAGGTTTACCAGTATATTGACCAGTATATTGAGCAAAAGTTGTCCAACACAGATACAAAAAATGAAGAAATTCAAGATGAGATAGAGTAGGCGGGAGGAGTATGCGTCCTACTTTTAAGAATAGATTAGATGATATAGGAGGAAACTCACATGAAAGAAATCTACCTAGCAGGCGGTTGTTTCTGGGGGATGGAAGGCTACTTTTCCCAGATCGATGGTATTCTTGACACTAGCGTTGGCTATGCCAATGGACAGGTGGAGACGACCAATTATCAACTCCTCAAACAAACAGACCACGCAGAGACACTCTATCTAGCCTATGATGAGACTCGTATCAATTTGCGGGAAATTCTCCTCTACTATTTCCGCGTCATTGACCCCTTCTCTGTCAATCAGCAGGGACCTGACAAAGGTCGTCAGTATCGGACTGGTATCTATTACACCGATGAAGCTGATTTACCGACCATCGAGCAGGTTATGACGGAGCAGTCCCAGCTCTTTGGCGGACGTCCCCTAGCCGTTGAAGTGGAGCCACTCGCGCATTACATCCCCGCCGAAGACTACCATCAGGATTATCTCAAGAAAAATCCCCAAGGGTACTGCCATATCGATCTTGGGCAGGCAAAAATCCCTCTGATTGATGTTGCAGACTACCAAAAGCCAGACCAACAAGTCTTAAAGGATAGCTTGACCGACCTCCAGTACCAAGTCACTCAAGAAGCTGCGACGGAAAGACCCTTCGAAAATGAGTTTTGGAATAGCGACCAAGCTGGCATCTACGTCGATATTACGACTGGCGAGCCGCTCTTTCTCTCGACAGACAAATTCGACTCAGGCTGCGGCTGGCCCTCCTTTACCAAACCAATCAGCAAGGAAGTGGCGACTTATTTCCAAGATAAGTCCCACGGCATGAACCGTATTGAAGTCCGCAGTCGGGCTGGTCATGCTCATTTAGGTCATGTCTTTGATGATGGACCACGTGATAAAGGCGGTCTCCGTTACTGTATCAACTCCGCAGCCCTTCGCTTCATCCCGAGAGAGGAAATGGAAGAAGCAGGATATGGACTGTTTTTGGAGTTGTTGCAATAATTTTTTGAAAACTTGCTTGATTTTTCCTGAAAAATAGTCTAGAATAGAGCAAGATAAAACTGAATAACCGGTTGATATTGGGTAGAAGGGAAACTGACTGTTCAATGGACGGAACTCTGGAGAGACCATTTTGGCACCGAAGGGGCAAGGTAGTCCTGCTTGGAAAAGTAGAGCTACTGAAACTCTCAGGTAAAAGGACAGAGCGTTGAAAAAATAGGCTTTTTCTGTATTTTTCACGTTGATTCTAGAGGTTGAAGTGTTCAGCCTCTTTTTGTTTTTCCGGCAGCTTTATAGGATTAGGAATCATACTTAGGAGGAAGCTATGTTAGAATTGATGCAAAACATTAATAACCTTGTGTGGGGTCTGCCCCTCTTATTACTATTGGTCGGAACGGGTGTCTATTTTACCCTTCGGTTGGGAATCTTTCAAATCAGTAAGTTGCCAACGGCCTTTCGTTTGATTTTCTCCAGTGACCAGTCTGGTCAGGGAGATGTGTCCAGCTTTGCGGCCCTTTGTACAGCTTTGGCAGCGACAGTTGGTACAGGAAATATTGTCGGAGTTGCGACAGCTATTACTACAGGTGGACCAGGTGCCCTCTTCTGGATGTGGGTGGCGGCCTTTTTCGGGATGGCAACCAAATATGCAGAAGGCTTTTTAGCCATTAAATACCGTACCAAGGATGCCAATGGGCAAGCAGCAGGAGGTCCGATGCACTATATCACCTTGGGGATGGGACAAAAGTGGAAGCCTTTAGCAGTTTTCTTTGCCATTTCAGGAGTTTTAGTGGCCCTCTTGGGGATGGGAACTTTTTCTCAGGTTAATTCCATTGCCTCATCCATGTCTGCTAGCTTTGGTCTGGCTCCCCAGTTGGTCAGCATCGTAACTGCCATTTCCATCGCTTTCTTTATCTTCGGAGGGATTGAAAAAATCTCTGATGTTTCAACTAAAATTGTCCCATTTATGGCGATTTTGTATGTCTTGGCAAGTGTAATCGTTTTGGCTCTGCATTGGGATCAGCTCTTGCCAACCATAGCTATGGTTCTTACATCAGCCTTTACCCCAGCAGCAGCTGTGGGTGGCTTTGCAGGTGCGACCGTGCAACAGGCAATCCAGCGTGGGATTGCGCGTGGGGTGTTCTCCAATGAATCTGGTCTAGGTTCGGCGCCTATTGCAGCAGCAGCAGCTAAGTCAGATAATCCAGTAGAACAGGGCTTGATTTCAATGACGGGTACCTTTATCGATACACTCATCATCTGTACCTTGACAGGCTTGACGATTCTAGTAACTGGTCAGTGGTCTATAGAAGGGTTGGCAGGGGCTCCGCTCACTCAGGCAGCCTTTTCGACAGTATTTGGACAGCCAGGTGTCTTGGCCTTGACCATCAGTTTAGTTCTCTTTGCCTATACGACCATTCTGGGTTGGTCTTATTATGGGGAACGCTGTATTGAGTTTCTATTTGGAACCAAAGCCATCTTACCTTACCGTCTGGTCTTTGTAGCTATGGTTGCCTTAGGTGGTTTCCTCAAGTTGGACTTGATTTGGACCATCGCAGATATTGTGAACGGGCTCATGGCTCTTCCAAACTTGATTGCCTTACTGGCTCTCTCGCCTGTTATCATCAAGGAGACACGCCAGTATTTTGCAAAGAAGAAATAAGATGAAAGACAGTCATTTGGCTGTCTTTTAGGTTTTTATAGTTTTTTCTGCTATAATTATCTCATGAATGATTTTATTATCAAGTATTTTTCTCAATTTAATATTGAGGTCATTGTGACAGCAGGTCTAAATAAGGTTCTATCGCTAGTTTTACTCTTTGTTGCATTTTACATTATCAAGAAGATAGCCAAAGCTTCTGTGAAAAAGGTTTTGGTTCCCTCTCTAAAGGTATCTACACAAGACATTGGTCGCCAAAAAACGATTAGCCGTCTGGTGGAGAGTATTCTGAATTATTTGCTCTACTTTATTCTCATTTATTGTATCTTGAGCATTTTAGGCTTACCGGTATCTAGTCTTCTTGCAGGAGCCGGGATTGCCGGGGTAGCTGTTGGGCTGGGGGCACAAGGTTTTCTCTCAGACTTGATCAATGGATTCTTTATCTTAATTGAACGACAGTTTGACGTCGGAGATGTGGTTAAGTTAACCAACGGTCCCATTACTATTTCAGGCACCATTGTGAGCATGGGTATTCGGACGACACAAGTACGTGATGCAGATGGGACCTTGCATTTTATTCCCAATCGTAATATCCTTGTCGTGTCCAATCAATCTCGTGGAGATATGCGAGCTCAGGTAGATATTCCGCTTAAATTTAACACCGATTTGGAGCAGGTAAGTCGAGTAATTGAGGAAGTCAACCGTAGAGAAGTTGGCAACTTTGATCAGATTACAGGTGTGACAGTTCTTGGACCGCAAAATACGACCAATGGTCAGTTTGTTTTCCGTGTCAATCTATTTGTAGCACATGGTCAACAAAGCAATATCTACCATCAATTTTTAGGATTTTATCAAGATGCCCTACGCCAGGCAGGCATCGACCTGCCTACAGCCAGCTTGAAATAAGGAGTTCCTATGCAGCAGAAAGATTTCGTCGTCGAAGACGGCTATATGTACTATCCTAAGAAAGCTCTCTACAAACAGCCCCTCTTTTGGACCACCATAATTGGCGCTGTAGCCAGTCTTGTGCTAGGGGTGACTTGCTTGTTACTCATCATTGGTCTTGGCTTTAGCGAGCTTTCTCTGGACCAGCCTTCTACGGAATTTGATAGCACCAGGACCTATCGAGAGCACGAGGTCGGAGAAAGTGTTGACTTTGCGGATGGCCTGCGCGTGACGGTGCAATCCATGGGACAAGACGACAGCGTGGATCTGGTGGATGATTATTACCCTTCGGCCTATGTGGTAGATTTGGAAGTGGAAAATCCTGGTCAGGAAGATATTTACTTTGACGAATATTATTTTAACCTGATTGACCTTTCAACGGACTTCCCTTTGACCCTGGACTTACGGACCTATGATGTCAATCTGGCTGAGAAAATAAAGGCCGGTGAGAAGATATCTGTCCGTCTTATCTATGGTTTGGACGGTGAGACCAATCTTGGTTTTGTCTATGATGATGTCATGTGGACGGAGCAGCTGATTGGCCAGGGGATTTGATACTCTTCGAAAATCATCTTATCCGTTGTCAAGAGCCTTGGTGAGTGAAAAGATCCGGGGGAGGTTTTCAGCCTGTCGCCTTGAAACGAGAGAGCGACAGAGTTCTACCTTCGGCATTTTTGAGGCGAACAAGTTCGCTCTATTTCCAGCCTTCAACTGTTCCCCAAACAGTTGAAGCTGGGCTAGATTGATTTTCATTGAGTATGAGTAAAGCGGGTAATTAACATAAAATTATATGTAAGTTAAAAAGCTGAAACTTCAGCTTTTTTTCAGTTCTTTCTCAAAACTCTCCGACCTTGCTTCTACACTAATTTCTTCGAGTGTCAGTGGGTGGGTCAGGCTGAGGCGGGCTGCGTGGAGCATGAGGCGGGGAGCGCTGACTTTGCTATAGAGTGGGTCGCCAATGAGGGCATGACCGTGGTGGGCTAGGTGGACGCGGATTTGGTGGGTGCGTCCAGTTTCTAAGCGACAGGAAATCAGGCTGTTCTTGCCGACTTTTTCCAGTTGTTTGACATGAGTGACAGCCTCCTGACCCTTGCGGTGATCGACCAATCGTTTCCTGCGATCATGACGGTCGCGCCCGATTTTGTCTGTAATGGTCCAACTCTCCTGCTTGAGATGACCTTGGCAGAGGGCTAGATAATCGCGATAGATGACCTTATCCTCTAAGAGACGGTTGAGAATGGGCAGGATAAAGGGATTTTTGGCAAAAAGAATGGCTCCGCTGGTCTCCATATCCAGCCTGTGGACCACATAGCAGGTTTGACCGACATAAGCTGATACATGGTTGAGCAAGGCGATTTCCATCGGCTCATTGCCGTGGGTCTTCATTCCTTCGGGCTTGTTAACGATAATCAGATGTTCATCTTGATAGAGCTCTTCGACCAAGTCTGCCTGCCCCATAGGAATCGTCTTTTCCGGATAATCTTCCTCATCAAAGGTCAATTCTAGCAGGTCACCGGGAGCAATGGAACTCTGCCAGTTAACGGTTTGCCCATTGATGGTGACGTGTTTTTTGGTGCGGAGGAAGTGGCGGATTTTTCTGGGAATGAGAAAATAATCTTCCAAGACTTCTTTGACAGTCAATTCTGGAAAGGCTTGGGGAATGCGAATGTCAATTTTCATCATAGGCTGGTTGAGTGTTTTGGTTGCACTTTTTCGTTTGGATTGATGTAGTTCATGGCATTGTTGACGGCAGTCGGAGCCTCGCCAAAGCCTGTAGCAATCAGGTCAACCTTGCCTTCGTAGTAGCAACAATCGCCGATAGCATAGACGCCGGCCTGCGAGGTTTCCTGTTTGCTGTTGACTAAAATGCGGTGACGATGCAGGTCTAATCCCCATTCTTTCAGGGTTCCGACCGATGATTTGAAACCGTAGTTGACAAAGAGGTGGTCGAAGTTCAGGGTGAGCTGGTCCTCGCTCTTGACCTTGTCGAAACGAATAGCAGCAGCTCTGCCATTTTCCCCAGAAAGTTCCTTAGGAACATAGGGAGTGTGGATGGCGACGCTAGACTTTTTCAGGTCCTCGACGCTGTGCTCTAGGGCACGGAAATTGTCGCGTCGGTGGACGATGCTGGTGGTTTTGGCGATTTTTTCAAAGGCCAGAGACCAGTCAACAGCGGAGTCGCCACCACCCAAGACAACGACGTCCTTGTCTGCGTACTGCAGGATATTGGACACATGGTAGTGGACGTTTTCATAGCTGTCAGCTCCGTCAATCTCCAGAGGACGGGGCTTGAAGGCGCCACCACCCATGGCGATGATGACCGACTTGGTCTGGTGGGTGTCCTTGTTGGTTGTCAAAGTGATGACTTCACCCGGTTGGATAGCTGTCAGGGTTTCATTGAGGCAAATAGTGGTGTCAAAGGGTGCCAGTTGGGCCAGGAGGTTGTCGGTCAATTCTTGACCAGTCAGGCTTGGGAAGGCAGGAATGTCCAGGATGGATTTTTCAGGGTAGAGGATGGCGGGTTGTCCACCGAGTTGGGGCAGCGAATCAATCACTTTGACCTTGGCCTGGCGCAGATGGGCGTAGAAGGCAGCAAAGAGCCCAACAGGACCACCGCCGATAATGGTAATGTCGTAGATTTCAGTCATAGTCTTTTCCTTATCAATAGAGAATAGTCCTATTCTACCATATTTTCAGTCCTAAGACCGATTTTATGGGCTGTCACAGTTCAACCAAAGGATTGGTAGCTGAAAAATTTGGGCCGATATAGTATAATAGTCCAAAACTAGAGAAAGAGGAGGGGGCATGGACAAGGACGATTTGCAGTTTGAGCCCATTGAAGTGCCAGAGGATTTCGAGTCTCTGGACCAGACCAAGGCCTATACTAGCGACCAATTTACAAGCGCAGAGTCTGACATGGGAGAAACGAAAAACATAGACCTACCAGGTTTAGAAAGTGGGAAGAAAACCAGATTTAGTCGTCGCTCAGCCCGAGGCAGTCGTGACAGGTCCGATAAACCTAAAAAGGAAAGTCGGATTCCAGAGCCTGCTCGCAAATTTTGGCGCCGTTACCAGCTGACTAAAATTCTGCTGATTATCCTGGGTGTTCTGATACTGACGGTGGGAGGCTATCTCTTCTTCCTTGCCAAGACCGCAAATGTTGGCGATTTGCAGGAGGCCCTCAAGGCCAAGACGGTTATCTATGACAAGGACGGTGTGGAAGCTGGTACCCTGTCGGGGCAGAAAGGAACCTATGTGGAGCTGGATGCCATTTCGGATAATCTGGAAAATGCCGTCATCGCTACGGAAGACAGGACTTTTTATGAAAATTCTGGTATCAACTACAAGCGGACTCTGCTGGCCTTCCTCACCTTGGGCCGGTTTGGCGGTGGTTCGACCATTACCCAGCAGTTGGCCAAAAATGCCTTCCTGACTCAGGACCAGACCATTAGCCGGAAGGCGAGGGAGTATTTCCTGGCCCTTGAAATCAATAAAAAATATAGCAAGCAGGAAATCCTGACCATGTACCTCAACAATGCCTATTTTGGCAACGGGGTCTGGGGGATTCAGGATGCTAGTCTCAAGTATTTTGGGGTTAATGCTAGCGATTTGAGTCTGGAGCAATCGGCTGTTTTAGCCGGCATGCTCAAGGGGCCTGAGATTTACAATCCTTATTATTCCATTGAAAATGCGACCAACCGCCGTAATACTATTTTGCAGGTCATGGTGGATGCCCAGTTTATTGATCAGGCAACTGCTGATGCAGGAATGCAGGTGGACGTGGGCAGTCAGCTCTACGATGCTTATGCGGGCAAGGCTAGCAACTATGCCTATCCCTCTTATTTTGATGCGGTTATTGCAGAGGCCATTGACCGATATGGATTGAAAGAAAGTGACATTATCAACAACGGCTACCGGATTTATACGGAGATGGACCAGACCTCTCAGGCTAATCTCCAGGTGATTTTTAATGATGAGAGTCTCTTCCCGCAGTCTGCCTATGATAGTTCTTATGCTCAGGGGGCAAGCGTGGCCCTGGATCCGTCTACAGGTGGCGTTCGAGCGCTGGTTGGGCGGGTTAATTCATCCGAAGATTATGCCTTCCGTAACTTCAATTTCGCGACCCAGGCCAAGAGAAGTCCGGGTTCGACCATCAAGCCCTTGGTTGCCTATGCTCCGGCAGTGTCGGCAGGCTGGGAAATTGATAAAGAGCTGGACAACCACACGACGACCTACGGGACCTATACCTTGCAGAATAATGACCTGTCTACATCGGAATCTATTCCCATGTACCAAGCCTTAGCCCTGTCTTACAATTTGCCTGTGGCATCCATTGTCGACACCTTGGGGATTGACAGCGCCTTTGAATACGGGAAAAAATTTGGCCTGAACATGAATAAGGTTGAAAAGGTACTGGGAGTGGCTATAGGATCTGGTGTGGAGACCAATGCCCTGCAAATGGCCCAGGCCTATGGCGCCTTTGCCAACCATGGGACCATGAAGGATGCTCATCTGATTAGCCGTATTGAAACGGCCAATGGCAAGGTCATCGTGAACCACCGTTCTCAGTCGACCAAGGTGATCGATAAGTCAGTGGCAGACAAGATGACCTCCATGATGCTGGGAACTTTTACCAACGGTACAGGGGTCAATGCGGATGTCTACGGCTACAATCTAGCCGGAAAGACGGGGACGACCGAGACCAACTTTGATGTCTCTCTTATCAATGACCAGTGGATTATCGCCTATACACCTGACTTGGTTATCAGCCAGTGGGTTGGTTTTGAAAAGACTGACGAGACCCACTATATCGATGCCAATAATTCCTGGAAGGCACCTGTGCTCTTCCAAACAGTTGCGGCCAATCTCTTGAGTCAGACCAGCGGGACACCATTTACAGTGGACAATGCTTACGCCATGAATGGCATTGTGCCTATCAATCAAGTGGAGACAGGACCGACAGAGCCGGTCATAAGCCCAGAGCAAATCCAGGAAATCAGTGACCGAGCAAGACAGCTTCTAGAAGAAACCAAGCAACAAATCATTGATGCCCAGCTACCTGAGCGAGCACGCACCCTCATAGACAATATAAGAAGTTGGTTTGAGTAGTTGTCAAATGAGCTAAAACATGATAAAATAAGGTTTATTGGAGGGCTATATGGCACTAAAAAAAGCAAGCCTAGCCTGTACAGTTTGTGGATCTCGTAACTATTCAATTTCCCTATCGAGCAATCCCAAGCCAACACGGTTAGAAGTAAATAAATTTTGTAAACACTGTGGTCAGTATACGGTCCACAAGGAAACTAGATAGGAGTAGCAGGTGAAATTCGTCGCAGATATTTTCCGTATTTTAAAAGACACTGCCTGGCCAACGCGCAAGCAGAGTTGGAAAGATTTCTTCTCAGTCGTAGAATACACAGCCTTCTTCGTGGTACTTGTGTATCTATTTGACCTCATTTTGTCCAAGGGCTTGATGAGCTTGATCAATCTTTTCTAGTAAAATACTTGCCATTTGTAAAATGGAAGTGGTATAATAAAGAAAAGCGAAAGCCTTCGGGCTTTTTTTAGCGTCTTCAATACAGCTTTCAAAAGAAAGGAACGACTATGTACGATAGTTTTGATAAAGGCTGGTTTGTTCTACAAACCTATTCAGGATACGAGAACAAGGTAAAAGAAAACCTTCTCCAACGTGCGCATACCTACAATATGTTAGAAAACATCTTGCGCGTGGAAATCCCAACCCAGACGGTTCAGGTAGAAAAGAACGGCGAGAAGAAAGAAGTGGAAGAAAACCGCTTCCCAGGTTATGTCTTGGTAGAGATGGTCATGACTGACGAGGCATGGTTCGTGGTTCGTAATACGCCAAACGTTACAGGTTTCGTGGGTTCTCACGGTAACCGTTCCAAACCAACTCCACTCTTGGAAGAAGAAATCCGCCAAATCCTGGTATCTATGGGACAAACAGTCCAAGGAGATATCGATGTCAAGGTGGGCGACACAGTCCGCATCATTGATGGTGCCTTCACAGACTACACTGGTAAAATCACTGAAATCGATAATAACAAGGTTAAGATGGTTATCTCCATGTTTGGTAATGATACCATTGCAGAAGTAAATTTGAGCCAGATTGCAGAATTATAATATCCATCAGACAGAACAGTCAACAACTGTTTTGTCTTTTTTATTAAAAATACTTGACCAGTTAACCATTTTTGTGTTATAGTTAACTGGTTAACGAAAAACAAGGAGAAATCTAATGAAGTGGATGAAATATCTCTTTTTATCACTCATGCTACTAGTCCTCTCGGCCTGTGGCCAGCAGAGCCAGTCTAGCCAAGTCCAATCTGGCCTGCGGATTGTGACTTCCTTTTACCCAATTTATTCACTGGTTAAGGAAATTTCTGGTGACTACAATGACATTCGTATGATTGGCTCTAGAAATGGGATTCATTCCTATGAGCCCTCGCCAGCAGATGTCAAGGGAATATACGACGCAGATGTCTTTATCTACCATTCTAAGATTTTGGAGTCCTGGGCCGGTCGCCTGGAGCCGAATGTGCAAGGTTCCAAGGTCAAGGTCCTGGAGGCCTCCAGTGGTTTAGAGCTACAGCGAGTTCCTGGTCTGGAGGATGTGGAGGTGACAGAGGGCATGGACGAGGCCAGTCTATACGACCCCCATACCTGGTTGGACCCAGTTCTGGTGGGGCAGGAGGCGGTCTTGATTGGTAATTTACTGGCTGAGGCAGACCCTTCGCGGGCTAGTTACTACAACGAAAATGCCAGCAAGCTCCAGCAGCAATACCAGAATTTGGCAGACAAGTACAAGCCTATCTTTGAAAAAACAAGATCCAAGACCTTCGTCACCCAGCACACAGCCTTTTCCTATACGGCTAAGCGCTACGGCCTCCAGCAACTGGGCATAGCTGGTGTGTCAGAGGAAGAGCCTAATCCACGACAATTGGCAGAAATCAAGGAATTTGTCGATACCTACGATGTCAAAACCATTTTTGTGGAAAAGGGCAAGTCAGACAAGCTGGCCCAGACCTTGAAGAGCTCCACAGGTGTTGACCTGAAAATCTTGGACCCGCTTGAGGCAGATCCAGAAAACAATCTAACCTATCTGGAAAATCTAGATGCCGTCTTAGACACCCTCGCCAAGGAATTACAGTAAAGGAGAAAACACGAAAAACAAGAAATTAGTTGGTTCAGTAGCCGCCCTGGTTCTGGGCATGAGCATTTGTAGCTACCAGCTGGGACGTTACCAAGCTACGGGAGACAGCAAGAACCGAGTAGCCTACATCGAAGACAGCCAGACAGAAAAGAGTATGCTGGCTGAACAGTTGACGCCAGAGGAAGTTTCTGCCAAGGAAAACATTGACGCCGAGCAGATTGTGGTCAAAATCACCGACCAGGGCTATGTGACTTCCCACGGTGACCATTTCCATTACTACAATGGCAAGGTGCCCTTCGACGCGATTTTCAGCGAAGAGCTGATTATGACCGACCCAGCCTATGTCCTCCAAGACAGCCACATTGTCAATGAAGTCCAGGATGGCTATGTGATTAAGGTGGATGGCCAATATTACCTCTATCTCAAAGATAAAAAGCAGCAGAAAAATGTGCGGACCAAGGAGGAAGTTCAGAGACAGAAAGGTGTATCCTCTTCGGACAAGACCTATCAGGAGGCTGGTGGCGGCCGGACAGCAGATGGTCGCTATAAGACCGATGACGGCTATGTCTTCAACCCTACTGATGTGATTGAGGACACGGGAGACGGCTTCATCGTGCCTCACGGTAGCCACTTCCATTTTATTCCTAAGAAGGACCTGTCTCCGTCCGAGTTACAGGCAGCCCAGGCCTATATTGACGGCAAGTCCTCAAACAAGGGTCAGTCGACCAAGGCCACTTACCCATCTCAGGGCCAGACTGGCTCGACCGCCCTTTCAAGCCACTCAGGTCAAGATTTGAACAGCCTCTTGGCCCAGCTGGATGCTACACCGCTCTCCCAGCGCCATGTAGAGGCCGACGGTCTGGTCTTTGACCCACGCATGATTAGTAAAAAGACCGCTGCCGGCGTCATCATCCCCCACGGCGACCACTATCATTTCATCCCTTACAGCCAGATGTCGCCACTGGAGGCTCGGATTGCTCGGATGATTGGGGAAAATAGCAGAGCAGGCTCAGGGTATACAGCAACCCAGCCTACGCGGACTGACTATCCGACAGGCACAACCCAGCCAGCCACACCAGCCAAGCCCCCTCATCAAGCCCAGCCAAGTCCTGCACCAAAACCAGGTCCTACTGATTCCCAAGCCACTAACCAGCCATTTGTTACCTATCTAGGTCGCCGCATCCCTGCCTACGGCAAGGGATTGGATGGCAAGGTCTATTTCACCAGCGACGGCTACACCTTCAGCAAGGCCAGCATCACATCTGTTGATGACCAGGGCTTGATTGGTAGCCACGGTGACCATTTCCACTATGTCGGCTTTGGCGAATTAGAAGACTTTGAAATCAAGCAAGTCGAAGAATGGGTTCGGGAAAAGCAAGGCTTGACAGGAAATACTAAGCCTGCTAATAACCCAGCCACTCCAAAACCAAGTCAGCCGACGGCGCCGACACTTCCAGTCCTGCCAAGCCAACCAGCTCTTCCTGAACAACCGACTCAACCAAGTCCAGTTGATACGAGCGTAAACAAACCAGTCTTTGATCCGCAAGCCGTGACTGGCAAGCAGCTTGAGGCAGGCAAGGTCTTCTACCAAGTTCAGCTGGACGGCAAAAGCTACCGTTACAGCCGAGATGAATTGGACCTGATGAAAATTTCCTTTGCAGAATTGCGCCTGATGGAACTGGACAAGGACTACCGCTTTGACACGGCTCCACAGGTTGCTGGAGATTTGGCACCAGCTATGCACGTCAGCATTGACAAGATTCCAATGAAGGGAGCCAACGCGACCTACGATACAGGCGAGTCCTTTGTCATTCCCCATATCGACCATATCCACATCCTGCCTTATAGCTGGCTGAGCAAGGAGCAGATCGCGACCATTCGTTACATTATGCAGCACCCAGAGGTTCGTCCTGCAGCTTGGACCACAGCAGGTCATGGCGATGATGTCATGGATCCAAATGCCCTGAAACCGATTGCCAATGCGACCGACCAGGCTCAGCGTACCGGCCTGAAAAACTGGCAGATTATCCACACGGCTGAGGAAGTGGCAGCAGCACGCGCCCAGGGCCGCTTTGCTACCAACGACGGCTATATCTTTACCCCAGAGGACGTCCTGGATCCGGCCAGCTTTATCTTCAGCGGCGCCTTCAGTCTGCCACGGGCGACTGGTGGTTCCCTCCGATCTATCACCAAAAAAGAGCTGTCAGACAAGGAGTTGGCGGCAGTCCAGGCTCTCTTGGACCAGCGTGATGCAGAAATACTGGCTAAAAATGTTACACCGATTGAAAAACGTGAAGGGTTGAAAAACTGGCAGATTGTTCACTCTGCAACAGAACTGGCTGAAGCTAAGTCTGCAGGGAAATACACAACAAAAGATGGCTATATTTTTGATCCAGCAGACCTATTAGATCCCAAAGTGAAAATAGGTACGGATAACTATCGCATCCCACGTGTGATTACAGATGGTTACCGTCGGATTAACAAGAGTGATTTGAATTACTTAAGCGAGCTAATCCCAGCAGAGGCTATGGTGGCTCAACGTGAGAAATCTAATTCTAGTTCACCGTCAACACCTGCACCAACTGAAACAGAAGCAAGTGCAGGCGAGACAACAACGCCAGAACAGCCGCAAGTTGCCAAAGAAACAGCAGAGGAAATCTATAACCGAGTTGAAGCGAAGAAAGTCGTTCCTTTCGAAGCACTGACCTACAATGCTGGCTATGCGACCGAAGTACGCAACGGGACTCTGGTAATTCCGCATCAAGATCACTATCACTATGTATCCTTTAAATGGTTTGACCAAGGTAGTGCAAGAAGTCCTGAAGGGTACAGTCTAGAAGATTTCCTAGCAACGGTTAAATACTACATGACTAATCCACAAGAACGCCCAGTTTCAGACGATGGCTGGGGAGTATTTACACCAAATACACCATCTGAATCGACAGAAGAAATAGAGACGGAAGAAAGTGATGAAGAAATTATTTCTGAGGAAACCGAGGAAATTGACGAGTTTACAGAAGAATTAAAACGAAGAGCAGAAGAGTTTGGCATGGACTTCAAAACCTTTGAACAAAGTCTGGTCACACTCTCAGACCGTTATAGAGTTTCTTTTGAAGCTTTCGAATATGATGCAGCAAGCAAAGTTGTTCGACTTGTAGATAAGGATGGGGTCAAACGGACCATCTCCCTTCCAAGTTTAGAAGAACAAGTATAGTAAACAAAATACCTGTAGCGCTGAGCTCTGCAGGTATTTTTTACAGAAAAACGATAAAGATTATCTTTGACTATTTGCTTTTTTTAGCGTAAAATAGAAAGGAAAGACGAAAAAGGAGAAAAGCCTTGGAACTTAACGTATTTGCAGGACAAGAAAAAAGCGAACTTTCCATGATTGAAGTAGCTCGTGCTATTTTGGAAGAACGTGGACGTGACAATGAAATGTATTTCAATGACTTGGTCAATGAAATTCAGAATTATTTAGAAAAATCAAACAGTGAGATTCGTGCAGCCTTGCCAACTTTCTATTCTGACTTGAATGTGGACGGTAGTTTCATTCCGCTAGGCGAAAACAAATGGGGTCTTCGTTCATGGTATGCCATCGATGAGATTGATGAGGAAGTTATTACTCTCGAAGAAGATGATGAAGATGCGCCAAAACGTAAGAAAAAACGTGTCAATGCCTTCATGGATGGTGATGAGGATGCTATCGATTATGGCAACGATGATCCAGAAGATGAAGATAGTTACGAAGACAAGCCTGGTTCAGAATACGATGATGAAAATCCAGATGATGAGAAGGATGAAGTAGAATCATACGACTCAGAAATCAATGAAATTATCCTCGATGATGAATTGACGGATGATGAAGAAGTTGATGTCGGTGAAGAAGATGACGACTATTCTGACGACGAGTCGACAGAAGACTAAGTTCAAGATTGACAAACGCATCGAATTGAGTTAGTATATTATCGGGCACCTCTTTTGAGGTCAGGGCTCTCTAGTTGATAGGGAGCTATTTTTGTTTTTTCTTCATGTTGCTTACCCCCTCCATGCGACATGAGCAGAGGAAAGGAGTTTGCATGACAAAATATATTTTTGTAACAGGTGGCGTCGTATCATCAATTGGTAAGGGGATTGTGGCAGCGAGTTTGGGTCGCCTCTTGAAAAACAGAGGATTGAAAGTTACGATTCAAAAATTTGATCCCTACATCAATATCGACCCAGGAACTATGAGCCCTTACCAACATGGGGAAGTGTTTGTAACAGATGATGGTGCAGAAACAGACTTGGATTTGGGACATTATGAGCGGTTTATTGACATCAATCTTAATAAATATTCCAACGTGACAACAGGGAAAATTTACAGCGAAGTCCTTCGGAAAGAACGCAAGGGAGAGTACCTAGGAGCAACCGTTCAGGTTATTCCACATATCACGGATGCTTTGAAGGATAAGATTAAACGCGCTGCTCGGACAACAGATGCCGATGTGATTATTACAGAAGTCGGTGGAACTGTCGGTGATATTGAAAGTCTGCCTTTCCTTGAGGCTCTGCGTCAGATGAAAGCAGACGTGGGCGCGGACAATGTCATGTATATTCACACGACGCTCTTGCCCTATCTCAAGGCGGCTGGGGAAATGAAAACCAAGCCGACCCAACATTCGGTCAAAGAATTGCGCGGATTGGGCATTCAGCCCAACATGTTGGTCATTCGTACAGAAGCGCCAGCCGGCCAAGGGATTAAAAATAAATTGGCCCAGTTCTGCGATGTGGCACCGGAGGCGGTTATTGAGTCACTCGATGTGGAGCATCTTTATCAAATTCCGCTCAATTTACAGGCCCAGAATATGGACCAGATTGTCTGCGACCATTTGAAATTGGATACACCGCCAGCAGACATGACAGACTGGTCTGCCATGGTTGACAAGGTATTGAACCTCAAGAAAACAGTTAAGATTGCCCTTGTTGGAAAATACGTCGAGCTCCAAGATGCCTACATTTCAGTTGTAGAAGCCTTGAAACACTCTGGCTATGCCAACGATGCTGCGATTGAGTTGGATTGGGTCAATGCCAACGACCTGACAGCAGAAAATGTAGCTGACCGACTTGGACAAGCCCAGGGAATCATCGTACCTGGTGGCTTTGGTCAACGCGGTACCGAAGGAAAAATTCAAGCCATTCGCTATGCGCGTGAGAATGATGTGCCTATGTTAGGCGTCTGCTTGGGCATGCAGTTGACCTGTGTGGAATTTGCTCGCCACGTTCTTGGATTAGATGGAGCCAATAGTTTTGAGTTGGATCCAGAAACCAAATACCCAATCATTGACATCATGCGTGATCAAATTGGCGTGGAAGACTTGGGCGGTACCCTCCGCCTTGGCCTCTATCCAAGCAAGCTCAAACGAGGCTCCAAGGCTGCTGCAGCCTATGACAACCAAGAAGTTGTCCAGCGTCGCCACCGCCACCGCTACGAGTTTAACAATGACTTCCGTCAGCAATTTGAAGAAGCTGGTTTTGTCTTCTCAGGTGTATCGCCAGACAACCGCTTGGTTGAGATTGTTGAAATTCCTGAGAACAAGTTCTTTGTGGCCTGTCAGTATCACCCAGAACTCCAATCTCGACCAAATCGTCCTGAAGGACTCTATACTGCCTTTGTCACAGCTGCAGTTGAGAATGAAAGCAAATAAGTATTGACAAGCGCATTTGAGTTGAGCACCCTTAGGATGCTCAACTTTTTGGAGCAAGGCTTGACGAATTGGTGGATTCTGTTAAGCTTTTTAATATGTGTAATGAGTGATCTAGGAAAAGGAGGGAGAAGGAGTGAGGGGTCTTCATTTTATCGCGACATTGGTGGCAATTAGCTTGGTAGCAGGATTAAACGTGCTCTTTAACTACCAATTAGCAGGAATAACCGATAGTCTAACTAGTGGGGATAAGACTGGTTTTATGGTACAGATTTGGCAGTTGCTTGCGATTTTATGCTTGATGCTGCTAGCAGAGTTTGTTCGTCAAGTCTGTAATCAGCAGTTTTTGAATAGGGTTGGCTACAAGATTCAGGCTACTCTAGTCAATCGTTTTTTGCAGGGGCCCAGCTTGCTCAAGCAATCAGAAGTAGCGGCAAGGGTTTCAGCTATTCATAATGATAGTGAGATGGTCAAGGAACTCTACTATGATACCCTGTTTTCCCTCTATCAAGGAGTGGTGTCCTTCTTGTTTGCCTGTCTGGCTCTCTTTGGTTTGGATAGCCAGGTATCCATAGCAATCCTGCTTTTGACCTTGGTACCGATTGGGCTACCCTACCTTTTTCAAAATAGTCGGCAAAGGGTTCAGGAGGCCATCTCGCGGGAGAAGGCTGTCTATCAGATTTTGCTCAATGACCTCCTTTCAGGTCTAGCCATTATCAAAAATGCCGATCGTAGCCAGTATTTTTCTGACAAGACAAATGATCAATATAAACGAATCTATCAACTGGAAGACCGGAGGGCTTTTCTGTCAGCCTTGTTGAATGTCCTATCTGGTTTGTTCTTCTATCTATTGACGGTTCTGATTCTCTTTTTGGGAGGTCAAAGGATTTTGGCAGGTCAAATGACAGTAGGAGCCTTGGTGGCAATTTATAGTATTTCTTTAGAATTGACCATGCCGATTAGTTTGATTGCATCGTCTATCGCAGATATGGCTTCTGTTCGTGATCTACGTGAGCAGCTCTTAAAACAGGAATCAGCTCCGCCTTTTTCCAAAAAAATCAAAGACCCATTCATCTCTCTTCAGGTGCGCAATCTTTCTTTTTCTATAGAGGGAACTCCCCTGTTTTCGGGGTTGAGTCAAAACTTTGAGCCTGGGAAGAAGTATCTGATTCAGGGAGAGAGCGGCGTAGGTAAATCGACCTTAGCTTACCTCCTGATGGGACAAATGGGTCAGGGTGATGAAGGGGTCTATCTGAATGGACAGCCTTTGAAGGAAGTGGGAGAAGAGGTGGTTCAAGCTAATCTTGCCTTTTTGCCACAAAAAGTGAAACTTTTCCATGCCAGCATCTGGGAGAATATTAGTTTGGGAAGGGATATTGACGAGTTGGAGGTTCTTACTTGGTTGCAGTTGGTAGGCTTGGGACAACGTTTTGCAAGTCGTCAGCAGTTGGAAAGTGAGCTATTTGATGCAGAATCAACTCTTTCAGGTGGGCAACAACAACGCTTGGCCTTGGTGCGGACCCTCTTGCTCCACAAACCTGTCTTGCTCCTAGATGAATCCCTTTCAGGTTTAGATGTTCAGACTTTTGCCATGGTGGAAAAAGCCCTGCTTGACTTGGAGAGGACAACGGTCATTCATATTAGTCATCGTTCATATCATGAGGCAGACTATGATCAGATAGTGGTGCTGGAGAGAAGAAAGGCAAATTTCAATTCCGAGTTAGCCACCTATAAGAAATTCTCTCGGTGACTTGTAGCCCAAACATTTTTGGGGATAGTTATTGATCCAATTTTCGATAAAAGCGACTTCTTTCGGGGACGTTTTTGTGGTTCCTTTCGGCAACCACCGTCGGATAAGCCTATTGTGATTCTCGTTCGTGCCTCTCTCCCAAGAGG
>NZ_JBIMJS010000016.1:0-54455 GCF_043674225.1 Streptococcus sp. A11
ATTATTGGGAATCCCAGATTAAATCATAGATACCGTAAGGGATTTTATTCTTTATTTAAAACTTTGCAACAGAACCGGCAAAATCATCATGGTCGCTACGTTGCCCCAACTCGATGGGAAAAACCAGTCACGAATCCAATTATCAAGGAAAAAGGCAGACAGTAAAATCAAAAGCCCGACTATAGTTAGATAGTCAATTAATTTAGGTATGTTTACTTGTTTCATACACCAACACTCCTTTCTCTTTTCACTATTATTGTACCCTTTTATTAACCAACTTTCAATATATGTATATAAAGAAAGTGTGACAGCGGAATTGAAAAAAGCAGGGGGATGCCCTGCTTTCATGAATTTAGTTATAACCTAGAGCAAGCTTATATTGCTTTTGTGCTTCCGCATAGCTGAATTTGTTGGCATAGTCAAGAATTTTATTAGACAATTGCTGCCTATCTTCTAGAGGTAAACTTGCTAGATTTTTCAAGGCTTTCACAAGATCTTCTACACTATCGAAACCACATTGTTGGTAAATATCCAATTCTTCTAAAACTTGATTATGTCCAAAATCAACCCTGGAAAGTATAGGTATCAAGCCAAGTCCAAGACATTCTACCATTGCGTTAGCAAACATTTCACTAAGAGAACAGGATAGATAAGCACAATATTCTGACCGTGGTATTTGACTACTAGGGACAAAGCCTTTGAAAATCACGTTGTCTGGAATCGTGTGCTGTTCTTTCAATGCTTGAATTGCTTCAACCCGACCTCCGTAAATATGAAGCTCTAAGTCAGGAACTTCTCTCATAGCCTGGATTGCCATAGCCACTCGTTTGTGATCATAAATATTACCAACCAGAAGTAGCTTATTGCTCTTCAAGCCTCTAGGCAGCTGCTGAGCTACTTGAATGGCAATCGGAGGCAGGAACTCTGCTTGAATGCCATCTTTAGCCAGTGGCTCGATAATGTAGGGACTTGCAACAAAAATTTCTTTTCCGAGTTTAATATTGTAGCCTTCGACATTCTTTTGTGAAAAGTAATGGTTATAATGAAGGATAAAGCGATAGGTAATGCCTTGATCTTGACAAAATGTTTCTAGCGTCTGGCTAATAAACTGGTCATTTAAGACTATATCTTGATCAGGAACTATTCTGTCTGACAGAAAGTTCACAAATAGATCGATCATGGTCCATTTTTGACCTTGGTAAAAATAGTAACACTCCTTATCTTCAATTCTCCCTTGTAGGACAATATTGCCATTTTTATCGTAATAACAGAAGCTGTCGTCCGAAAAATTGGTAAAAAACGGCTTTTCAAAAACTGAAGTTACTGCTTTTAATTCTAAATTTTTACTCCGTTCGATGATGGATAAAATATTTCCTTCAGCTGTTAAGTTCAGGTCAAAGTAACCCTCGTCAGTTGTGTACATAGCTGTCGTTGGAGAGAAAATTTGCTTATCCTTCCAAAGGATTTGCTTTTTAGTTAAATCGGCTTCAAAGTCATCTAGTTGATAGGAACGCAGGCAAGTGTCAATATCCGAATAAAGGTGAGGTAAGATAATGACATGATCCAGTTTATAGCCTTGTGCTTGAAGCTGTTCCTTCCAAAATGGCGTTGAATAAGGAGTTCCGAGCAAAAGGTAGTTGGCAATACCCAAGTCATTTAATACGTTTTGTCGAAAAACTTGTGTGGTTTCATAGCCAAACGTTTTGTCCGACATCCAACTTCTCAAGGTATATAGTGTCACATGTGTTCTCCCTTTTGGATATTCTAAGCTTTCACGGTTGTATGTGAAAAGTAGATATTTATCGAATTTGACCGCGGAGCTACAGAGAGACTAACTCGTTTGTAATAGTAAGTTACTACAGTTACGCCTTCCGCAACTGTACCAGTTTCAGCTGTATCAACCCTGGTGAATTCATACGGCACAGGGTTTTCTTCAAGATCAACTGGTTTGGTATAAACATAGTGCTGGACATAATAGACTTGACCATTAGCAATCTCTAGCTCAGGAGTAACAACACCTTCTTGCGTCACTATGTTAGGGATAAGAAGGGCTTGTTGCGCAGTTGAGCTTAAATCCATTGTGACAGCTTCGGATTCAACTAGTTGGGAAGTTGTAGTATCAAAGCCTCTCTCTTTTGCATAGCGGTCGCTTAGGAATTTACCATCCAACTGAGGATCGGTCAGCGGAATATACACATCCAAGGTTTCTGCCGCAACTGTTGCTTTTCCGTTTACAATTGGACTTGTTTGACCTGTCAGGGTATTAAAAGCTTCTAACGGCGCAACCCTCATAGTAGCAATCCGTGAGTTGTTTAAATCCCTATCTGCAGTCGTATCGTATTTAAGATCTGTTGGTTCTGTGGTCACCTTGGTATCTATTATGTTGCCTTTGTAGTCCTTTGTTGTGGTGGTTGTTTCGATTGCTACAACCCCTTCAGCAACAGTTGAACCTGTCAAAATTTCTTGACCAGTACTTTCATCTACATAGCGTGTTATAACTTTACCCTTGATTTCTCGTTGGCTCTCTTCCACTGTATTGGCAGGTTTGACGGATTCTACTGGTAGTACTTCTGGTTCAATTTTTTGGATAATTGGTTTAACTTCTACAACTTTTGGCCTGTAATAATAGGTGATGGTCTGTACTTTTTGATTACTGCTTCCGACTTCTTGCCCTTCTACACGACTGAATTCATATTCAGCTTCAGGTACGATAGCTCTAGATGGTCTTGTATAGGAATAACTATAGTCTGTATAATCCCTCGTACCATATATGGTAGTATTATTACCTGTTCCAATTTCTACAATCGTTTGCGAAGATTCATCAAATCCTTCATTACGAACGTGATCCAGTGTTTCAGCAATATTATCAGGATCCCCTGGGTTACTTGGAGAATAGATACGAACACGGCTAGTCACACTATCTAATAAACCTTGAGCTACATTATTTTCAACAAGGCCAGTTTGCTTGGTCTCAGGGTTAATCCAATGTGTTGCAACAGTCCGCTTCTTAGCAATCTCTACTTCTTTGACAATCTTATCTGCTTCAGTACTGTAGTCAAAGCTAGCAGGAGTACTCGAAATTTGGGTGTCTACAGTATTGCCCAAGGAATCCTTAGTTACCGTCGTCTTCTCAAGGGCAATAACTCCTTCTTTTACAATGGTTTCAGGAAGAATTTCTTGACCTGTCACTTCATCGATATAGCGAGTAATAACTTTACCCTTGATTTCTCGTATTGACTCTTCAGTCGTATTCGGTACCTTGCGATAGATGTAAGTTACATGGTTTTCACCCGGTAAGACCTTACCAGATACCGCTCCATCGACAGAAGAATATTCGTATAATGCACCTTCAAACTCGATTCGATCAGGTCTTAGATTGCTTGCATCGTAGCTTGCATTGGTTTCACGCTTGGTTTTTTCAATATTTGAGATTCCATCGGTAATTGTTTCGGTCCGTTCAGTGAAGCTTACAATCGTGTTTACTAAAACTTTTGATGGTGCAATTGTCACACCAGCCTCATCCACAAAATGCACATTTACTGTACCTGTTTCAAGAAGGGGTTCGAGTTCTTTACGAGTTACAACAGGTTGAGTTACTTTGCGGTAAACATAGGTAACTTCTGTTTCACCTTCCACAACTTTGCCTGTTTCATTGCCCTTGACTGATACATATTCGTATGTTTCACCATTGTATTCCAAGCTAGTCGCTTTAACAGCTGCAGCGTTGTAAGTAGCATCGCTGACTACTTTGTTTTCTTTAGTTTCTTCAACACCGTCAGTTGTCACTTTGGTACGGAAGGTTGTCGAAATAATGGCATTTACCAATTCTTTAGACTCTGCAAGTTTATTGCCAGCCTCATCGACATAATGAACTGTGACCTTACCTGTTTCTTGGATTGGTTCAAGCTCTTCACGAGTTACGACAGGTTGAGTTACTTTACGGTAAACATAGGTAACTACCGTTTCACCTGCCACTACTTTGCCTGTTTCGGTACCTTGAACAGCCACAAACTCGTAGGTTTCACCATTTGACTCCAAACTAGTCGCCTTAACAGCTGCAGCGTTGTAAGTAGCGTCGCTAACTACTTTGTTTTCCTTAATTTCTTCAACACCGTCAGTTGTTACCTTGGTACGGAAGGTTGTCGAAATGATGGCATTTACCAATTCTTTAGAATCTGCAAGTTTATTGCCAGCCTCATCGACATAATGAACTGTTACCTTACCAGTTTCTTGGATTGGATCAAGCTCTTCACGAGTTACGACAGGTTGAGTCACTTTTCGGTAAACATAGGTAACTTCTGTCTCGCCTGCCACAACTTTGCCTGTTTCGCTACCCTTAACAGATACATACTCATAGCTTGCCCCATTAAACAAAATAGTATTGACTTTAAGTGCAGAAGTATCATAGTCAACCTCAGTAGGTACAGTGTTTTCTATGACTTTTTCTACACCATTGATTGTTACTTTAGTACGATAAGTGGTGGAAACAACTGCATTTACTAGCTCTTGGGAATCAGCTATTGTATTCCCCTCCTCATCAACATAGTGAACTGTTACTTTACCTTTAGTCTCCTGTGACTCAGATATCAAATCTGCTGAAGTTAGAGTATTGGGGCTTGTAGGTGTTTCTGCAGGTACAGATGCGATTTCTGGATAGTATCCAATATATTCCCAACAAGGATCTGATTCAAGAGTATGAGTAAAGCGAGAATTAAGTTGAAGGGTTACATTTTCAACCAAGTCAAGGAATGTTCTAGAATTTGCAAGAACTGGACTAGAAACT
Source organism: Streptococcus sp. A11 (assembly GCF_043674225.1). Classification (NCBI taxonomy): domain Bacteria; kingdom Bacillati; phylum Bacillota; class Bacilli; order Lactobacillales; family Streptococcaceae; genus Streptococcus; species Streptococcus sp. A11. The sequence goes on from NZ_JBIMJS010000016.1 coordinate 4,784, forward strand.
CCTACCCCTCCTGCAACTAATAGTGCAATCGCAACATGTTTACCAGTTTTACGGTTCTTAAACAATAAGTATCCGCCAAAGGTTAGCAAACCTAATCCTGCTACTGCAATGGTTTTGGATCCGACTAAGCCTGTTTTTGGTAGATTAGATTTCCTAGGTATTCCAGTAACCTTCGAGACAGGTTGATTATTTGGTGTAAGTGGTAAAACAGGAATGTTAGAACCAGGGGTAGGTGGAGTCGTAACGTTCGGTTCAATTGGTTTAGGATCAATAGGAATTACTTGGCAATCTCCAGTTGATTTATATACAGCAACAAAACCAGTAATCCATTCAAAATTCCCAGTCTCTGGATTGATCCATGATAATTGTTCATCAATCATTCCAGATTTAATGTGTGCCTTCTGTTCTTCCGTTAATTCATTGTAATCGACTCTGCTAATCGTAGCATCTATCGTTCGATTGGTTTGAACTGCTTCAGAAATACCTACTTCATTTGCAGAGACTAAAGATGAGCCGGCGAGTACACCAACTGTACCCAATAGAGCTACGCCAAGTCCTTTTACAGCCTTGTGTTTACGAAAACCATACTTATGATTCTTTTCCATGATTTAACCTCCTAATAATAATTGAATCATGATAGCGCTTACATATCGTTATACCATTATACATCAATATTTGCAAATAAAGAATGTATATACAATCGATCCTTCACCTTCTTCAATCATTTAGCTGTATTGAATTTTTGAAAGGAGTAATATAAAAAAAAAAAAAAAAAAGCAGAGATACCCCTGCTTTCCAAATTTATTTCAAAACGAGTGACGCTGCACCGATAACCCCGGCATCATTGCCAAGTGTTGCAAGAGCCAACTTAGTTGATTCCTTAATCGGTGGGAAGACTGTCTCTTCAAAGACCTTGCGAACACCGTCCAAGAGGAAATCGCCTGCAGCTGATACACCACCACCGATGACAATGTAGGCTGGGTTTAGCGTCGCTGCAATGTTGGAGCAAGCTGTTCCTAGATAGCGAGCAAAGTTGCGGTAGACAATCTGAGCTAGGTCATCACCTGTTTTTGCTAAGTCAAAGACATCCTTAGCTGTCACATCTTGACCATCATCAATGAGTTTCTTCAACTCAGAATCGCCAGCATACTGGGCTGCATAACGGCGAGTCAAATTGACAATACCTGTCGCTGAGGCAACCGTCTCCAGGCAACCTGGCTTACCACATGTACACATGATAGGGTCTTCAAAATCAACCGTCAAATGGCCAAGTTCGCCACCTGCACCGCGTGATCCGCGAATCAGATTTCCAGCAGCAACAACACCACCACCGACACCAGTTCCTAGCGTCATGAAGACCACGTCAGGATTATTCTCGCCGGCACCGACCCACTGCTCACCCAGAGCTGCTACGTTGGCATCATTGTCAATAAAGAAAGGCAAACCAAGTGCGGTCTCAAACTGTTCACGGACCAGCTGCAAGGTCTTCCAGTTGAGGTTATAGGCACCAATCACAGTACCAGCTTTGCTATCGACCACGCCAGGAGAACCCATACCAATTCCCAAGAAATCATCCTTGGTCAGATTGTGGCTCTCAAAATGATCTTTGATACTCTCGATAATATCCGGAACGATATGGCTGCCCTCATCCAAAATGTTGGTCTTGATGGACCATTTTTCCTGGATTTCGCCAGCAGTCGTTAAAATAGCCAATTTGACAGATGTACCGCCAAGGTCAATACCGATAATTTTCTTTGACATAATCATTACCTCACTTCATTTTCTCTATTATACCACAATGCAAACCTTTTCGTAAAGCCCTTTCAAACAACTTGTACGGACAATTTATCTAAAAAGATAAAGCAGAACTAGAAATTGAATATGGAGAACAAAGCGCCCAACACTCAGCAACATAGCAGCTATAAAATTAGTTCCTTCCTTGGTCCCATTGAAGAGAAAAAGCGTAGAAATAAAGGTAAAACCAAGGGCAAAACCAATCATCTGGAAGGCATGGTAGCTTTGACTGTAATAATAAAGGGTTACTGCCAGCACAAGCATTGCCAAAAATGTCAAACTCAGCCGCAGCAGGTTCATCTTTTTGGTTTTCAGAAAGCTATAAAGGGCTGAAACCAATGTGACCAGTAGGTAAAGGGCCATGTAGCCTATGATAAGAGTTTTCATCCTAGCCCTCCATCTCACTCAAATACTCAAAGCGCTCGTACTTCTCCAAGAGCTGCTCATTTTTCTGGTCCAGCTCCTTCTGCAGGTCCGACAATTTGGTAAAATCACTGCCACAGGTCAACATTTCCGCCTCAATGGCTTCGATCCGCTCCTCCAAACCAGCAATCTCATCCTCAATGGTTGCCCACTCCTGCTTCTCAAAATAGGACATCCGCTTCTTGTTCTCTCTGACCTTCTCGATTTTCTCCTTTGGTTTTTCCAAAGAAATAGCAGAGCTGGAAGCCAAAAAGGCCTTTTCATCCAGATAGTCCGTGTAGTTTCCAAAGAAGGTCTGGATACCACCGTCTTCAAAAGCAAGGATTTTATTAGCAACCTTGTCCAAGAAATAACGATCGTGGCTGACGGTGATGACAGGACCAGCAAAACCTTGCAAGAAATGCTCCAAGACTGTCAAAGTCGCTATGTCTAAGTCGTTTGTCGGCTCGTCCAGAAGCAAGACATTAGGCCGTTCCAGAAGGATTTTCAGCAGATAGAGCCGCTTTTTCTCCCCACCCGACAATTTTTCAATCAGTGTACCATGGGTATTACGCGGAAAGAGGAACTGCTCCAAAAGTTCAGCAATAGACACCATGCCCGATGTGGTCTTGGCTTCTTCTGCCACTTCCTGCAAGAAATTGATGACCCGCTTGCTCTCGTCTAATCCACGAATATCTTGAGAAAAATAACCGATACGAACCGTTTCTCCGATGTCTACCTTTCCTGCATCAGCCTGCAAGTCGCCTGCAATCAGATTGAGTAGGGTGGATTTGCCCTTACCATTATCACCGACGATGCCGATACGGTCCTTGTTTTGGATTAGCAGGCTAAAATCCTGTAAAATCGGCTTTCCAGGATAAGAAAAGCTGACCTGCTCAAACTGAATAACCTTTTTACCGATTCGGCTGGTTTCAAAATTGATTTCAAGACTTGAGTCATCAATAGCTTGATGAACCTGGTTCTTGAGGTCATGGAAACGATTGATACGGGCTTGTTGCTTGGTGGCACGAGCCTGGGGCTGTCTCCGCATCCAGGTCAACTCCTGCTTATAGAGCTGTTCTTTCTTGTGACGGAGAGCTGCATCCCGCTCGTCCTGCTCCGCTTTTAATCGAACATAGTCCTGGTAATTCCCCTGATACTCGGTCAAACCGGCCTTGTCCAATTCAAAGATGCGTGTTGCAATATTGTCCAAGAAATAGCGGTCATGGGTGATAAAGAGGACAGACTTTTTGGTGTTTTTCAAAAAGGTCGTCAACCACTCAATGGTCTCAATATCCAGGTGGTTGGTCGGCTCATCCAAAAGTAGGAGGTCGTCATTGCCCAGAAGAACCTGAGCCAGCTGTACACGGCGACGCAGGCCGCCAGATAAATCCGCCACCTTGCTGGTCACATCCTGTAATCCTAATTTTGACAGAACCGTCTTGACTTGGCTTTCAATTTCCCAAGCATTGAGGGCATCCATCTCTGCCATGACTTTTTCAAGTTGAGCCTGACTCTTATCGTCATAATTTGCCATGAGCTGCTCGTATTGGCGAATAAGCTGGATTTCTCGCAAATCGGATGACAATACCGTGTCCAGAACGGTCTTGCTCTCATCAAAATCAGGCTCCTGGGTCAGATAGGCCATCTGAAAATCATTCTTACTGGTAAAGGGTGAAATATCTCCATCGAAACCAAGCTTGCCTGAAATCACATCCAAAAGCGTTGTTTTACCAGTGCCATTGACCCCTATAATCCCAATGCGGTCGCCTGGGTGGATGATAAAGGAAATCTTTGAAAAGACGGTCTTGTCGCCGACAGACTTGGTCAAATTTTCAACGATAAAATCACTCATTACTTAAAAACTCCTTTACAAAAGCCATGATGTCCTCTTCTCTGTTGGCCAAATTCCCCTCGACAATCTCATACTCCACTGCATTTAGGACCTGACCCAAGAGAGGACCAGGCTTGACAGCTAGATTCTTCATAATCATGCCACCATTCACAACAATCTCATGTCGTTCATGGATAATCAAGTCCTTATCGAGTTGAGCAATCTCTTCAAAATCAACCGAGAGCCCCAGAGCCTGACGCAGGTTTTCGACCAGTTCAATCATTGTCCTACCGTATTCGTAAGCCATCTGCTTGGTCACTGGTCCTGTCTGGCGGTGCTGATAAATTTCCACCAATTGCACGACCGTCCGTTGAAAGTCATTGCTGGTTTTCCATTTTTTGAGGAAGGACTTGATGTTGTCCACTTTCAGACAGACAAAGAGCATGGCCCAGGCCTGTTCAGAAGTTTCAAAGATGAAATCTGCCTGCAAGCTAGATAGCATTTTCTCCAATTCCTGCCCTTTTCCAGCCAAATCTGGTAAAAAATCAAAGGCTTTAGAATCAATCATAGCCTGCAGCCCCTTGCGCCAATGGGGTGCCGTCAGCAATTTATCAAATTCGATAAAAATGCGTTCCACAGAGATTTTTTCCAAAAGCGGTGCTGTTTCCTGCATGGCCTCAAATGTTTCTTGTTCAATCTCGAAGTTCAGACTAGCCGCAAATCGAAAGCCACGCATGATTCGCAGGGCATCTTCATTGAATCGCTCTGCAGGGATTCCTACTGCTCGCAAACGCTTCTGCTCCAAATCTTCTAGTCCAGAAAACAAGTCGATGACCTGAGCATGTTCATCCAAGGCAAAGGCATTGACTGTAAAATCACGGCGTCTGAGGTCTTCTTCTAGTGAACGGACAAAAGAAACCTGGCTAGGCCGGCGGAAGTCCACGTAATCCTCCTCCGTCCGAAAGGTCGTAATTTCGTACTCCTTATGCCCTTCCAGAACCAAGACCGTTCCATGTTCAATCCCCACATCAATGGTCCGTGGGAAGATTGCTTTGGTCTCCTGCGGATAGCTGGATGTTGCAATGTCCACATCGTGAATGGTTCTTCTCAAAATGGCATCGCGGACCGATCCACCCACAAAATAGGCCTCAAAACCTGCGGCCTTAATTTTCTCTAAAATCGGCAAAGCCTCCTGAAATTCAGAAGGCAGATGTGTTAATTTCATAGTAAATGTTCCAAACCATATACAAGTTGCTGGCGTTTGACAACCTCTTTGATACCGAGATTGACACCGCTCATGAAGGAGACACGGTCATAAGAATCATGACGAATAGTCAATCCTTCTCCCTGGGCACCGAAAATCACTTCTTGGTGGGCCACCAGACCTGGTAAGCGAACAGAATGAATACGGAATCCATCAAATTCTGCACCACGAGCTCCGGTAATCAACTCTTCTTCATCGGCTGCACCCTGTGGCTGCGCCTGACGGACTTGCGAAATCAACTCGGCAGTCTTAATAGCTGTTCCACTTGGAGCATCCTTTTTCTTGTCATGATGCAATTCGATGATTTCCAGATTAGGGAAATACTTAGCAGCCTGTGTTGCGAATTGCATGAGTAAGATAGCCCCGATAGCAAAGTTTGGCGCAATCAAGCCACCCAAGCCTTTTTCAGCCGAAAGTGCAGTCAGTTCGTCGATTTCTTTCGGTGTAAATCCAGTCGTTCCAACTACTGGCGCAAAGCCATTCTCCAAAGCAAAGCGTGTGTTTTCATAGGCAAATTTTGGCGTGGTGAAATCCACCCAGACATCAGCATCTAGCTCTGCAACTTCTTCTTTTGTCTTAAAAACTGGCACGCCATCTACTTCTGTCTCAGTGGCAAATGGGTCTACCAAGGCAGCTAGACTAAGGTCTGCATCTCCCTTGACCATCTCAACCGCTGTTGAGCCCATTTTTCCCTTAAAACCTGCAATAATTACCTTAATTGTCATGTAAACTCCTATTCGATAATGGGCGAAATCCCGAAAGCAATGGCCCCTTCACCCAAATGCGTCCCGATAACGGAACCAAATGACACGATTGGCAACTGACTAGTCACACCAGCCTGCTCCAACTGTTCTTTGAAACTATCTGCCTTTTCTGGGCAGTTGGCATGAATAATAGCCAGCTGGTAATTGCCGTCGGATGTTTTTTCTTGAAGAATTTCCAAGAGACGTTTGACAGCCTTTTTCTCCGTCCGAACTTTCTCGTATACTTCGATTTTCCCTTCATCCGTAAAATACAAAATCGGCTTGATACTAAGAAGGTTGCCGAGAATGGCTGCTGCATTGGACAAGCGACCACCCTTGACCAAATGATCCAGGTCGTCCACCATGATAAAGGCGGACGTTTGGGCAATTTGTTGATCCAGTTTGGCACAGATTTCCTCAAAAGACTGACCAGCTGCTGCCCATTTCAATACATTTTCCACCATCATACCCAGTGGAGCTGACGTGATTTTGCTATCTGGAAAGGCGATTGTCAGCCCCTCAAATTCATCTGCCAGATATTGGATATTTTGGTAAAATCCAGAAATCCCTGATGAGAGAAAGAGACCGACTGCATGCGTGTAGCCGTTGGCTTGCAGGGCTGTCAAAATTTCTTCCAACTCCAAGAGACTGGGTTGGCTGGTTTTTGGCAAATCCTCGGAGGCTGCCATCTTTTGATAAAATTCTTCGGCAGTCAGATTTTGTCCTTCGACAAAGGATTCCTCATCAATGGTGACCGGAATAGGCAAAACAAATACATCTTTGTTTGCAAGCGTCGTCGGCTGCAAGACGGCCGACGAATCCGTAATAACTGCTAATTTCATTTAGAACTCCAAATTGATACCTGGGGCATCGTAGGCTATTTCAGTAACATCGTAGGTCATGCGTTTCAGCATGTCTAAGAGAGGAGATACCAACTCTTTTTTCTCTTCTTCAGTAAATTCGGTTGGTTCATTGATAATGCGACCGTCCACATGGACACCTTGGCTAAAGGCACCAGAAATCACATGATGATTCAAGACAATCATAAAGCGCAAGATAACAACCATGGTTGTCCGCTGTGCTTCTTCGTCCCTATTGACCAATTGAAAATCAACTTTCAAGCCAGTTTTTGGCTCACCATGCTCTTTTTCCCATTCTTTGTTGCGAGCATCAAAGTGATACTGGTTGACAAATTCTTTATCGCGAATGATTTTCATTTTTAAGACTCCTCTTAAACAATAATACTCACATTATACCATAAACCTTGTGAAATAGCTAAAAAACCTTGTCACTTGACAAGGTTTTCAAACTTATTTAGCTTTACGAAGAGCTCCGTAAAGGACACCAGACACAACCGCACCAATCAATACGTAAAGGATGTAAAGTAATGGGTTAGAGGTCAAAGCGATAACGAAGATACCACCGTGTGGCGCCATCAATTGAATGCCTGACAAACCTACCAAGGCACCTGCGAGGGCAGAACCAGCGATAAAGCTTGGGATTGCACGAGCTGGGTCAGCAGCACCGAACGGAATCGCACCTTCAGTGATGAATGACAGACCCATAACAATGTTTGTCAAACCTGAGTTACGCTCTTCTTGCGTGAACTTGTTCTTGAACAAGAGAGTTGCGACAAAGACTGCCAATGGTGGAACCATACCACCAGCCATAACCGCTGCCATGGCAACAGAACCACCGTCTGCAACAGTTGCTGCAAGGGTACCCGTACCGAAGACATAAGCTGCCTTGTTAACTGGACCACCCATATCGACTGCCATCATACCACCGAGGACAAGCCCAAGGAGAATAGCAGAGCTACCTTCAAGACCTGCAAGGAAGTTGTTCATACCAGTGTTGATAGCTGCCATTGGGATGTTGACAAAGAACATTAAGAAACCAGTGATAGCTGTACCCAAAAGTGGCAAGAGCAAGATTGCATTCAAACCTTGGAGTGATTTTGGCATGTTACGCAAAGCGTTACGAAGAACGAGCACTACACCACCAGCAAGGAAACCTCCAACAAGGGCACCCAAGAAACCAGATGATACACCTGCAAGAGCAAGCGTTTCTTCACCACCAGCTGCGTAAGGGATTTTACCAAAAGCAAGACCGCTACTAGCGATTGCACCAGCTACGAAACCTGCAACCAAACCTGGTTTTTCAGCGATTGAGTAAGCAATGTAACCTGCAAGAAGTGGCAACATGAAGCCAAAGGCTGCTCCACCAATCTTCATGAACATCGCTGCGATTTCGTTGTATGACCCCAGGCTACCAAGACTGTCGCTTGGTACACCGAGCAAGTTATCAAACAAGAAAGCAAGGGCAATCAAGATACCGCCACCAATAACGAATGGCAACATTTGAGAAACACCGCTCATCAAGTGTTTATAGAATGCTTTACCAACGCTGAGTTTTTCTGAAGATTCCACAGTAGCTGCTCCTTCTGTCGCTGTATAAGTTGACGCTTTACCGTCCAAGATGATGTTAATCAATTCTTCTGCTTGTTTGATACCAGCTGCGACTGGACGAGATACCAATGGTTTGCCATTGAAACGAGGCATGTCAACAGCCTTATCTGCTGCGATGATAACACCTGCCGCATTCTTAATGTCTTCAGCAGTCAATTTGTTACCAACACCTGATGCACCGTTTGTTTCAACCTTGATGTCAACACCCATCTCAGCAGCCTGCTTCTTAAGAGCTTCTTCTGCCATGTAAGTGTGAGCAATACCTGTTGTACATGCTGTAACAGCAACGATAAATGGACGGTCGCCACTTGGAGCTGCAACCACTTCTTCTGCTGCCTTGTCTGCTGCTTCAGCTGTATCAAAGACTGCAATCACTTCTTCAGGATTTGTTGCCGCACGAATTCTATCAGCAAATCCAGCTTTCATCAAGTATTTAGACAATTCCGCAAGGGCTGCCAAGTGCGTGTCGTTGGCACCTTCTGGAGCTGCAATCATGAAGAACAAATCAGTTGGTTGACCATCAAGACTTGCGTAGTCAACACCCTTGTTTGATTTTGCAAAGAGAACAGTTGCCTCTTTTACAGCCGCATTCTTAGCATGTGGCATTGCAATACCATCGCCAAGACCAGTAGTTGTTTGTGCTTCACGGTTCATGATACCTGTTTTGAATACGTCAAAATCCGTTACATAGCCTTTATCAACCAAACTAGCAATCATTTCATCGATAACTGCTTCCTTGCTTGTTGCTTGCAAATCAAGCAACATGACATCTTTTTTCAAAACGTCTTGAATTTTCATAGAGTTTCTACCTCAACTTTTTCATAAATTTCCTTAATAAATTCGATACTTGCCAAATCATCTGAAAAGGCTGTTGCCGTACCGCAAGCAACTCCCCATTTGAGGGCTTCGATTGGGTCTTGTGAGCAAACGTATTCACCAGTAAATCCTGCCACCATAGAATCTCCAGCTCCGACAGAGTTTTTCACCGTACCCTTGATTGGTTTGGCAAAGTAGGTTGCTGTCGGAGTAACCAACAAAGCCCCATCCCCTGCCATAGAAATGATAACATTCTGAGCTCCCATATCTAAGATTTTCTTAGCGTAGGTCTCGATATCTGCCATGCTATTCAATTCAACATTGAAAATAGCTTCCAATTCATGATTGTTCGGCTTGACCAAGAGTGGGTGGTGAGCAAGTGAATCCAGAAGCGTTTGCCCTTCAAAGTCACAAACTACCTGAGCACCCGCTTTTTTCGCCACAGGAATCAGTCTATTGTAGATTTCATTTCCAAGACTAGCCGGAGCTGAACCAGCAAAGACAACGGTATCATCTTTTGTTAAGCCAGCCAAAACCATTTCTAGTTCTGCCAATTGAATATCTGTCACAATTGGACCCAAACCGTTGATTTCCGTTTCTTGGTCGGCCTTGATTTTCACATTTATGCGGGTATCTTGGTCAACTTGAACAAAATCCGTATCAATACCCTCGGCTATCAAGCCATCCTTGATGAATTGGCCAGTAAAACCACCGAGAAAACCAGTAGCGGTGTTGGAATGTCCCAATCGCTTCAAGATGCGACTGACGTTAATTCCCTTACCACCAGCATACTTATCATCGCTCTCCATACGATTGACACTACCTGTCTCGACATGGTCAAGACGAACGATATAGTCAATGGCTGGGTTGAGCGTAACCGTATATATCATACTTCTATTACCCTCGTTTTTTCTTTGATAATATCAAACACATGGCTGTCGCTGGATTGACAGATAATGGAGGCTTTTTCGACTGCAGCAACCTTGACAAAGGAAAATTGACCAATTTTGGAGGCATCAGCCAGGACAAAACTTTCCTTGGCATTGTCCAAGACTGTCCGTTTTATGGTCGCCTCTTCGATGTCAGGCGTTGTCAAGAAATCCTTGTCAATCCCGTTCATTCCCAAAAAGGCCTTGTCAAAATTAAGTTGTCGCAGTTGTTCTAAAGCCACCGCACCAATTGATGCATCGGTCGAACTTTTGACATTTCCACCAATGATAATGGTTTTAATCTGCTTTTCAACCAGTCGAACGGCGTGATGAATGGAGTTTGTCACGACTGTCAGGTTTTCTTGGTCCAGCAAATCAATCAAAAGCCCTGTCGTGGTGCCTGCATCCAGGAAAATCACATCCCCTGAAACAATCTGCTCTGCTGCTTTTTCAGCAACCTGTCGTTTTTCTTGAACGTTTTTGACAGATTTTTCACGTATGCTTTCTTCCAGTTGCAGATTGGCTGGTGCCTCTGCACCACCGTGGACACGACGAAGTTTTCCTGCTGCCTCTAAATCATCCAAATCCCTACGCACCGTTGATTCTGAAGTATTCAAGATGTCGACCAATTCTTCCAGACGGACAAACTGTTCTTCCTTTATCTTCTCAAGAATCACTTGTTTGCGTTCCGATTTGAGCATGTCACCACCTCCTGAAATCGTTTACAAATTCTATTATATACAAAAATATCTCATTGTCAATCATTTTCTATCAAATTCTTTCAAAAAATATCTAAAAACAGCAGGAAATTTAAATTCCTGCCACTTCTTTTATCATTTTCTTCATTGTATCCATTTCTTCTGGTCGTCCAATAGCCATACGAATGTGATTGGCAAGGACGCCTTGGGAATAATATTTGAAATTCCAGTCTTTGGTAAGGGCGAATTCGTACAATTCCTTGCTCCAAGGCGCAGAAAAGGTCACAAAATTCGCTTGGCTAGGTAAAACACGGCAATCAGGAATAGCCTGCAAGAATTCGATAAACGCAGTGCGTATAGATTTCAGCTCTGCTATTTTTTCAATAACCAAATCCCTATGAGCTAAGGCTAGTGTGCCGATTTTCGCCGTGACATTGGACAAACTATAGGGCGGAATAATCTTGTCCAGCTCAACAATCAGTTGCTCCTGAGCTACCGCAAATCCGAGCCGGATGCCAGCTAGTCCGAAGGCCTTGGACAGGGTGCGCAGGACAATCAGATTGTCATACTGGTTGATTTTCTCTACAAAACTACTGCTGTCCGCAAACTCGATATAGGCCTCATCAATAACGACCAGACCATCGAATTGGGCGATAATTTTCTCGACTTGGACTGAGTCAAATGCGACTGAAGAGGGATTGTTAGGATTGGAAAACATGATCATCTTGGCCTTGACTGATTTGGCATAGGCCAGCAAATCATCCGCCTTGAGGACAAAGGTTTGCTTGTCTTGTGGCAGGTCGTAAGAGACAAACCGACTGCCATGTATCTGATTGTAGACCTCGTACATGAAAAAGTCTGGATTGATGGTCAAAAAGACCTCATCGTGCTTGAGGGCGCCGATAACAATCATGTGTACCAGAAAATCCGACCCGACTCCTGCTGTCACTTGTTGGGGCTGGACACCGAGATAATTGGCATAGATTTCAATCAATTCTGCGTAGCGATTGTCACCGTAAAAAGTCAATTCGCCCGCTTTCAATTGCTCCAAACTTTCCTCCAACAAAAAAGTCCAATCAATCAGGCGGTTTTCATTGTCGCCCAGATTGTGAACTGCCTGTCCCGGTAATTTATAGGGTTCTAAATCTTGTAAATCATCTCTAAATACTGTCATGCTTGCTCCTAAATTTGTTTTGGGTTGATAGGTTTGAAGTCAAGAAAAACATCCTTTGACTCGGATGCTAATAACTATCTCTGCGGTGACCGATGGCGAACACTTCAATGACAATTTCATCATCGTAAATATTTGCCAAAATCCGATAATTTCCTACACGATAACGCCATTCTCCTGACCGATTAGCTGTCAATCCCTTGCCATGCAAGCGTGGGTTGTCGGTATGTGCAATGTTATTATCAATCCAAGTCAAGATTGATTTTCGAGTAAAAGCATCTAATTTCTTCAGTTGTTTTACGGCCTTTGAAGTATAGGTTAACTTATAGGTCATAGCCCAAACTCCGCCATTAACTCCTCATGCGAAATGCGAACTCCGTCATCCTCTGCCATAGCCTGACGAAGAACAGCCAAATCATATTCATCCTCTATCCTCTCCAACATAGCCTGACGTGCAAACTCTGAAATCGTTAGCCCATGCAACTGGATATAGTTCTTAATCAGTTTAGAATCCTCATCGTTAATCCGTAACGTCATAGTAGTCATCACCCGACCTCCTTTATAATACATTGTATTCAAAATAGGATAGAAAGTCAAGAAAAGCATGGCCCTGAGATATTTCATCTATAAAAAGAGTAACCATTCTTAGCTTGTGGGCCACCCAAAATCATTGAAATCTGTCTCCCATTGGTACCTACGCCGTGAAAGGCAATAATCTTAGCAGGGGCTTCTGGATTTCTAAACGTGTCCAAATGCAGGCGATGCCCCTTATAGTCCCACCATTCTTCCGCTGGCTGATAGGTATCTGTAAACTGGTAATCTGCTGGTAACTTCTTCATGATTTCTTTCAAAGTTGTTTGCTTTTGGTATGTCATACTATTTTCCTCTTTTTCGTTTTTATATTTCCCAATTTGTCAAATTAAGCTAGACTTTTTCAATAAACTCAGAAAAACTTGGTAGGGTGTTTGATAATTCAAAGACTTTCTAGGAATTCTATTCCTTTTATCAGCTATAGCTGATAAAAATTGCTGAGAAATGCCAGTAAAGTCCATCTGTTTCGGAAGTCCATTCTGCCGTAATAAGCCATTTGAATGCTCATTGATACCTCGTTGACCGGGACAACCTGGATCGGCAAAGAAAATGTCAATGTCATGTGCATTCGAAATAGACTTCCAATTGGAAAATTCTTTCCCGCAATCAAACAAAAGTAATCGACTTAAAGAGATGACTAGGAACTTGAGAAAGCCATTGATTGATGGCTTCCTCAATATCACTTGCTTTTCGTCCCTTAGTTTTCAGTGTAATGATGGCTTTTGAAAGTCGTTCTACTAAGGTAATGACCCCACTTTTGTGTTTCTCGCCAACAATGGTGTCTCCTTCTAGGTGTCCGAGCTCTGTATGAAAATCAGGATAGAGTTCAACTCTTTCACGTAAATCTCTGCGAAAGGCTTGTTTCCCTCTTTTTTCGCTATGACCATTTGCTTTTCGTTTTCCTTTCCAAGGGAGGTCTTCCTTCTTGAAAACACCACGGTCAGCCAGTCGATAGAGAGTTCTAATAGAACAAGAAATCCTATTTGGATAAGTTTCTTTAATGACATCAAGGCTCCAGCTTTGATCTAAATGAGTTTGAATAAAGTCTTTTTCTGCTTGCGAAAGACTTGTTTTCCTCCGACCACAGCGTTTCTTATTGGCTTTGTAGTGTTCATAATAGTCATAGGCAGAATGCCCATCTTTGAGAAAGTTGATAACATGATAGACGGTCTGCTTTGATCTTCTAAGGACTATCATGATATCTGTAACTTTTATACCTTCTTTGTAGTAAGCCTCTATCATTACGAGTTCATTTGTGGTTCATGGGTATAGGTCATTTATGTTAGTTCCTTTCAGACAAATGTGGTAGTTTATCTGAGCCTAATATAGATGGCTTTTTCTGTCTTGCTTAATTTTACAAATTGGGAAGCATAAACACTTAAAAAGAAAAAAAAGCATTTTGGTGCCTAAAAAACAAAATACCCTACCTCTGCACATGAACATGCAAAAATAGAGTATTATTTTTATTCCACTTCAACAATCCAGCCTGCAGGTGCTTCAACGTTACCGAATTGGATTCCTGTTAATTCTTCATAGAGCTTACGAGTAACAGGTCCTACCTCAGTCTCACTGTAGAAGACATGGAATTTATCGCCATGCTGCACTCCGCCGATTGGAGAGATAACGGCTGCTGTTCCGCAGGCTCCTGCTTCGACAAACTGGTCTAATTCTTCGACAAGGACTTCACGCTCCACAGCCTTCATACCCAGACGATGCTCTGCCAAGTACAAAAGAGAATACTTGGTAATAGAGGGCAAAATTGACGGTGAAATTGGCGTAACAAACTCGTTGTCAGCTGTAATCCCAAAAAAGTTTGCTGAGCCGACTTCTTCAATCTTGGTGTGGGTAGCTGGGTCCAGATAAATCACATCTGAGAAGCCCTGCTTTTTAGCATATTGGCCCGGCAAGAGCGATGCTGCGTAGTTACCACCGACCTTGGCTGCTCCAGTTCCGTTAGGTGCTGCACGGTCATACTTATCTTGGATGAGGAAATTGGTCGGAGCCAAACCGCCTTTGAAATAGTTACCAACTGGCATGGCAAAAACGGTGAAAATGTACTCCTCAGCAGGTTTTACGCCAATGATGTCACCGACACCAATGAGGAGCGGGCGAAGATAGAGGGTGCCACCAGTTCCATAGGGAGGAACGTAGTCTGCGTTGGCTTTGACCACTTCTTTGCAAGCCTTGATGAAGAGCTCCGTCGGAACAGGCTCCATGAGCAAGCGGTCTGCTGTTCGTTGCAGGCGCTCAGCGTTTTGGTCTGGACGAAAGAGCTGGAGTTTTCCCTCCTTGGTGCGATAAGCTTTTAGCCCTTCAAAAGCTTGTTGGCCGTAATGGAGGGCTGGAGAACTTTCTGAAATGTGCAAATTTGCATCATCTGTCAACTCTCCCTCGCTCCATTGGCCATCTTTAAAATGCGCAATAAAACGGTAGGGTAATTTCATATAGGAAAAGCCTAGATTTTCCCAATCAAGATTTACAGTCATAGTGTTCACTCCTTGTTAGAAGCTCGATTTACAGCTCAGCGCCTCTAACGAAGGTTGGTTTTCTACCACTCAGCCTTCATTTTCTTGAGACACTGTCAAAATTCCAGCAAAATTACTGGATACAGCTCCTTATTTTTTACTATTCTACTACTTTTGATGATGAATTTCAAGAAAAATTCAGAAAATTTTGTCAATCTAATAAAAAAGAAAAGGAACAAGGATTGTCCCTAGTCTTCTGGTGATACTTCTGCTTTGATTTTCTGGAAAATTTCTTCCTCTTCTGCCGTCATGTCATATTTCTCTAACAAGTCAGGACGACGCTCATAAGTCTTGCGTAGGCTTTGCTCCAAGCGCCATTTCCGGATATTTTCATGGTGCCCACTCATAAGCACATCTGGGACGACCATGCCACGGTATTCATAAGGGCGCGTGTACTGGGGATATTCCAACAAACCAGACGAAAAACTGTCATCAGTGTGGCTAGCTTCTTTGCCAATCACCTCTGGAATCAAGCGCACCGTCGCATCAATCATGGTCATGGCAGCCAACTCCCCACCAGTCAATACATAATCACCAAGAGAAATCTCGTCTGTCACCAAGGCCTTAATTCGCTCATCGTAGCCCTCATAGTGACCACAGATGAAAATCAACTGCTCCTCCTGAGCCAATTCCTCAGCGTAGGCTTGATTAAAAGTCCGACCGGCTGGGTCCAGCAAAATCACGCGCGGATTGGTTTGGGAAATGGCATCCATAGTGTCAAAAATCGGTTGAGCCCGCAAGAGCATACCTTGACCTCCACCGTAGGGCTCATCATCCACGTGGCGCGATTTCTCGGCTTTCTCACGGAAATTATGATAATTGATTTCCAGCAATCCCTTGTCCCGCGCCTTGCCGACAATAGAATGTTCCAGTGGCGCAAACATTTCTGGAAAGAGAGTCAAAATATCAATCTTCATCGTCCAGCCCCTCGAGCAATTCTACATCGACGCGATTGTTTTCAATGTCAATATTGAGAACAACCGGCGGAATATACGGCAAAAGCAAATCTTTCTTGCCTTTTCGTTTGACCACCCAAACATCATTGGCACCCGGCTGAAGGATTTCCTTGATTTGTCCGATGAACTGGTCATTTTCATAGACATCCAGCCCGATGATTTCATGGTAGTAAAACTCGCCTTCGTCCAAATCTGTCAGATTTTCCTCCGCAATCTTGAGGCTAAAGCCCTTGTATTTCTCAATGTCGTTGATATGATAGAGCCCTTTGAACTTGATAATATCGAAGTTCTTGGCCTTGCGGTGGGAGGCAATTTCCACTTCCATGACAAACTGATCCTTGTCATCAAAAAGCGCCAAGACTGCGCCTTTTTTAAAACGTTCCTCAGCGAAGTCCGTCACAGACAGGACACGCATTTCTCCTTGCAAGCCTTGGGTATTGACTATTTTTCCTACGTTAAAATAATTCATGTGTTCTCCGTTTGTTTTTCTATTCATCTATTTTAACATGGGAGCAGAGATTTCTCAAGGGATTGAAAAAGCCGGCTTGCGCCGACTTATCTTGGGAGAATCTCCTCGATATCTTTCTTGGTTTTGACAGTTTTTTCACAGGGAAATTCCAGATAGGTTGCTCCTTTGGATTTTTGAGGTAGGCGTTTTTTCTGCTGGGCAAAAATTCTAAAAAGTAGAACTTATCTACCTGCGGGGGTGTCCTGCTTGCTAGGATTATCAAAGAAATAGGGGCGAATATATGTCACATCTGAATGAAGGCGCGCAGCGTCCTTTCCTTCTAGAACAGCAATTTGCTGAAAGTCTGCGTTTTAGATAACAATTCTGTCCGCCTCCGGAAGGTCGATGCTTGTCTTTCGAAAGCCTAGATAGACAGCCAGGACGATGAGCAATAGGATTGTTAAAACCAGTTGAGATTTATTCATGTACTCATACTCCCTGTTATTTCTAGTATTAGCATAACAAATCTAGCCAATTTCGGAAAATATCACTGTAAAAACCTTACTGACTGCTGCTAAACTGGCTTTGATAGAGATTATAGTAGAATCCTTCCTGGGCTAGCAGGCTTTCATGATTGCCCTGTTCAATGATTTGGCCGTCTTTGAGGACCAGAATCTTATCCGCCTCTTGAATGGTTGACAGACGATGGGCAATGACAAAGCTGGTTCTGCCCTGCATGAGCCGTTTCATAGCCTTCTGAATCAGCAATTCCAAGCGGGTATCAACGGATGAGGTCGCCTCATCAAGAATGAGAATGGAGGGATCAGCTAGCAAGGCACGCGCAATGGTCAAAAGCTGTTTTTGCCCCTGCGAAATATTGCTGGATTCCTGGTTCATCTCCATATTGTAACCGCCAGGTAGGGTACGGATAAAGTGGTCCACATTGGCAATCTTGGCTGCCTCAACAATTTCCTCATCAGTGGCATCTAGGCGACCAAAACGAAGGTTTTCCTTGATAGTTCCTTCATAAAGCCAGGCATCCTGCAGAACCATACCAAATTGACTACGGTAGGACTGGCGTGATAATTGACGAATATCGTGACCGTCAACCTTAATGGCTCCAGATGTTACATCGTAAAATCGCATCAGCAGGTTAATGAGTGTAGTTTTTCCGGCACCCGTTGGTCCAACGATGGCCACCATTTCACCTGGCTTGACTTCCAGATTGAAATTGCGAATGAGAGGCTTGTCCTCAGAATAGCCGAATTCAACATTTTCAAAGCTGACTTGGCCGGTCAGATTGTCTGTCAAGGCTTGCTCATTGGCGTTGACCTCATCCACCTCATCTAGGACTGAAAAAATGCGCTCCAGGGAAGATTTAGCAGACTGCAACTGGGGAGCTAGCTGGGTCAGGGTTTGCACCGGCTGAGAAATTTGGAAGACATATTGGACGAAGGCCTGCAAATTACCAACTGTCAGACGCCCCGCCAAAACCTGGAGACCAGCCAAGAGGGCAATGATAACATAGGTCAGGTTTGACAAGCCCTGAACCACCGGCATCATCATGCCAGAGGTAAAGCTAGCCTTGAAACCAACCTCCTGCAGGTCCGTTGTAATTTGGCGAAATTCAAGTTTAGACTGCTCTTCCCGTCCGTAGAGTTTCAAAACATGGAAACCGGTCAGATTTTCCTGAATAAAGCCATTGAGGCGACCCAGGATAGCAGCCTGTTCCTTGAAATAAGGCTGGGAGCGCTTGATGATATAGCTGGAACTAAAGTAAGTCAGGGGTACCAAGAGCAGAACGACCAAGGCCAGGGAAACATTGAGGTAGAAGGTCATGCCAATCGCAAAGGTCAAAATCAAGGCCGCATTGACAATTTGCAGGAAACTCTGCTGTAGGGCATTGGAAACCGTCTCAACGTCATTGGTAAAGCGGCCCAGGAGGTCACCATACTGCTCCTTGTCAAAATAGGAAACCGGGATTCGATTGATTTTTTGGCTCAAGTCCTGGCGCATATCACGGACAGCATGTTGAACACCCTTGGTCATGAAATAGTTAGAAAAATAAGCTCCAACTTCGTACATGAGGGCACGGAAGGCGTAAATTGCTAGGAGGGTTGCGACATAAGGCACGTTGATACCGGCTCCTTCAACACCCTTGGCCATATCCAATAAGTTTGCTGTTAGCTCGGTGATAACCATACCCAGCACCAGGGGCTCTAAGGTATTCATAATGGCACTGAGAATCTTCATAAGGATAGCAATAAAGATAGAGCTTTTGTAGGTCCGCAAATAGGTCCAAACACGCTTAAAAACATTTGTATTCTTCATATCACCCTCCTATTCTTCTTCTGTCAAGGACTGACGATTGAGTTGAGAATTGGCAATTTCACGGTAGAATTCATTGCTTTCCATTAACTCATCGTGCTTACCACGACCGACAATTTCCCCTTCGTTGAGGACAATAATCTGATCCGCATCCATAATGGTTCCCACACGCTGGGCAACGATAAGGACAGTCGCATTTTCCGTCACTTCCTTGAGGCGCTTGCGTAAAATCGCATCTGTCCGATAGTCCAAGGCAGAGAAGGAATCATCAAAGATATAGATTTCTGGTTCCTTGACAATGGCACGCGCGATAGACAGTCGCTGTTTTTGCCCGCCAGACAGATTGCTACCGCCTTCTGCCAAATGGGTCTCAAACCGGTCTTCCTTGCTTTCGATAAAATCCTTGGCCTGAGCCACATCAGCCGCCGCATCCAGCTCCGTCATGCTGGCATCCAGCTTTCCATACTTGAGGTTTTCGGCGATTGTTCCGGTAAATAGCAGAGCTTTCTGCGGAATAAAGCCAATCTTGCTGCGGAGGGCTTTCAAATTGTAGCGTCTGACATCCACACCATCTACCAAGATCCGGCCCAGGGTCACATCGAAAAATCGCGGAATGAGCTGGACCAGAGTAGACTTACCAGAACCCGTCGAGCCAATAAAGGCAATGGTCTGACCAGGTTCTGCCTTAAAGGAGATATTGTGGAGAACAGGCGACTCGGTCTCACCTGGATAGGCAAAGGTCACATTGTCAAATTCCAGGTAACCGCGGGTTTCTGTCTCTGTAATCCCGTCTTCATTTTTAGAAATCGAAATCGGCATGTCCAGAACTTCCTGAATCCGCTTGGCTGAAACTGCCGTCCGGGGATACATGGTAAAGAGATTGGCAAAGAGCAAGAAGGAGAAAAGGGCATGAAAACCATACTCAATAAAGGCAACCAGGTCACCGATTTGCAAGCTACCTTCTCTGAGCGGAGCAAGGGCAAACCAGACAATGGCCACAATCATGGCAATAATGATTTGTACAAATAGTGGCTCCGTCAAACCTGTCAAGATGAAGAGTTTCTTAGAAATGCCGGTGTAATCCTCATTGACCTGCTCAAATCGTTCTTCTTGAAATTCTTCGCGCGCAAAAGCCCGGATGACCCGCAACCCCATGAGATTTTCACGGACGTACTGGTTAATCGTGTCCAACTTTTGCTGCTGCATTTCAGACAAAGGACGGGTCTTGATGGCCACATAATAGACGACCCAGACCAAGAAAGGCATAGCCACTGCTACTGTCCAAGCCAGTCCAGGACTGGTCACCAGGGTCATGATGACCGAGGCAATCATCATCATAGGCGTGATAACACCCAGTCGCAGAACCTGCTCCGCAAACTGCATGAGGACAAAGGCATCATTGGTAATCCGTGTCACAAGCGAGGAAACACCAATCTGCTCGTATTCATGATGGGAATAATCTTGGATTTTTTCATACAAATCATTGCGGATATCCTTGACAATATTGGTCGTCAACTGTCCAGCAGCATAGGCCAAAAGGACACGACCGACAATGCCCAACACAACGATTATCAACATCATCCAAGCCCAGAAATAGACTTGGTCAGGATTATTTTGCGTGAGCCCCTGGTCAATCATCCGAGCCAAGAAGGTTGGCAAACCAAGGTTGACCGCTACGAACAAAATTCCGGCAAACAGATCTAATATCAACCATTTTGGATAGTGTTTCAGATAGTTCCAAATAAGTTTCATAATTCCCTTTCTAGTTTTTTATCTTGAAGTAAGTAAAAAGCCACCAAATGGTGACCCTCTTATTCTTTCTCGTCAATCACTAAACGAACTTTTTTACCACTTGTTGGGACAGAATAGACAATCGTACGAATTGCAGAAATCGTGCGTCCTTTTCTACCGATAACACGGCCAATATCCGATTGATCCAAATCCAAATGATATTCCAAAAATTCAGGTGTATCAACGATTTTAATCGTCAAGCTGTCAGGCTGTGAAATCAAGGGTTTCACAATCGCAATAATGAGATTTTCAATCATGTCCATAAGTAGTCTCGCTTACTGTTCTTATTTAGAGAATTTTGATTCGTGGAATTTCTTCATAACGCCAGCGTTAGAAAGAAGGGCACGAACTGTGTCAGATGGTTGTGCACCTTTTGCCAACCACTCAAGTACACGCTCTTCTTTAAGAGTTACTGAGTTTTCAGCCAAAAGTGGGTTGTAAGTACCAACTGTTTCGATGAAACGACCATCGCGTGGAGCGCGTGAGTCTGCAACGTTAATACGGTAGAAAGGTTTCTTTTTAGAACCCATACGAGTCAAACGGATTTTTACTGCCATTTTTTATCTTCTCTTTTCTTATATGTTTTTTGGTTGGTGAAATAGCAGAGCTATTTAGCACATGTTCTATTATAACACACTTTCATCTGGTGTCAAGAAAAAAACTTGACACTTTTTAAAAATTTTATTGCTCAAGCAGATCTGCTAGTTCTCTCAGTTGACTTGCTAAATTCGAGCGGTCAAAAAGCAAATTATAGACTCCATCTTCACTCAATACACCGCAAGGAATACCATCAAAATAACCATTATTGGATAAATCAAGATCTTCCATATAGGTCTGGCTCTGATAATAATCTAGCAACCGTAAATAACTTGATTGTGCCTGATTGAGCTGGGTAACACTATCAGCAAGGGACTTGTTCATCTCCAGATGCATATTAAATATTTTTTCCATCTCCTCGACACGTTTCCTAGCTTCCATACAATCCCTCCATCAATGTGTTGCACCTCCAACGTTCTTCACATCCTCTTTGTCTTTATATGCAACTATTGCTCCAATGGCTGCTTCAACTCCTCTAACAATATCGGCTAGAGACATAGAGGCAAAGCCTGGTTTGTCAAGAACCTGTTCCGGTAGAAACGGAATATGAAGAAAACCAGCCTTAGTCTTTGGAAATTGTTTATCAGCTAAGTAAAGAGCTTGGTACATGAGATGGTTGCAGACAAAGGTCCCTGCGGTATTAGAAACAGAGGCTGGAAGACCTGCTGCACGAATGGCTTCAACCATTGCTTTGATGGGTAAGGTTGAAAAATAAGCAGGTTGCCCATCTTCACGAATCATAGTGTCAATTGGTTGTTGTCCTAAATTATCTGGAATGCGAGCATCGTCTTGGTTAATGGCAACACGCTCAGGTGTTAATTCCGTCCTTCCACCAGCCTGTCCAATACATAGCACAATATCTGGTGCATACTTAACCATGGCTTCTTCAAGAACACTTGCAGCTTGATAAAAAACAGTTGGAATCTCCTCAAGAAAAATCTCTGCGCCTGCAATCTGCTTTGGTAATGATTTAATGACCTCCAGTGCTGGATTGATAGACTCACCTCCAAATGGATCAAAACCAGTTACTAATATTTTCATTCTGTTCTCACTCCTTCAAACGAATTTCTCCATAATGAAATTTTTGATTGGGTCTTACATGACGTTTAAAGCCAAATCGCTCAAAGACCGCATCACGAAAATGAGCTTTCAAGATAATCTTTTCCTTGGCCACCCGCTTGGCCTGAGCCAACAATTCCCCTGACAAGGGGGCAGCATTTGCTAGCCCTGCTAATCCGGACAAATTCTGCGATTCCTTAATCTCCTTCGAAAACATAGGGTCAAAATAAATCACATCAACCGACTTATCTGCCTGATTTT
Source organism: Streptococcus sp. A11 (assembly GCF_043674225.1). NCBI lineage: Bacteria > Bacillati > Bacillota > Bacilli > Lactobacillales > Streptococcaceae > Streptococcus > Streptococcus sp. A11. The sequence goes on from NZ_JBIMJS010000016.1 coordinate 27,459, forward strand.
TCAAATAGGGCAAACTGTCTGTCCAGATGGCCTCAATGGACCGCATGGCTTGATTAACCGCTTCATTGCCACTATCAAACTCTTTCAGACCTCGGCTTACCATAAAATGAATAAGCAGAGAACTCTCCAAGGCTGTCACCTGATGTCCCGCACTAGCTAGGACAATACTATCAGAAGCCAGCCCCATGGTACAATCTAAAATAGTCTTTGGCTTGTCGCCAATCAATTCTAGGAGAGGGTCACGTCCAGCTTTGATACGAAGCATAGCAGTATCTGGGTGAAAAAAGAGGGATTGCCCACCCACTTGTTCCAAAACCAGCCGGTCTTTGTAAACTACCAAAACCTGTTCCACATCCGTAAAAAAACGGCTCAAGGCTTGCTTATTACGCGGCAGATAAATAGCAGGTAGTTCTTTGGCAATGGACTCTGCAAGGGAAACTAGCTGACTATCCATCCTCAAACTCGTTGTCACAATCAGATTCATACTTATCATTATACCAAAGAAACGACTAAAGTAATCCCTAGCCGTTTCATACTATTCAAAATTATCTTATCGTTTGTTGGTCCTTTGGTGTGCAACAGACTTCCGCCACTGATAGATTTTATTGTACATCAAATCTCAGCAGTCCAGTTTATCCAATTTTGACAATGGTTCTACCCAAATGCCGCCCTTCTTTCAAAAGAGTCATGGTCTCAGGCAGTTCTTCCAAGCTGATTTCATCATAAGCCAGCTGGTCTACAATCTTCCATTCCTTGGCGAATTTTTCCCAGACTGCTGTCCGTTTTTCATGGCTAATTTGGACAGAATCAATTCCCAAAGCCTGTACACCACGGAGAATAAATGGCAGAACATTGGTCATCATCTTGACACCTCCGGCATTTCCACAAAGCGAAACAGCACCGTCATAGTCAATCTGTGGAATCAGATGAGCGACCACATCACCACCTACTGTGTCCAGCACATAATTGTAAACCCCTTTGAGCAGGAGTGGATTCTCCTTGATAAAGACTTGATCTGGCTTGATAATCTTGCTAGCACCCAGCCGGCAAACCAGCTCATCCTGATTGTCCTTTCGGGTTAGAGCGCTAATGTGCTCATAGCCCTGAGATTTGAGAATGGCAAGCCCAACCGAACCTACGCCACCACTAGCGCCTGTCACGAGAATCTGTGGTTGCTTGTCCACTGTCATCCCAGCTTTCTCAAGCGCCAGGACAGACAAACCAGCTGTGAGTCCCGCCGTGCCAAGGATCATGGCATCTTTCATTGTCAACCCTTCTGGCAATGGCACAACCCAATCTTTTGGAACGCGGGCATATTCAGAGAATCCGCCTGTATGGGACATGCCCATTTCATAGCCGGTCACCAGCACTTCCTGACCAAGAGTAAATTCATCTGTCTCCGAAGAAACTACAGTACCAGCCAAGTCTATACCTGGAATCATGGGATAATTCCGGATGACACCGGAATTTTTCTGCACAGCCAGCATGTCCTTGTAGTTGACCGAACTGTAGGCAACTTTGATAAGGACTTGACCTTCATGCAAATCATCCACTGTAATGGTTTTTGGAGCAAATACAATCTCGTCGCCTACTTGCTCAACAACCGTAGCCTTAAATTCTCTATTCATTTGATAACCTCCGATTTTGATATAGGATAGAGTCAGCTTCCCAACCTCTCTACCTTACCTCCTCTCCGTTTTCTATCTGTTATTATAATAAAACATTTCAGAGAATTCGTCCAGCTAAAACCGATTTAAAAATAAAATTTTAGTCTGGATTTTCAAAAAAGATAAGAGGAAATAAAAAATCCCTAAGGCACGAACTTAGGGAATGACTAGTTATAAAATCCAGATTATCAAAAAGGATGGATTTCATTTATTCTAGCATATTATGTCATAAATTACCAATAGTTTTTAGTTACATGAACCTATAGCTATAAACTATAACTACTTTTAACGTACTTGCTCAAATCGCAAATGAACGACAATCTTATCCGCGTAGCCATTGCGTTCCAAATCACGCTGCAGGCGATAAGAAATATAATGCTCTGCGATTGAGATATAGCCGGCATCCAGCAAACGGTGCTCCACCTGGGATTGTACCATGCTGATGGTTGGGCGTTCTGTATGAGCCTCTTCCAAGTCAAGTACGACCTTCTTAGTCACCTGGGCAAGGTTTTTCCGCCAGGTATCATCAATCACATAAACTGTCTGCGCAGCCTTTAAAATGGCTTGATAAATCTTTTCTGGGTCAAATTCAACAATCTCTCCACTACGTTTAATGACTTGCATATTAAGCTCCTTTCTGGTTTTCAGTAAACCCTTTCATACTCCTATTATCTAGGTTTTTCATGGTTTTGTCAAGTTATAATTTTCATTCTATGATATAATATACTTAAAATTCTGAAAATAAAGGAGAATTCTATGTCACAAGCAATGCCAAAACGCCATGAAATTGACGTGCAACTCACCTGGGATACCAACCTGATTTTCCCAGACAACCAGGCCTACAAGGATGCCCTTGCTAGCTACAAGGAACAAGTTGAGAAATTTGAGAAAACCTATAAAGGTCAATTGACCGAAAAAGCAAGTATTGTCGCTGCACTGAAAGAATACGAAGACCTGTCTATCCTCCTCAGCAAGCTGGATCACTATTCCTTCTTGCCACTTGAAGTCGACAAGATGAATACAGAATTGGCCAGCCTTGCCAATGAATACGAATTAGTGCGTGCCTTTGCCATTCCAAAATTGTCCTTCCTGGACACCGAACTGGGCTTACTTGACGAGGCAGTCTTGAACAACTTGATTGCTGAACAGCCTCAATGGAAGGCGTTTTTCGAGGCAATCATTCGCCAAAAACCTCACCAACTCCACCCTCTTCAAGAAGAACTCTTGGCCAATTTTGTACCAACCTTTGGCCAACCCTACAATAACTACGGGGTTACCAAGTTTGAGGATATGACCTTTGACAGTTTTGAAGCCAACGGTCAGACCTACGGCAACAGCTATGTTTTGTTTGAAAATGACTACGAAATCAGTCACGACACCGAAATTCGTCGTAATTCCGCTGCTGGTTTCTACAATACCTTGAAAAAATACAAGAACACAACAGCTGCAACCTATCTATCACACATTAAAAATGAGCAGATTGAGGCGCGCCTCCGCGGTTTTGACACAACTATTGACTACCTTCTCCACCGCCAAAATGTTTCCCGCGACCTCTTCGACCGTCAGATTGACGTCATCATGAAAGAATTGGCACCGCACATGCGTCGCTATGTCAAGCTGGTTGCCAAGGCTCATGGCTTGGAGAAAATTACCCACGCCGACCTGAAAATCAGCCTACCGTCCGAATTTAACCAACGCATTACGCCAGAAGAGTCTAAACAATTCTTGATTGACTGTTTGGGCATCCTTGGCGACGATTATGTCAAGATGATTGAACGTTCCTTCGATGAGCGCTGGATTGACTTTGCGCAAAATGAGGGCAAGGCGACTGGTGGTTTCTGTGCGACTCTCTATGACGGACCGTCTTATATCCTGCTTTCTTGGACTGGTCTCATGAATGAAGTCCTGGTATTAGCTCACGAACTGGGGCATGCAGGGCATTTCCAATTGGCTAAGAAACAAAGCATTCTCAGCTATGACCCATCGCTCTATTTTATCGAGGCACCATCAACTGCCAACGAAGTTTTGACTTGTAATACTCTCTTGAAAAACAACCAAGACCCTGGTTTCCAGGCTTACCTAATTAGCGAGTTAATCAGTCGTACTTACTTCCACAATATGGTCACTCACCTGCTTGAGGCAGCCTTCCAACGTGAGGTTTACACTCGTCTGGACAATGACGAATACCTCAACGGCGACATTCTCTGCCAAATCAAGCTGGGTGTCATTAAAGAATTCTGGGGTGAGGACTTTGAAATCGGCGACGATGCTGGTCTTATCTGGATGCGCCAGCCTCACTACTACATTGGCCTCTATCCATACACCTACTCAGCTGGCTTGACCATCGGTACGGCTATGGCTAAGCAATTGGAAGAAAATCCAGAAGAAATCGTTGAAAAATGGTTGGAAACCCTGTCACTGGGCGCTAGCCTGTCTGCCCAAGACCTGGCTAAACACGCAGGCGTTGATGTATCAACAGACCAACCACTTAAAGAAACAATCGCTTACGTTGGTTCCTTGGTCGACAAGTTGGAATCATTGGTCTAATAGCAAAAAAGACTTGAACACAAGAGTTCAGGTCTTTATTTTGTCTGATACCAGTTGATGATGCGGTCAATTTCATCAATCGTTAAAAAGTGGCCCTTGTCAAAAATGGCTAATTGAAGTTTGGGAAAGGCAGTTTCCTGCCAATTTTGGTAGAGTTCTTGAACTGCGACTGGGGCAACCAACTGGTCCTGCAAGCCAACTGTCACAAGAATGTCCGCTCGGCTATTTTCCAAAGGCACTGAAAAATCAAGAGCTGATGGATGGAGCAAAAGATAGCAGTCAGCCAAATCAGCCCGCTTGGTCAGGAGCCCTGCTATAAAATTAGCCCCGTTTGAAAAGCCGACAAAGATAATTTGCTGGTAATCTGCTACTGCAATTTGTGGCCACTGGTCTATAAAATCGGTCAAACGTTGCTCAAAATCAAGCAAATCCAGCTGCCCGTCAACCAGCGGAGCAAAAAAGCGACGGGATTTCCCCCGACCAACATTACCCCGAAAAGATAGTACAGCTGCTTCAGGATTCAATTTTTCCCTCAGAAAGAGCATGGACTGCTCATCGCCACCTGTTCCGTGAAAAAAGACCAGGAGACAGGGCGCAGTCCCCTCCACAAAATGATAGTTCATGACTGTCTCCTAATAACGATTTCTCAGAACTTCTTCAATCTCAGCCCGGTCTTCCTCAAAGAAGCTTGGCAAGAAGAGTTCAACATCATCGAGTTTATCATGTTGCTCAGCTTTCTTGGCCTCGTGCTGACCTTCCATTGTTGCCACTTCAAACATAAGGTAGTTCGGCGCGCGGAAATAGAGGGAGTGCATAAAGTCTCGATTAATAATGCCTGAGTGCGGACGGTTGAGCAGGTCAAGTGTATGAACCATATCCTCTAAATCTAATGTATCCAAGACACCAAAGGCTACGTGGTGAATGGCACCAACCCCAATGACGGAGATTTTTGAAACCTGATCGACGATAATCTGCACGCGATGCTGGAAATCATTGTCGAATTTGAGCGAAATGACCTGATGTCCCTGATAATCAAAACGGCTTTCCTCTTCAAAACCAAATCTCTCTGTCAGCATGTCCAGCAGGGCTTTCTCCTCCCGCACCCGCATCTGAATCCCAGCAATTCCTAAAATCGCAACCGATTCAGGAATCTCGGCAGTCTCCATTGGATACATAGGACCAATAGTATCATGATAGGTCAAGGCCAAATCTTGCCCATCCTCATCTTGGAAATTGAGAATATGTCTGTCTCCCATCACTTCTACTCCACCATGTTCGACCTCAAAATCCGTCAAACGTTGTGCCCAGAACTCCAGAGCTGCCTTATCCTTGACTAGAAAAATCGTTCTTTCTAGGCGATTGGTTCCCTTGCGTTCCATCTGGAAGTTTGGCATGTCAAAAATCGTGAATTCTGTACCGAACCGGCCATCTTCATCCCCGAAAAAGAGGTGATACATGGACGAATCATCCTGATTCACTGTCTTCAGGGTCAACTTCAAGCCAAGAATATGGTGATAAAAATGATAAGCCTGGTGGATGTTGCCCACCAAAGTCGAAATGTGATGAATACCTGTATTGTTCATGTAAACTACCTCGTTTCTGATTTGGTATTATTTTATCAATAATTAGTGATAGTGTAAAATATTTTGCTCACATTCTTAAAAGATCATATTGTCACGACAAGCATCATTCACTTTGAAAAGACTCTACACTTGGTTAAGCCTAGGACTTGCTGGGGTTCATTCACTATCATAAAAAGTCGGAACATTTCATCCCGACTTGAAACTTTGCTTTTAAAGGATAAATGATAGGATTAGACCGCCTAAAATTCCTCCGACCAGGGCTGCTAGGAGATTGGTTTTGGCTTTGCCAGCCTTACCACCACGCGCAACTGATGCGACAAATACACCGATACCCGCAGCAAGTCCCATATCAACCCAGGCAGAACCCGATTGGGTGATAAGCCCCACACCGTGGTTAATGGTCCAGGCCGTCCCGACAATCATTGACGCAGCGATCCAACCACCAATCGGACCAAATTTTTCAACCATCTGTCCCCAGGCCATCCGAATGATGAAGGGGAAGAGAAACGCACCAACTAAAGTAGCAATTGCTTGTTGAACTGTCATGTGATACCCTCCTTAATCTTTTTCCATATCTTCTTCAATCTTGGCTGCAACCAGTCCAGCGATGGTTGCGCCGATGACAACCAAGACGATGGTCGGAAGCGATTCAACCACAGTACCAAATCCATTAATAAAGGCATCACGGAAAATACCACACAGACCGATTCCCAGCCCCATATCGACAAAAGCTGAGTCATCATCGTGTTTGATTAGCCCCAGATAATGGTTCATAAACCACATTGGACCGATGATAATAAAGGCAGCAAAGTAGCCTCCAATAATGCCGTAGGCATCCGCAAATGCCCCCCAGACACTCATAACAAGCATACCGGCAATCATATAGCCGATGGTAGAACGTAAAAATTTCATAAAGCCTCCTTGGGTTCTTTTCTATTGTTCAGCTTGGTAAGCCTTTTCATAAATTGTATTACACCTTCTTCAGATAGGTCAAATCGTTTTTATTTAGAGTTTCCATAAGCAGAGCTTCTTGACCAGCAGCCTCTTCTTCTGACCAATTGTAATAAGCCGCCATTTCCTTGATGATTTCAGGTGCTACTGCATCCAATTGTTCTCGCATGAAGAGCATGTAGTTGGTACGACGGAGAAGATAATCCACTACTGTCAAGGTCATTTCTTCCTTCATGGCATAATGTAGAGATAGCAAATCACGTTGATTAAGGTCAGACACAGCCTCTACTTTATGGTTCAAGGCAAAAACTTTAGGTGCATTTGAACCGTACAAGTTAGCAAGATAGAAGGCATCGTCGTAGTCCAAACCTTTTTTCACACCTAATTGAGCCAAGTGTTCGATTTCTTCTGCTACATTAGCTGGGTTCAATTCACCACCAGATACAGGATAGGTCTTAGAATTGATGAGTTTAAAGCTACGACCATGCTCTTCTTTGAGGATATCTGCTACTTTTTCTAAAGCACCTTCTGCCATCTTACGGAAATCGGTAATTTTACCACCTGCAAGTGTCAGCAAACCATTGTCATCACGGTCAAGGGCAGATCCACGCGATACAGCAGACGGATCCAAGTGTTTTTCAGAAACGCTACCTTCCAGATGGGTCAAATCGTGTTCCACATCATCACGGGTCTTTTCATTGTTCAAGTAACCTTTGACTGTTTCAATTAAGCTGTTGAAACTATCGTCGCTGAGTTTTCCATTGTTCCCACCGTTGTAGTCAGAAGCACCATTTCCAGACAAGAGTGGACGAAGACCTGCCCAGCCACTTTCAATATCATCCAGGGTCAAGTTTGCTTCTGGGAAACGATTGTTAACGATATCCAATAGATAATCGACATCTTCTTGAGTGACCGTTGGGTTTGCCAAATCGCCTGTATAGTCCGTATCTGTCGTACCAAAATAGGTTTTGTTTTCACGAGGAAGGACAAAGACCATACGGCCGTCAGCGTGACCAGTGTCGAAATAGGTTGGCTGAGGGACAGACAAGCGAGAGCTATCGACAACTAGGTGCACACCCTTGGTTGGACGCATTTGGAGAACACCTGAGCCTTCTCCTCCAAGATTACGCACTTCGTCACTCCATGGTCCTGTTGTATTGATGACCAAACGCGCACGGATTTCAAAGGTGCTGTCTGTCAGCAAATCACGAGCGACGATTCCGACAACTTTTCCAGCCTCATCCTTGATAAATTTTTCCGCTTTGACACGGCTGGCAATCAAGGCACCGTCTTTGGCTGCACGTTTGATATTTTCAATTACCAAGCGGGCATCGTTATTACGGAAGTCAAGGTAAACTCCACCGCCAAGCAAACCTTCTTTTTTCAGGTGAGGTGCCCGCTCTAAGACTTCTTCTCTCGTCAACACCTTATTGGCAAGGTCCGTATTGTTGACACCAGCCAACAAATCATAGAGATCCATGGCCACTTTCAAGCGGAAGAGGCTAAAGGTAGATCCTTCTTCATCATAGACAGGTAAGAGCATTGGATCTGGTTTTGGAATGTGAGGTGCAATATTTTGCACTACTGCACGTTCTGAAACTGTATCGGATACTACTTCTACATCAAACTGTTTGAGGTAACGAAGCCCACCGTGAACCAACTTGGTTGAACGACTTGAAGTTCCCTCAGCAAAGTCTTGCATTTCAATCAAGGCTGTTTCCATACCACTAGCAGCAGCTTGGAGGGCTACACCAGCCCCCGTAATACCGCCACCGATAACCAGAAGGTCCAACTGTCTATCCTGCATTTTTTCAATCGCCAAGCGACGTGTTTCTTTTGAAAATTCCATGTTTTCACACTTTCTAACTTTTTACTCTTCATCCAATTGTGCAAATAATTGCGTTGCAGCAACAGCTTTTTTCCAACCCTTGTAGAGCTGTTCTTTACGGGCTGCATTCATAGCTGGCTGGAAGGATTGTCCAACTGCGTTCAATTCTTTCAATTCATCCAAATCTTTCCAGAAGCCAACTGCAAGACCTGCTAGGAAGGCTGCACCAAGTGCAGTTGTTTCCAAGTTTTTAGCACGGGCAATCTCGATACCAAGAATATCTGCCTGGAACTGCATGAGTAGGCTATTCATAGCAGCACCACCGTCTACCTTCAAGACAGAAATATCAATTCCTGTATCCAATTGCATGGTATCAATAACATCACGAACTTGATAGGCAATAGATTGTAGAGTAGCTTTTACAAAATCTTCCTTGCTTGTACCACGAGTTAAGCCAAAGACAGATCCACGCGCATCTGAATTCCAATACGGTGCCCCAAGTCCTGTAAAGGCTGGTACTACATAGACCTCATCGTTGCTAGTAGACTTACGAGCAAGTTCTTCAGACTCAGGCGATGTTTCCACCATTCGCATACTATCACGCAGCCATTGAACTGCAGAACCAGCGATAAAGATTGAACCTTCTAATGCATAGTAAACTTTTCCGTTAATGCCATAACCGATAGTGGTGAGGAGACTATTCTCAGATAACTGCATTTCCTCACCTGTATTCATAACGATGAAGGAACCTGTTCCATATGTATTTTTCACCATACCTGGCTCAAATGCCAATTGTCCAAATAGGGCTGCTTGTTGGTCACCTGCCATACCAGAAATAGGAACTTCTGCTCCATAGAAGTGGAATGGCGCTGTTGTACCGTAGATTTCTGAATTGGAACGAACTTCTGGCAACATAGCTTTTGGAATATTGAGGAGTTCAAGGATTTCATCATCCCACTTGAGTTCCTTGATATTGTAAAGCATGGTGCGGGCAGCGTTTGAGTAATCCGTTACATGGCACTTACCATTGGTCAATTTCCAAACCAACCAAGTATCAATAGTTCCAAAGAGAATCTCACCTTTTTCAGCACGTTCTTGTGCACCTGGAACTTGGTCCAAAATCCACCGAACTTTTGTTGCTGAGAAATAGGCATCTACTACAAGACCAGTCTTTTTATGAATCAAATCAGCGTGTCCATCCGCCTTTAACTGATCAGCAATATGTGATGTTTGACGGGATTGCCAGACAATGGCATTGTAGATTGGAAGTCCTGTTTCTTTGTCCCAAACAACTGTCGTTTCACGTTGGTTAGTGATACCAATCCCTTCGATCTGGTCTGGACGAACACCACTTTCAATAAAGGAACCTGCAATAACAGACTGTACAGAATTCCAAATCTCATTGGCATTGTGCTCTACCCAACCTGGTTTAGGGAAGATTTGTGTGAATTCTTTTTGGTAGCTACCAACTTTTTCACCTTTTTTATTAAAGATGATGGCGCGTGAGCTTGTTGTACCTTGGTCGATGGCCATAATGTATTTTTCAGTTGACATTTCCTGTCCTCCTTGTAGATTTATTATTACTTTTGAAAGCGTTTCCGACTTCCTTGTGATTTTATTGTAATCTATTTTTCAAAAAAAATCTTATCAATTTTTTTATAATTTCAAAAAAAACTGATAAAGTTGTTTTTTTGCGGCAAAAGAAAAACTTCCTAGGAAACTAGAAAGTTTATCACCGCCGTTCAATCCGAAACTGCTTGCGTTCGACCAAACGTATAGACTGCTCTAACTTGCGCTGATGAATGGTCTGGATAAGGCTCTTTACATCCTTCAACTCCTGATCAGTTGGCAATCCATAGATCTGATAAGATGGATCTTGCTGCCAAGGATAATCATGGCAAATAACCAAATCATAGGATTGGTCTGATTGGACAGGCTCGATTTGAATTGACCGATTGCGTTCTAAGGACTGACATAAGACATGTAAAATGGGAGAACTGATGACAGATGGATAACTGGATGCCCACCCAATTTTCACCATGGTTGGCTCCACCTGCATAAAATATGAAAATAATTGCGTCAAAGATAGCAAATGACTGGTGGCTGGGGCTTGCCTTCTCCCAAAAATCTCCTCAGATACATGGTGCAAGATACTAGAAGCAGCCTCTTGCATGAAAGAATCATAGCTAGTCAACTCATCAAAGCCACTATCGATGCAGGAAGTGAAAAAATAGAGCTGACTAAAAACTTGATTGAGATGATATAGTTCGCCTTCTTCCATTGTTAAATCTGTCTTCAAGAGAATTTTTACCCGTTGAAAGGCCCAACTAGTTGCTTCCATAATGGGTCCACCGAAGCCCAAGACCTGTTCTAATTGATGGGCTGCCACTATCCCTTGACTAAACAAGAAGGCAAAAACAGACATGGTGTCCCCCTCTTGAAAGGAAGCGGATGCTTGCTGGCGTAAGGTTAAAAAGAGCTGGCGTAGGTGACGGTAAAATTTATGTTGCTCATAGGGTGCCATTAACTGATAAACTGTCTGGAAATCCAAATCCTTCAATCGCATTCTTTTCTGGACAATCATCAACCAGAGAGCCAACTGATGGGCCTGTCGAGGATTAAACTGGGATTGATAAAAGCGTTCAAAAATCGGCAGATGAGCAAGTTGCTCCCTAAAGACCCGATCTTGTTCTAATTCCTTGAAAGGCCTGGTCAGCCAGAATAATTGATAATAAAAATAGCGAATTTGCAACTCACTACCCCGCAAACGACCGTTCCGTATGCTCACCTGAAACTCTTTCAGGACTTTGTTTAATGTCGAAAGGTGTCTGTTCAAAGTAGCTTCACTCAGCAATAAATCTTGAGCTAGCATGGGGATGGAGCATTCATTTTTATCAAAAAAATAAAGTAAAATCTGGTACTTGATACTAGTTCTAAAGAGATAGGCAAACAGGTCTTGTCTGGATAAATTAGCTCCGCGTTGTAAGACAATTTCTTCTTCTCTAATTTGAAAAACTAGACCAAACTGGCCCTCTTCAACCTCTTCAGAGAAACTTTCTATATAGCGTAACAAGGTAGATTTAGACAGATGGAGCTCCTGGGCAACTTCCTTTATTCCAATAGGTGACAGGGACTTACGCAAGAGAAGAAAGAGCTGGTAAATAGCGCGCTCACGTTTTTCCAATAAGTCTAGAATATGCACACAATCACCACCTATTCTTGGTTATTTTTTTGCCAGGAAAACTGATTGGCTGCTTCTACAATGAATGATTGCAGAGCGGTTCTACCAGGCAAACAAAGCCAGGATTCTTGTAACAAGTCCTCGACTGTCATATGTTTTGAAATAGCGAGTGCCAATACATTCATCTGCTCTATATGGTTAGAGGAAGATACCAATTGACCACCAAGTACACGTCCATCCCTTCGACTGACTACCATTTTAAAGTCTATTTCATGTTTATCCCATTGACTGAATGGATGACGGATGCGAATAGTGTCTGTGTCTAACCACAGGTTTGCTTCCCTTTCTGTCAATCCTACGCTAGTCAGATTATAGCCAAACACATGGGTGGAGACAATGCGTTGAACAGGCTTTAAGCTCTTCTGCTTAACCAGTAGATTTTCAGCAACCAGACGCCCTGTCAACATAGCGTGGTTGATCATGGGCAGGTAGGCCTGCCCAAACATGGTAACAGGCATCCGAATTAAATCCCCTACCGCAAAAATTCCAGCTTGGCTGGTTTCAAGATACTCATCCACCAGAATACTACCATCTGTATGCAGGTCCACTAGTCCTTCCACCAAATCTGTATGGGGTCTAAAGTTGGTACCCAAAAGCACCAAGTCCGAATGATATGTTCCCTGCAAACTGCGTAACTGGACTTGACCTATCTCATCCAAGTTAACTTCATTAACTGTTTCCGAAAAATGATAGTCGAGTCCAATTCGGTCAAACTCTCCCCAGATAAAATCGACCATTTCTTGATCGAAATATTTGGCTAAGGGCCATTCTTGTGATTCAATCAACCTGATCTTAATGGATGAACGACTGAGAGCCTCCAAACTTTCAAGACCAATTTGACCAGCTCCTATGACTGTTACCCTTCCGGCCCCTTCAATCTTTTCGAAACTCTTTTTAGCTTCTCCAATAGATTTACTTGTCAAAATCTTTTCCGATAGATCAACCGACTGGTGTCCCCAAACTTGTTGAGCACCCATAGCTAAAATGAGATAGTCGTAGGATAATTCCCGTATGCTTTCTTCTTTTTTTAGCCTTATTTTTTTAGATACAGCTTCTATAGAAATGCATTCCCATCCAAGTAAGAAATGAACGGCCGACTGCTCTAGCCCTTCAAAATAGCCAACCCTCGCTTCTTCCCAGCTTGAAATTTCCCCTTTTACTTTCCAATTGAGTGCATTGGGAAAGTAGCCTGTACTTTCTTCCTTGTCAATCACATAAATAATCGCTTGTGGATAGCGTTTCTGGCATTCCATTGCAGCTGTCAAACCAGCGAATGAAGCACCAATGATCAAAATATTCATCCCGCTTCCTCCCTTCTCCTCCATTATAGCATTGACAAGGCAAATTCTTATTGAAAAGGTTTACACATCCAAACAAAAAAGCACACCTATTTTATGATGTGCTTGAATAAATTTAAATAAAAGGTCGAAAATGGCAGTTAACGCCTTGGTCGATCTCTCTCTCGAATTTCTAGGCTCGGGTTTGCTTTGGTCACTTTCGTATTTCTTGATGACCAGCTGAAACAGTTCCCCGAACTGTTTCACTCCCCCAGACATTGTTCGCTCTCTTATTTCAAAGCTCACGTTAAAATAGTCACTCCCCTGACTATTTTAATAATCCGGTCTAACAACTCCTGTTACTGTGGCTTTGGTTGCTTCGTAGTCGCCGTCCACTACGACTTTGATAATCCGTTTGGCGTCTTCTTCTGGACATGGTACCAATGGTAAGCGGAGTGGTCCAACTTCAAATCCCATGTAATTGAGAACTGCCTTGACTGGTGCAGGACTAGGATAGGAGAATAGAGCATTAACTTTGGGAATAAACTTGCGTTGAATAGCGGCTGCTGTTCGGATATCTTGCTGCTCAATGGCAGTAAACATCTCATGCATCTCATCACCATTGGTATGAGATGCGACCGAAATCACACCATCTGCACCCAAGTTCATAGCATGGAAGGCATCGCCATCTTCACCAGTATAAATCAAGAAATCCTCTGGCTTATTCTCAATCAAGTAAGCCATGTTGGCAAGGCTGGTACACTCTTTTACACCAATGATATTTGGATGCTCCGCCAAACGCAACATGGTTTCTGGCGTCATTTCAACGACAACACGACCTGGGATATTGTAGATAATGATTGGCAAATCAGAAGCATCCGCAATGGCTTTGAAGTGCTGATACATTCCCTCTTGAGAAGGCTTGTTGTAGTAAGGCACAATAGCAAGACCTGCTGCAAATCCACCGAAAGCCGCTACTTCCTTAGCAAACTCAATCGAGTCACGGGTATCATTGGTACCAATACCTGCAATCAAAGGAACGCGACCATTAACGATCTTTTGCACGGCTGCAAACAATTCTAATTCTTCCGCGTGTGTAAGGGTTGGACTTTCAGCAGTTGTTCCTGCTAACAAAATTCCTTCCGTATGATGAGCCAGGAGATGCTCAATCAACTCTGGCAAAACCTCATAGTTAATCGCTCCATCTTCTTTAAAGGGCGTAATCATAGCCGTAATGATTTTTACATCTTGTAAATCTTTAATAGACATAGAACCTCCTAATCAATAAATTCGTATCCAGCTTTCTGAAGAACTTCAATAGCTGCTGGGAAATTATTAGCTTTAGTAAGTATGTAATCAGTATTGAAAGTAGATACTGCAAAGATACTGATTTTTGCCTCTGCTAATATTTGACTAATCTGTGAAAGGATACCCACTAATGAAAAGTCAAGTACCCCTACAACACGAAAAGCTATCCAATCTTTGTCCTCTTCTATAACATTATCAGGAACTTCTTGACTCAGACAAACCAGTGAGTTTTCTTCATCCGTTTTACCGATAAAAACATAAGAACTAGTCAAGTTAATCTTTGTATAATCTTCGAGTTTACAAACCGAAAAATTACCTTTTATAATTTTAAGTTTCATTTGTATATATCTACTTTCTAAAATAGCAAGAATCTGGCCGTTTGGTTAGACAAGCTTGTAAATTGGATAAGAGGTAATAGAAGATTTTATTTCAACTCAAATTTCAATTCTGCAGTTGGACGAACTAAGCCACGTTCATGAAGGGTTTCAGCGATTTGCACAGAGTTCCATGCAGCACCCTTGAGCAAGTTGTCAGAAACAACCCACATGTGAATACCGTTTTCCTTGTCCAAGTCCTTACGGATACGACCTACAAAGGTATCACGGCTACCAACTGCATTGACTGCTTGCGGATAAATTTGATTAGCCACATCGTCTTCTAAAACAGCACCTGGAAAGGCTGCGATGGCTGCTTTTACCTCATCAATTGGCGCGATTGCCTTGGTTTCAATGTAGACAGACTCAGAGTGGGCAGACAAGACTGGAATACGGACGCAGGTTGCAGAAACAGCAATGCTGTCATCTTCCATGATTTTCTTGGTTTCTCTGGTCATCTTCATCTCTTCATAAGTGTAGTCATTTTCAGTGAAGAGGTCAATTTGTGGAATCGCATTGAAACCGATTGGGTAGTGCTTCTTATCGCCACCTGAAGGAAGAATATTTGCTTCTACCGCTTTTGGTTCCACGCCATCATTCAAGACAGAACGAAGTTGAGCTTGGGTTTCCAAGATAGCTCCCATACCTGCACCAGAAACTGCCTGATAAGTCGATACGATAATCCGCTCCAAGCCCCATTTCTGACGAACAGGCTCCAAAGCAACCATCATCTGGATGGTCGAACAGTTAGGACAAGCAATGATACCATTGTGGGCATCCAAGGCATGAGCGTTTACTTCCGGAACAACCAAAGGAACATCTGGATTTTGACGGAAATAAGAAGTGTTGTCCACGACAACTGCGCCAGCTTTAACCGCGTAAGGAGCGTACTTGGCAGATGTAGAACCACCAGCTGAGAAGAGGGCAATATCCACTCCTTCAAAGGCTGTTTCTGTTGTTTTTTCAATGACAATGTCCTGTCCCTTAAACTGCAAGGTCTTACCTGCTGAACGGGCAGAAGCAAGGAAACGCACTTTCTCGATTGGAAGTGTTGACTCTTCCAACATTTTTATCATTTGGGCACCAACTGCACCAGTTGCACCAACAACAGCTACTACATAAGCCATAGAAATCTCCTTTAGGTTAATTCTTCAAAATTTTCTAAAAATTTGTTATTTCATAATTATACCACAAATTTCCTGAATGAAAAGCTGGAATGTGCTAAATTTACAATCAATCTGCTGAAAAGTTCACACTAGACTGAGTAAATTGTCATACAATTTCGACTTGTGCTTATCACCATTCAAAAAAGACAGAAATGACCCAAAACAAGTCATAACTGCCTTATTGTATTTTGTCCACTTGCATTATCCGACTCTGGAGCAGGTAGGGCAGCCGGTACTTGTCAGTCATACACTTCAAAAACTCGTGCATTTCCTGGGCATGACTCTCCAGAAACAGGTCCAATTCCTTGAAGCGTTCCTTTTCTTCATCACTTGCACACTTTTTAAAATAACCCCAAATATGCTGATAGGCAGTGCGCAAAGTTTTTATACTAGGATTGTGAGCTAAAGCCTCCGCTAGCAAACGTTCAAATTCAAGTTCTTTGTCAACTGACCAAACATTTCCCTTAAAAAGCTGACGCAAGGCATTATAGTGATGCTGAGAGTGAGCCATGACCAGATATTTCTCTCTTGCCCATTTCTTCTGAGAGTACTTGAGATTTGTCACTCTTGTCACCTCCTCCTATTTGTCAAACCTAGACCATCGCCAGCCACAGACCCAAACAGACCACCATATATAAATAATGCAATCCTATCAGCAAATACACTAAACCTTTGGACAAAATCGTAATATGCCGATGGACGTAGGGCTGCTTTGGCTTAAGTGGATTGTAGTAAACATCGACGCTAGAACCAATGGAAAAAGGTCCAGCAAAGAACTGGACGTTAGACTGAACAGACTATTCTTATTTCGATAAATAATTAAAGAATCTGGTAAATATTTTCTATCTAGCAAATTATATGCTGTCCCGTTACCAAGCATGATAAGGGTGTTAAAACCGTGACGTATCGACAGGATTGGAAATGTGGACCAACAGCCCAATAATAGCTTTGTCTCACCCAGTAGCCACGACAGGCAGGCTAACGCCATTGTAGGACATGAATGAGTAGTCTTCAACACAGCCTGTCACCTTTGCAGTACAGAGTTCTTTTTTCCGCTTGCTAAGGTAGTAAAATCCATAGATGAGAATGGGGGATAGACTTAATAAAACTATGGTAACAGCTAGTACAATCCAAACAAATAGTTGGCTCCACACTAGTTCTCCTTACTAATCGGAGCTAGGCTGGCCAAAACTTTTTTCAGACCCATTTCTGGAAAATTGATTTTGAGTTCTTGGTTGCTGCCCGATCCTGAAACTTCAAGTACAGTACCGCGACCCCATTTTCGATGGACAGCAATGTCGCCAACGGACCATGTTGTGGCTGAACTAGATGGATTGGAGCTAGCAAAAGGCATGGTCCCCCCAAATCGAGTGGACTGTTGCACAGAAGATTTCCGACTTTGGAGAGCCTGCTGCAAACTCATCCCTTGTCCAAACTGGGTCGCTTTGCCATTGACATAAGAAGCCTTAAAGCTGGTATTAGCTGGACGGGCCAGACCTTGATAATCCAAGAGATCACTTGAAATCTCACGAATAAAACGACTAGGCTGATTGTAATTGCTCCGACCGAACAAGAGGCGGTAATTGGCATTGGTCAAATAAAGAATATGCTCGGCACGGGTGATACCAACGTAAGCCAGACGGCGCTCTTCTTCTAACTCAGCTTCTTCTTCCGCTGCACGACTGAGAGGAAAGACATTTTCCTCCATACCAATGAGAAAGACCACTGGAAATTCCAAGCCCTTGGCCGCATGAAGGGTCATGAGCGTGACTTCCGACGTTTCCTTGTCGCCGTCGTCTGTATCAGCTATCAGGGCCAAATCCAGCAAGAATCGGCTGAGCCTATCCAGCCCTGTCTCTTCTTCCTCTACCTCTTTTTCATCGAAATTTTTGGTCACCGAAAGAAATTCCTGAATGTTTTCAATGCGGGCATTGGCCTCAATCGTTCCTTGTACAGCCAAGGCATTGAGGTAGCCAGTCTTATCTAAGACCACCTCGGCCAATTCGGTCACTGTCATCTCATCCAGTCGATTGCGGAGATTGTATAGCAGGGTTGCAAGGTCAAAAACGGCTTGAGCAGCCTTACCCTTGACACCAGACAGCATAATATCCTGTGATGCTTCAAGCAAGGACATGGCATGCGTCGTCGCAAAGTCCCTAATCTTATCGACTGTTCCCGGTCCTACTCCGCGTTTGGGTTCATTGACAATGCGCTCGTAAGAAATATTGTCCGCAGGGTTGGCAATAATATTCAGATAGGAAATCACATCACGGATTTCCTTACGGCTATAGAACTTGGTCCCGCCCACCATAGTGTAAGGAATATTTGCCTTGAGCAGGGCCTCCTCAATGGTACGAGACTGGGCATTGGTCCGGTAAAGAACGGCGAAGTCCTTATAAGGCTTGCCTTCACGATGGTGTTGGTCAATTTGACTGGCAACATAAATCGCCTCATCGCCCTCATCGCGCGCACGATAGTAGGTAATCAAATCTCCCTGAGCATTTTGCGTCCACAACTTCTTCGGACGGCGGTTGCGATTGTTCTCAATAACCTCATTGGCTGCCTGAAGGACTGTCTTGGTCGAGCGGTAATTTTCCTCCAGCAAAACCACCTTGCTTTCTGGATAATCCTTCTCAAAATCCAAGATATTTTGCATATCCGCCCCACGCCAGCCATAGATGGACTGGTCCGCATCACCGACCACACAGATATTCTTAAAGCGTGACGCTAAGAGTTTGACCAGCTGATACTGGGCGTGGTTGGTATCTTGGTACTCATCGACATGGATATATTGAAATTTCTGCTGGTAGTAGGTCAGGACGTCAGGATTTTGGTCAAATAGGCGGAGCGTCAACATGATTAGGTCATCAAAATCGACTGCCTCTGACTGACGGAGTTCTTTCTGATAAGCCTTGTAGCATTTGGCAACAATCTGCGTATAGAGATCGCCTGCCTGCGCCTCATAAGCCACATCATCAATCAAATCATTCTTGGCATTGGAAATGGTTGCCAAAATGGTTCGTTCACTCCATTTTTTCGGGTCCAGATTTAGAGTTTTCAAAATCCGTTTCATCAGCGTGCGTTGCTCACCCGGATCTACTATGGTAAAGTTACGGTTATAGCCAATGTGATCCGCATCCCGACGCAAAATCCGTACACACATGGAGTGGAAAGTGGCAATCAAGCAGTCTTGCGTAGCAGGATTGAGCGCATAGGCCCGCTCCTTCATCTCCCGCGCAGCCTTATTGGTAAAGGTAATGGCCAAAATATTCCAAGGATTAACCATTTTTTCATCAATCAGATAAGCAATGCGGTGGGTTAGAACACGAGTCTTGCCTGAGCCCGCACCTGCCATAATTAAGAGCGGACCTTCCGTTGTCTGAACAGCCTCCGCCTGTCTATCGTTCATTCCATTTAATAAAGGGTTCATATTCTCATACTTTCTCAAAATGTAATTACTCTCCATTATACCAAAATATACTTCATTTACGAAATGTCAGACCAGTAAAAAAGCCCAGAGAAAACTCTGGACCTTATTTTATCAATTAAGCTTATTCCGCACCAAGTGCTGCCATTGTTATGTAGTTGTATGGCTTGTTGAAGTGTGGCAAGAAGAAGAGATCCATCAATGCCAACTCTTCGATTGTCACTTGTTTCATGATAGCAAGTGAGAACATGTGGATACCCATTGACATATCTTCGCGTGATACCATTTGGCAACCAAGAACAACACGTGTATCTTTGTCAAAGACAATCTTGATTGCTACTTCGTGGTTATTATGTTTAATAAATTCAGGTTTTTGAAGGTCTGTGAATGACGCTACTGCTGCGTTGAAACCAGCATCTTTCGCGCGCTCTTCTGTCAAACCAGTTGAAACCATGTTAAGACCGAAGATTGAGATACCATTTGAACCTTGAACACCAACACCTTCCAACTCATGACCAGTTGCGTTGTGTGCTGCTACGATACCTGTACGAACAGCGTTTGAAGCAAGAGCGATGTAGCTTGTATCTTGACGAGCGTTGTCGTAGATAGTTGCACAGTCACCGATTGCATAAACGTCTTTCATGCTTGTTTCTTGTTTCTTGTCAACGATCCATGCACCGTTACGGAAGGTTTCCAATTGACCTTTAGCAAGACCTGTGTTAGGACGGAAGCCTACACACATGATAACCATGTCAACGTCAAATGTTTCTTTATCAGTCACAAGACGCTCAACTTTACCGTCACCTTCAACAGCTTGAACAGCTTGACCAAGAGCCAATTTCACACCGTTTTCTTCAAGGTTTTTGTTCATCATTTCAGTAAAGTCGCGGTCATAGTATGCACCCATAACTGTTGGAGCGATATCAACAAGAACAACTTCTTTACCTTTACGTTTGAAGCTTTCTGCAAGCTCAACACCGATGTAACCACCACCAACAACAGCTACACGGTTAATGTCTGGCTTTTCAAGCTTGTTGATTACGTCTTCAGCGTTTTGGTACAATTTAACAAATTGAAGGTTTTCAAGAGTTGCTTCAAAGTCAGTTGAACCTTCTTTGATTTCCACACCTTTGATTGGTGGGATGATTGGTTGTGAACCAGTCGCAAGAATCAATTTTTCGTATGATTCTACGTGCTCTTTACCGTCAACAATTGCAGTAACTTCTTTTTTCTCGAAGTCAATGTCTACAACTGGTGATTGCATGTGAACGGTTGCGCCCATGCTTTCCAATTGCTCTTTATCTGAGTAGAAAAGACCTTCTGGACCATCGATTTGTTCACCGATCCAAAGTGCCATACCACAACCCAAGAAAGAAATGTTTGAGTTTTGGTCAAATGTTACGATTTCATTTTCAGCACCGTAGTTTGACAACATTGTTTTGATACATGCAGTACCAGCGTGGTTTGTACCCACAACGACGATTTTAGCCATAATGGAAAATCTCACTTTCGAAAATATATTTTTTTACATTATCCATTATACACATGTCTGTTACCGATTTCAAAAATAATGCTCATAAAATCACAAAAATTTTAAGATTCTTCTTCAAAGGTTCCCGTCACAAACATGGTGAAGCTAGCTCTGACTAATTTTTGACCTTTTTCATTGGTAACAACTGCTTCTACCAACTTGGTTGAACGACCATCGTGAACAATTTCTGCCGTGATAGTCAACTTGTCTCCCAGATGGCCCGCCCTTGTAAAATGAACATTGGACTGGAGGGTCACACACTTGTATCCCTGAGAGAAAACAGCCAGTCCAGCAACATTATCACAAAAGGTAAACAGATAACCTCCGTGGGTCATGCCATAAATATTCAAGGAAGACTCAACTACTCTTGTCTCAATGACCACTCGACCATTTGAGACCTCAACCAACTCATAATTTTCAAACACCAAAACCGGTGGAATATGATATTTATCCATGTTTACTCCTCGTGTTTTTTTCTCCATTTTACGGGAAAAAATCCTTTCTTGCAAATACTTACTATATCAACAATCAACTTTCTACCCATTTTGTGAGGATTGTGCTAAAATATGGAAAACTCAAGGAGAACAACTATGTACGAATTTGTCTTAGAATACGGGTCCTTCCCTGTAAAATTGATTGATGGTTTTGTCGACAACCGCGTCGAAATCCCTGAATGGCTGGAAGGGGATGAGGAGATGATTGCTAGACTTCATGCCATCAACGAGCTCTTCCACCAACTCTTTCACACTGTAGAATGTAAATTTGACTACATCGGCAAACAATTTCCAGACAAGATTGAGCAACTGAGGGAACTCTATCACCCCTTGGCAGAAGATTTGCTGGCTAAATACGGTGAGCAAGTAGACTTGAAAATTGAACCATTTATTTTATAAAAGATAAGGGAGGTGATTTTGGTCACCTCTCTTCTGCTATCTTATACTCACGGCCATAGTCATCTCGTGTCAGGTAGCCATAATCCACCAAATATCGCCGCAAAATGGCAAAATCATCGTAGATTTCTGCCAAGAAAGCATTGACTTCTTTTTCAGTAAAAACCTGACCTCTTTCACCTAGTTTATCACGCAAGTAGGCAAATAAGACCTGCTTGCTGTTTAATTTTTTAGGAATAACGATAAGCTTCCCATCTCGAAAAAATTTTTCTTGAATATCTTGAGTGTTCATACTTCCCTCCAAAAAATCCTAGCCCGCTGACTAGGATTTAGTAGTATAGTCTTTCAGTTTGCTTTTAGTACTAGGCAACGAGCTGCAGACAGTACTGGAGTACGGCAAAGCGAGTTAACGAAGTAATAAAAGATAAAATGAAAGACTAAAGTTTAACGAATTTCAGCACCAAGCTCTACCAAAGCCTTACTAATTTTCTCCATGTACTTAGCCACTTCTTCATCCGTCAGGCTATCCGCTGGATTCTGGAAAGTCAGGTTGTAAGCCATAGACTTCTTACCAACCTCAATATTATTGCCCGCATAGACATCAAAGAGGGTTACCTTGGTCAAGCGTTTCACGCCCGCAGCCGCAATGGCATCCAGGACATCCTGGTGTTTGACATCACTGCTCAAGAGCAGGGCAATATCACGGCTAACCGCTGGGAATTTAGAGATTTCGGTAAATGGCTGAGCAGGCTGGAGAGCTTCCTCAATCGCATCCAGATTGATTTCAGCCACATAGGTTTCTGGAATACCGTAGTCCTTAGCCGTTTGAGGATGTACCTGACCGACAAAGCCAATCACAGCCCCATTCAAATGGATTTCAGCTGTACGACCTGGGTGCAAGGCAGCAATCTCACTGGTTGCCACAAAGTCAACAGCCAACTTGTAATGACCAAAGATAGCTTCCAAGATACCTTTGGCATGGAAAAAATCAACGGGCACAGCTGGTGTCTGGAAGTCTTTCTCAGCTACCAAACCAGTCAAGACAAGGGCAAACTTATTGATTTCTTGCGGCAGGTCTTCTTTTGGATTGCCAGACTGTTCAAAGATTTTACCGATTTCGTAGAGAGCCAAGTTCTTGTTCTTACGAGCCACGTTGTAGGCCACTGTTTCTAGCATACCAGACACCATGTTCTGACGAAGGGCAGAGCGGTCAACAGTCATAGGCCACATGAGTTCGGTGACTGTGGTTGGACGAGCCGCAAACTCCACAGCCTTCTCAGGCGTTGTCAGAGCGTAAGAAATGATTTCTGTCAGACCTGCACCTTCTGCCAGGCTACGAACTTGGCGACGGAGGTTCTGGGTCAGGGTCAACTCACCTGCTGTTCCGTCCTCTTTCGGAAGAGTGGTCGGCAGATTATTGTAACCATAAATACGAGCGATTTCCTCTACCAAGTCTGCTGGAATGCGAATGTCCCAACGGCGACGTGGTACTGCGACTGTAAACCGACTTGCATCGCCAGTTGTTTCCATACCTAAACGACGGAAAATATCTGCGATTTTGGCATAGTCAAGATTAGTCCCGAGCGAGCGGTTAACGTAATCAATAGTTGCTGTGACTGGGACGTTCGAAGTGTCCACGCTACCCGCAGCAACGATACCAGACAAGACCTGACCACCAGCCAGCTCTGCAATCATAGCAGCTGCTGTGTCCATAGCCTCCGTCAAGCTCGCTACGTTGATACCCTTTTCAAATCGAGAAGAGGACTCAGAGCGAAGGTTGAGGCGACCTGAGGTCTTGCGGATAGACTTGCCGTCAAAGAGGGCAGCTTCCAAAACAACCGTTTTAGAATTATTGTCAATCTCAGTATTAGCACCACCCATGACACCACCGAGGGCAACCGCCTTGTCCGCAACGGAAATGACGATGTCGTCAGCAATCAAGTCACGCTCCTCGCCGTCAAGAGTTACCAAGTTCTCACCCTCTTTTGCCTGACGAGCCACGATTTTCTTGCCATCAAACTTGTCAAAGTCAAAGGCGTGCATTGGCTGACCGAAGTAGAGCAAGATGTAGTTGGTGATATCCACCACGTTGTTAAGCGGGCGAATACCTGCGTTCATGAGCAGGTTTTGCAACCACTGCGGGCTCGGTGCGATAGTCACATTTTCAATAACACGGGCCGTGTAGGCAGTCACCTTGTCTGACTCAATGGCCACTTCAATCACATCGCTGGCCTTCTTGTCGCTTTCATCCAAGGCTACAGGCTTAAAGTTGACCTTGCTGTCATAGATAGCTGCCACTTCGTGAGCCACACCACGCATAGAGAGGGCGTCGGCACGGTTTGGTGTGATGGACAACTCAATAATCTCGTCGTCGAGGTCAAGGTATGAAAAGACTGGATCACCCACGACTGCATCTTCCGGCAGGTGGTAGATACCGTCCGCATAGACTTTTGGCACAACTGAGTCGGACACGCCGATTTCGCTCAATGAGCAGAGCATACCCAAAGACTCAACCCCGCGGATTTTGCCTTTCTTAATCTTGTAGTTGCCAGCGATACGAGCTCCTGGCAGAGCGACGATCACCTTGATGCCTGGCTTGACATTTGGAGCACCGCAAACGATTTGCGTGATTTCGTCACCCACATTGACCTGACAGATGTTGAGGTGGGTATCTGGAATTGGCTCAGCAGACACAACCTGACCGACAACCAACTTAGAAAGGCCAGCACTCTTTTGCTCAACACCTTCTACTTCAATTCCTGTTGTTGACATTTTTTCAGACAAGTCATGGCTTGTCGCATCAAAGTCAACCAGTTCTTTTAACCATTTGTAACTTACTAACATATTATCCTTTCTGGTGCAAAGGCCGTTTCAGTAGCCAATCCACATCAATCTTATCACCGACCGCAAATTCATGCTGGCCAAATTTTTCAAATCCGTATTTTGCATAGAATTGCTGAGCTTTATAATTATGTTCCCAGACTCCCAGCCAGACCCAGTCACAAGTTGACTGCTCTGCTTTTTCCAAAGCAAATTCAAACAAGACCTTCCCAAGACCACGGCCTTGAAAAGCCTGCAAGAGATAGACCCGCTGAATTTCAAAGGCATTTTCCAACTCCTGCTCCGTCTGGGCAGGACCTTGGTTGAGCTTGAGATAACCAGCCACCTGATCATCAATCCTTAGAAAATAATGCTGGCAATTGGGGTCCGACATCTCACGGGTCAAAACATCTAACGAATAAGCTTCCTCGAAGAAGTTTTCTAATTCTTTAGTGTCATTATCGTGAGCAAAGGTTTCAGCAAAGGTCTGCTTGGCCAACTCCTGCAAAACGGAAACCTCTTCCAAACGTATAGGATCAATCTGCATCTCATTGCCTCTCATTTCTAACCGGGCTAGGAAAGTCGCTCAATAGCGATTTCCCCTTCACTTTACTCGTCCGTGGTTACGACGTTCTAAGGTTGAAAACGACATTTTTTCAACCTTAGAACTAGTGAGACAATTAGACAGTTCTCCATAGCGACTGTCGTCTCATAAATAGGTGCTTCAGCACCATTTATGAGTATCGGAGTCCAACGGTTTAGAGTTGAAAACGATACTTTTCAACTCTAAACCTAGTGAGGGGAGTAGGTAGACCGCTAGAGCGGCTTCCGTTTCTCTCAAACAACAATCTACTAACCTTTATCAGATTACGACGGATTTCAAGCAAAACGATTTTTTTGCTTGAAATCCGTCGTAAGGTAGCTAGGAAAGTCGCAGAATAGCGATTCCCGTCTACTTAAGAGCTGACTTTGTCAGCCTTAAGTAGTGCTACGTTAAAACTGCTCCGAAAAGCGTACATCACCTTGGTAGAAACCACGAATATCGTTGATACCGTAGCGAAGCATGGCAATACGTTCCTGACCAAGACCGAAGGCAAATCCAGAGTACTTGGTTGAGTCAATTCCACTCATTTCCAATACTTGTGGGTGTACCATACCGGCACCGAGGATTTCAATCCAGCCTGTTTTCTTACATACGTTACAGCCATCACCACCACACTTGAAGCAGGAAACATCTACCTCAACAGAAGGCTCTGTGAATGGGAAGTATGATGGACGCAGGCGAATCTGACGCTCTTCACCAAACATTTTCTTGATAATCATTTCAAGCGTACCTTTGAGATCGCCCATGGATACATTTTCACCGACAACCAAGCCTTCAATCTGGTGGAACTGGTGGCTGTGGGTCGCATCGTCCGTATCACGACGGAATACACGTCCAGGCGAAATCATCTTCAAGGCACCTTTTGAGAAATCATGTTGGTCCATAGTCCGTGCCTGAACAGGTGAGGTATGGGTCCGCATAAGAATTTCTTCTGTGATGTAGAAGGTATCTTGCATATCACGCGCTGGATGATCTTTTGGCAAGTTCATCCGCTCAAAATTGTAGTAATCTTTTTCCACTTCAAATCCGTCAACGATTTGGAAGCCCATGCCTAAGAAAATATCTTCGATTTCTTCAGAAGTTTGGGTCAAAACATGACGTTTTCCGACCTTGACCTGACGACCTGGCAGGGTCACATCAATGGTTTCGGATGCTAATTGTTGTTGGATTTTTGCTGCTGCAACCTTCTGAGCTGTTTCTTCAAAAGCAGCCGTCAGCACATCGCGCACTTCATTAACCTGCTTACCAACGATTGGTTTCATGTCGTTAGACAGGTCTTTCAAACCTTTCAACAGGTCCGTCAAGGACCCTTTTTTACCCAAAACTGCAACACGCAGGTCTTGCAGTTCTTTTTCTCCTTTGTGCTGGATTTCTTTTAACTTTTCAAGTGTGGTTTGGCTTAATTCAGCCAACTGTTGTTCAATATTTGACATAATTCCTCCAATAAAAAAAACGCATGACACCACTCGTATCGGAGCGTTGTCACGCGGTACCATCCGTTTTCATCTGCTAGGCAGACCTTCATTCTAAGTCCTTGCGTGAGTGAATTCGACCAACTTTCACTGATTGAGCTTGCAGTCACGGCTCAACTCCCTGGGCAGTTTCCATAGGTGTACTAGTCTCACAGACTTCTATTCAATTAAGAATATTCTATCAAAAATAAGAAAGTTTGGCAATAAATATCCCTAGAAAAACTCCCTCTATCTTGTAGCGTTACAATAGATGTGAGACTTCTAGAAGTCAAAAAGAAGATTCCCTGATATGATAAGAGTACCACCACTCA
>NZ_JBIMJS010000017.1:0-54083 GCF_043674225.1 Streptococcus sp. A11
ATCGTCATTCCTCCTGCTATCTTTTTCTATTATTCTACCTTATTTGATAGTAGATTTAAAACTTTGCAACAGAACCGTCTCAACCTTATCTCTAGCAGTCTTTGGATAAAAGTCCGTCATATCTTCTGGAAAATAAAAGTCCGTTACTGGAATCTCTGGAATTGTTTCGGCGACTTCCTCTTCAGGAATTTGATTATCTGTTTCTTCAAGATCAGTATCGTTATGACCTTTTTCTGAACCATCTGGTTCCAATAGTCCAATACTCTGAACTGGCTCCTCTTCCAGAAATGAAAAAAGATTTAGTTCTTGGTCCGCTTCTTCTAACTCTGTTTGTGGTTCTGCCTTTGGCTGATGAAGTGCCTGACTGACTTCTTCCCAGGTCCTCACATAAAGAACTGGATTTTGTTCAATGATATCCGAAAAGTCATTAACTAACTCAATCCGAATCAAACCGTTCAATCGAGCATCGCTGACCGACACGACCTCAAAGTCCTGTCCCTTATAGGAAACCAATGACCCCAGAGGATAAGTGTCCAATACTCTCTGAACCAGTGGATTTTCCACTAACTCTTCATCAACAACTACTTTCGACTCAGCTTTCTCTAGCTTGCTTTTCCAATCTCTGAGGGTTAAATCTGGCTGATTACCTTTATCTTTTTCAAATTGCTCCGCATCTTCTCTGCTGAGTTCTTGATGTAAAAAGGCGTAGGCAACTTGTCGCAACTCTTCAATGGAAAGCTGGCTACCAAAGAAAAATTCAACCATTTCATGACTTAGTCCCATTTGGAGTAGTTCTGTCGCAAGGGCTAGTTGAGTTACCGTAGCTTTTGGATAACCACCTAGTAAAGCAAGCTCCGCATTTTTCAAACGAAAACGACCTGCCGCATCCAATAAAATACCGACTTGGTCTGATTCAAACTGAGATAGCTCAATCCCTAGCTGAGTCAATTTTTCTTGATTTTCTATCCTAATGGCTCGTCCAATTTTTTCTAATTCCTTTTCTTCGACTGTGGTCAGCGTTCGTTTCAGCTCATAGGGACTACCATCAGCTTCTAAATAGGTGAGTAACTCCTCGCCATCAAAGACTGGTGTCATTTCCATCTCAGTGTCAAAATCACCTCGTCTAAAACTTGGAACTCTGGAACGTTCATTTCGAATATGGTCAAAATATGTTAGAATCTCAAATTTACGTCGTAAAGATAACTCTTCATAGGCTGGTAGATGATTTGTTTTTCCAGTTCGGATATCCAGTTGGGACAAATCTACATCCAAACTAGCAATAACCAGAGAGCCCTCTTCTCGAAAAGATATTGCTTGATGAACACTTGTTTTGTGCTCATCAACAGTTTCTTCATTTTCTAGAACAGTTTCATCAGCTCTCGTTTCAAGCTCAGGCTCGTAAGTCAAGAGAAACTGCTCAATATCTCGGCTAATCCGATCCGCTAAATTATTAGCCACTCGATACACATTGACCAAATTAGCTCCCCTACTCTTTTGTAATAGAGAATCTGGTGAAATAGTTTGGTAGTGTCCATTTGAGTCTAATAGTTGAAAACGAGTGGCCAGATTGAACAAGGCCACTTCAATCACCAAGTCTTTTTCAGACGTCGATAGTTTGTCAAGTTTTTGGAGACCAGTTTGGCCGAATACTTGTGTATAGGTCAATAGATCATGAGCAGTATCATAAGGACTAGCCTGAACAAAAGCTGAAACATCTGTCTCAAAGTGAAGTACCTGAACAGGTCTTTTGAATTCCTGCCTATTGGTCATAAACTGATAAACGAGACTATCCCACTCCTCATCAAAATGCTCTGCTTGGTAATATAAAAACGCTTCAAGCAAGGCTCTATCACGAGGAATGGTTGCTCTCATCATTTGTAGTAAGACTTCTTGATTCATTATTCCCTCCCATTTTAAAAAGGCTGAGAGTGTTTCTCAGCCCTTTGTGTTAATCTAGGACCAAGGCTCGTTGGTCTCTTTCTTGTGGAATACCTCCCATTACAGTTGCCACATAGTGTTGTAAGAAATGACTTTTTTGGTCTAGTAACTCTTTCTGCAAAGCTAGGTGAACCAAGTCGCCAAAATAATCCTGACTGGAAATGGCTAAGTCCTGTTGAATCATAGCCTGTAAGGTTTCAAGACCGATTAAGGAATAGTCTTCACTATCCAAAATTTCATATTGATCCATCGTGTCAGAAAGACTATTCGAAGACATGACATCCATGATAAAACTAGTGCCTTCACCTGTTCGGTACAGCTTTTCCAGAATATCAGTCATATCAGCTCTTACTTCATCCTGATAACCTTCAACTTTAACTCGTAGCTCATCACTTATCAAGGACAGGTCATCTTCATCCATATAATCTTGATAAACCTGATTAAGAATTGTTCTATCAGAAATACTTAATTCCAATGAGAGAAAGGCTTTGATAAAATCTTGGTAATCGCCCTTCTCCATTTCAGACAAAGCCTCTTTCATGGTATCAAAGTTCCAAACCATCACACAACTCCTTTTGTGGAACTAGAGGCGATTGTCCAGATTGTAGCTCCTCTAAATCAGCTTGACCATCACCATCCGTATCAACAGACTGGGGATTGGTTCCCAAAGCCAGTTCCTGAGCGTCTGTCAAACCATCTTGGTCCGAATCCTTTTCATATATGGTTTTCGGATTCATCTATTCTCCTCCTTTTTCTTCAGTCCATAAGCTGAACCGAGTAAAATCCCAGCCCCAATCAAGCCCAAAAGGGATTCCTGTTCCCCGGTATTTGGCAAAACACTTGCTGGAACAGGCGGTTCAATAGTCTCAATTGGTGGTTGAGGTGGGGTGG
This sequence comes from Streptococcus sp. A11, assembly GCF_043674225.1. Classification (NCBI taxonomy): domain Bacteria; kingdom Bacillati; phylum Bacillota; class Bacilli; order Lactobacillales; family Streptococcaceae; genus Streptococcus; species Streptococcus sp. A11. The sequence goes on from NZ_JBIMJS010000017.1 coordinate 2,830, forward strand.
GTTGATTTGGACTTGGTTCTTCAGGTTTAGGTGTATGTGTTACAACTGTATTTGAGCTTATGACATAACCATTCACTGTATGGAGATAGGTATTCTCCACCTGACCAGTCGCAATCCGTTTCATCTGAAGGTAAACATCTGCCTGAAAAGCTGAATCATCAGAGATAGTCTCTAAGAAGGATTTATCAAATGAAATTGACACTAGCCCATTTTCTGTATCCACCTGTTGCAAGGTATATTTCGTGACTTCTGTCCCCTCTTTTAAGACAGAACCATCTTTGAGGATGACATCCGTCATCAGATAACTGCGATAAACACCATTGTACTCATCATGCTTTTCATCATAGTTATCTTCAAAACTATATTCAAATAAATCAGTCGCACGATTACTTGGAATCAAAGCTCCAACCAAACGATAGTTAAAGGTTTGATGCAAGGCCACTTCTTTCCCGTCAAGGCTGTCATCTTTATGAGACAAGTCAATTACCACATCTTTTTGTGGGTCTAGTTTGGGAACATTATTGACCACTGTTTCCGTCACATAGGCCACACCAAAATCAATTTGATAAGCTGTATTTTCATACTGACCACCTGTTTTGGTCAACTCATTTTTAACCGTCATCGGAAGCGTGACAACTAAGGTTTGTCCAGTCTTCACATAGGTCTCATAAAAGGCTTTTGGATCATCGCTACTAAGGACTTGAATGGCTCCTTTAGGCGTAAACTGACGTTTAGCCATGGCATCTTGAACGACTTTCGGAGCTTCTGACAAACTTGCATAGGTGCTGACAGAGATACCAGATACACGATTGCCATCCTTATCCAAAACTTGAATACCATCATGATTTAGGGTAAGGGCTTCTTCTGGGTAATCATCTACCATGTAAAATCCCTTGGCAAGAACATCATCCGTCACCACCATGTCCTTGTATTGACTGTAATCCAGAACAATTTTGTAATAATTGACCGTATTCGGAAGGACAGTCTTTCCATCAATTGAAATGCCTTCTTGATTGGTGTTAGACTTGTGTGGAGTTACTTTAGGGACAAAATTGGTCACCGTGTTGGTTTCATAAGCTTGTCCAAAGTCCACCTGATAGGCCACGTTTTCATAAGACTTCCCTGAATTAAGCATGGTATCCAAAACCGTCATCGGAGTAACAATGGTAATATTCTCCCCCTTGGTCACATAAGATTCAAAAAAGGCTTGTGGGTCCTCAGGCATGAAAACTTGAAAAGCTCCTTTAGGCTGAATTTTTTGTTTCGAAAGGGCTGCTTGTAGCATTTTAGGAGCTTCTGATAATTGAGAATAAGCCTTCACCGTGATTCCTGAAACTGTTTTGCCATCAGATGTGATAAACTGAATAGCTGCTTCATCCGGCAATAAAGCTTCTTCTGGACAATCATCCACAAAGTAAAAACCTTGTGCAATCTGAGAGTTGTCTGCTTTAATCCCTCGGTATTGGTCCAAGTCCCATGAGAGAGTATAGTAATTTTGACTTCCCACTAGCATGGGCTTCCCATTGATATCCACTTTGTCTTTATTGAGGTTTTGTTTCTTGGGTTCTGGAGAAACAAGGGTGTTGGTCACTTCCTTGGTTTCATAGCCATTTCCAAAATCAACTTGATAAGCCTTGTTTGTATAAGTCTTAGTTTGACCATAGAGACTATCTTTCACCGTCATTTTAGTCAAAAGAGCTAAAGAAGTTCCTGTTTGAACATACTGGTCATAAAAGACTTGGTTGTCATCCGGCAAAAAGACTTGAAAGGCACCTGTCGGTGTAATCTTAGCACGAGCTAATTTATCTTGAAGGTCTTTAGGGGCTTCATTTAGTGAAGCATATGTTTTAACCGTTATTCCTGATACCTTCTGATCCTCAAGGGTTGTAACAGCCGTGCCATTTTCCACCACATCAAGCACTTCCTCTGGGTAATCGTCCACAAAGAAGAAGCCTCGTGCAATTGTCTCTTTAGCAGAACGATCTCCCTTATACTGGTCCAAATCCCAAATCAATCGGTAGTGGTTGGTTGTGCCAAGGGTTACGACCGTGTCATTAATGAGGACGCCATCCGCATTTTCATTGTTTTTATCTGGTGTAATGAGTGTAGTTGTCTCCCCATCACCTGGTGTACGAACCGTTACAACATTTGAAGTGACTGTGTAAGCATTGTTTGTGCCCTTGTTCAAAAGGAGTTTGTAACTATTGGAATAGGTTGCCCCATCATTTTGAACAGAACCATAGAGTTTTGGAGCGGTCAGTTGATAAACCTTGGTTAAATCTTTATTTACCTCCTGCAACAAGTTTTCCTTTGCAGTTAAGGTCACAAAATTCTTAGTCTCATCAAAGCCAAGGACATAGTTTCCATTCTCTTTTTGTGTTGTTTCCTTATCAAAGAGGTAACCAGCAGGCAAGTAGTCCTCAAAAATGAGACTAGTCGTTTGGGCACGATTGGGCGATAAGGCATCAACTGTTAAGGGATAAATCACCGTTGAATCTTTTGCGACAGTTTTCTCATGAAGATTAGCTTGGTCACTATTGACTACTTCTTTCATAATCTCTGGAGTTGTCGTCAAACGATAAGCGTGATAATGAACTGTCGGTACTTGTGGTGGAGTCGGAAGTTCTTTTGGAATAGGTTTGACAGGTAAGGTTACTTTGGTCAAGGACAGACTAGGCTGCACCACTTCTTCCAAAGGCTTTGGCGTAAAGGTTACAGGCTTTTCTGGTGTAAATGTTATAGGAGTAAAGACATCTGGTGTTACCGTAATAGGTTCTGGAACGGGTTCAAGATCCACCGTTACATGAGGTTTGGGACTATAAGGTGTCACTGTACGTGCAACTGGTAGGGTATTTAAGGCGAACCAGTATGACAAGCCAACATTCTGTGGCATATCGCCTTGCCCAAAGGTGACTGTGTAGGTATTTCCTGATGTAACTGTTGAGACAATAGCTCCTTTATAAGCATAACGACTTGATGTGGTATCCCATTCCTCAGGTAAATTCAAATCACTTGCACGGTTGGAACCCAAAGAACGCGCTAGACCTTCATTAGTCACTTGAACGGTAGAACCATTAATCGGAACAAATTTCCCAGATGAATCTTTAACATATTCTAAACCAATGTCATTATGATTGAGGGAAGAATGTGTGAAGACTCCTGGCTTTTCTTTGGAGAAGGTGACTTGTGAACCGTCTTCCAAGTAATACTTGGCAACTACACGAAACTCCATCCTGTCTGTTCGCCAGTCACCGTTTCCGTCATTTCGATAGGCAATAAAGCCCTCGGTTGGATCATTTGGCACAACCAATTTCACGGCATTGGTTCCAGCTGGTGATACTAGGTTGGTAATATCGTAAGTCACACGGCTAATCTTTTTCCTATCAAATCGTGCATTTTGAAGATTTTGATAATTAAAACTAAGAGTCTCACCTGTTTTGAAGCTGTCATAGACAAAGAATCCTGTTGAATCCAAAATTCTTGAGTAGCCACCCAGCAAAGCATCGCCAGTTGAAATAATCTGATCAGGATTTCGGGTATTGGCTCCATGTTGTGCTTGTGGCTCACCGTTATTTAGATTGAGGGCTTGAGCAAGGGCTTCAGAAATATAACCTTCTTCACCTTTTGAAATCTCGGCCAAATCACGTTGATAGCATTCCAATTCTTTGGCATTATAGGCATCAATCGCTTCATTCTCTTTTCTGACTGCGGCTTCTTTTTCCTGATTGCGTTTGGTAATAGCTTCAATCTCGGCTGCACGATCTGAAACTAATTGTTGTTTCTCCTGATTAGCTTGATCTACTGCGGCTTGACCTGCACGGTTTTCAGCATCTACAGCTGCTTGACCTGCCTGATTACGCCTTTCAATGGCTTCATTATCTGCCTTTGCCTTAGCAAGTCCAGCTTCATTTTCTTTTTGAATGGCCTGGTTTTTCGCAACAATATCATCTGCCTTGGCTTTCTTTATTAGATAATCCGCTACAGCTTGCTCGTTAGTTGATTGAATACTTTCAACACCCTTGCCATAGTTTGTATAGTCAAGTACAGATGTCCCATTTCTTGATGAAACTACTTGTTCTTTTACTGTCACGTCAGCATCTGCATACTGGGATTTTAAGTCATTGACTTTGGTATCAACCCAAGCATTTGTCTCTTTACCAGTTTGGTTGGCCCCCTCGTAGGCCTGTGACAGCACCTTATTTTCCTGTTCAATGCGGGCTTTATTCGATTCGTATGTCGCTTTGTCAGCTTTGTAGGTTTCAGTAACTTCATTGATAGCCTCAACTTGGTTTTGGGCATCTGCTTCTGCTTTTGAAATTTGTTGGTTGGTTTCAGTCGCTGATGTCGTATTGCCCAAATCCATTGGACTATCTTCAACCGTAGAAACACCTTCAGCCTTTGCCTGTTCCACTGCTTGTTTTACCGTATCATGTGGTACGGTGACAGCAATAGCTCCATTAGATTGTCCAGTTGACCCTAAACTTTCAGTTTGTTCAGAAACAGGGGTTGGTTGTGCTTCTGGTAAATTCGTGGCTGGATTCTCCGTTCGTTGAATGGTGGTGTCAACTGATGATGAGACTTCATCAGCATGTGCAACCGTTCCTCCCCAAGCAACAACAGCCGTCACCATGGTTCCAAGGGCAACGGAACATAGAGTGCGATATTTTTTACTCTTGCGAAAGACGTGTTTCTCGCCTTTTTCCTGATTGACAAGAAAGTGATGATTACATGTTTTGGTCATAAATAGTCCTTCTTTTCTTTTTTATGTAGCAACAAACTGTCACTCTTTATTAGATACGAGGGCGTTAAGCGAGCACGACAAAAATAGGAGTTTTGACGAAGAACTTTCCGTTCTAAGAGAAACTCTCTTTTTTGTACAGCTCGTAGCCCAAGTTCAATACCATCATAAAAAAGAAGGCTTGATTTTGTTATCACAATCAGTTCAGGGAAAAGAAAAAAGCTATCGGAAGCACAACCGATAACCTCTGAAGAATACTTAAAAATAAAAAAAGAGGAGGACTGACGCATCAGACCCTCCCAGACGTGACTAGCACGCCCCAATTCGATACAACAATAATACCATTAATTTCGTTTTTTGTAAATAAACTTACTTATTTATTGAATTGACAACTTCTATCGTTATACTCTATTGCAAAACTAAAATGAAGCCATGACGTGAACACAAATCTACAAAATTAGTATTTCTAGACTTTCGGAATATACTTTTTTAACAACTCTATATGATTAAATTATGACGAAATAACTCGATTTGTTTCATTTGCCCGTCCATAAAGAAAGTCTTCTTCTACGAATTTAGGATTCCCTGGCCAAGCAAAGATTCCTGTTCCTAATTTAGTATAGAACCAAGAATGCCTAATCTCATCCTTTTCCTCTTCTTTGGGAATCAAGGATAATCTTTCTTCATTGAACGTAAAGAAGAATTCATACCCCATCATCTGTAAAGTTCCTGTCAGCATATAAAACTAAACCTCCAAATGATTTAAAATAATTGCTACTATGTCCACTGATTCCTCAAAACTCGTTTCACTTGCATATCTGAAAGATTTTTGATAACGAGACCAAAGCTGTTTCTGATAGTCAGATCTACGTAATGTCTCTAATTGCTCTTCCCAATTTATCAAAATATCTAAACTTTCTCTTTTTTTAGCAGTATTGTGCAAAGCAGTATTCAATATGTGTACATCAATCTCATCTTGTCGAATTGGCTCTAACTTATCAATTTCAAATTGGAAACCTTCAGAAGGTCGATTGATTATTTCTTTGAAGATTGATTGAATACTTTCTTCGTTAAGAGGTTTATCTTTCAGGGTAACATCTAAATCCATTGTTGTCCGTTTATCTAAGCCAATCATCTGTCCGATAAGAAATCCACCTTTCACAATGAAAGAATCTTTATACCTGCTCTCTGAGATGAGTTTTAAAACTTGTTCAATCAGAAAATTTTGCTGAACTTGTTGAGCAGGTATTCCTTTTTCTCTTGCAATATTCTTGACTTTTGCTTTGAAACTATTAGCATTTGAAAATTTCACGACAAGACCTCCACATATGATTGTAGTTTTTCAGTTACTTTAAATAGATGTGCATAGTGATACAACTTAGTATAATCTACAACTCCTTTTTTGAAGTAAGCTTGAAAAGCTGGGGCAATAACTTGAATATCAACATGGTAAGCTGTTCTCAAACACTCAACTAATGTTCGTTCCATATCATATACTGAGATAAACTGTCCAGCCTGTCGCTCCAGTCTAATAATACCGATTTCATGATACTTTCTAGCGACGATTGGCTTGACACCAGCTTCTTTCATTGGCCTCGTATTTGTCCCGAAAGAAAAAGTCATCACAGGCTCAAATGGAATGGTAAGGGACAGACCATGTAACCAAAGTGCTGTTTCTAAGGAATAAATTCCTTTTGGAAAACGGTACTGTAAACTAAAATAGTCATCGATATAAGTATCTGGCAGATGATAGATACCTCTTTCAATTGATTCCACTTTCCCTTTTGAGACTAATTGATTCAATTGTTGATAAGAAAAGTTAAGCTCTTCCATATCACGAAAAGTTATTACTCCATGATTATTTTTAATATAATTATAAACGGGTTTCTCTAACAAATCCATATCACCACCTCCAAAACAATATGCTAACACTTTAAAATAATGTTAGCACATTGTTTTAAAATAATCAACGATAAACGAAATAATATGCTAACATTTATTCATTTTGTTAGCATATCCTTTTTTATTTCGTCGTATACGCAAAACTCAAACTACTATCCACTCCTGATATTCTACGGAAGGTATAGTTTGGATTGCCATTGTAGTTGGTTTCGGAGATAAGGAAGGAGCCATCTGGGTAGACTTTCTCCACAAAAGCCACATGTCCGTATTCTGTTGGTGTGCCATGTCCTCCTCCCGCAAAGGAAAGGATAGCTCCTGCTTGTGGACTTGTCCCTGTCTCTCCACCGAGACTTGCGGCTGTTCGTACCCAATCTTGGCCATTGCCCATGGTACTGATAATTGGAATCTTCTCACCATTTTTACCTTTGAGTTTTAGCCCCAATTGGTTGATACGGGCTGCGACTCCCCAAGTACATTGGCCGTAAGCATATCCCATACCGTCACCACCTCCTGGAATAGAGTTTTCAAAAAGGTCTCCTCGTACAGCTTCAAGTGCTTTTGGATCACTTTGTGCTGTCCCACCGTTAGGTTGACTAAAGCCTTTTTCAATTTGGTAATACCACTCACTTGCTCTTGTCTGACGTTCAAGTAGCTTATCACCACTATTTCCTTCCCAGTAAATGAGAAAGAGTTGGGCGAGACTAGCTGGACTACCTGTATTTTTGAAGAAGTCCTTTAACCAGTTGGTGTAATAAGGACTATCCCCATGCAACATGAAATCCAGTTGTAAACCTAAGTCATACCATTTTTGATCTTTTCCTTTGGCATATTCCAACAATAAAGTATGTCTGCGTGACCCATCCGAGGTATCTGTCCATTGTCCTAAGCCTAAACCACGTTTGAGAATATTTGGGTAACGCCCATTATATATAGTTGGACCATTGAGTGAAAGCCAGCCCTCATCATCCCACGAACCGTCTGTCGCACCAATAGGGGGAGATAGATAGTCGCCCTCCGCACGCTTGGGATTAATAGAGGATTCTACCGACCAATTTCCTAAAATAGCTGCGATAGCTTGATTGGTCGCACCTTTGCTTTTAAGATAGTCATAAATTGCCTTGGCTCTCTCGAACTCATCGCCGCCAAACTGCCCGATAGTTGGAAGAATGGTGGTCTGAACCTGAATCACTTTTGGAAAGTAGAATGCTGGATTGACATAGACCAACTTATCCGTGTCATCATCAACCTTTTGATAGGTGACTTTTAGACCCGTTCCGTCTTTGGTTTGACCAATAATGTCTCCTGCCATGACTTGTTGATGTTCACTCACTCGACCTGAATGAATGCCAAACAAGGTTAGTTTAGTCTTATTGACTCCCTTACCAGATGTCAAAACAACGTTCTCCCCATCAAGAGATACCTTGCCATCCATCGGAGCCACAATGACTTGACCTTCTTTTGCTTCTAAGATGATATGGTGATGAAGCGTTGGTTTTTCATCAATGACCTCATAACCATATCGGTATAACATACTTAAACTATCTTCATCAGTCTGTCCTTGAAAGGGATTATCCAATTCTTGAAGGGCTAAATAGTTGCCTTCTTCGGTCAACTCCTTTAGTTCTTCTTGGTCCTCATCTGACAGCTTGTAAGCAGGTTCTTTATACAAGTCAGACATGGATTTAATAGAGTCTCCACCATTTAAGTCCGTCCAGACTTGACTGAGAAATGCTTTGTAGGTCGCACCACCTGTTTCCATGACATCGTCAAGCTTGTAGTCTTGGTATTGATGATTCATGTAAACCATAACCTCATCAATCTTGGTGTAATAGGTAATTCCCTTTTCGTTGGATCTAGTATGCTCCGCATCTTCCCACGTCATGTGGGTATAGGCCTTGGTCAATTCCATCTCATCTTGTTGAATGACACTGCTACCTGAGACACTCATGAAAAAGCTCATCATCAAAAGGAGTATCAAGAGAATGCCTGAGACAATCCAAGTCAAAGGATTTCCCGCAAGGACAGAAAAGAAAGTCATACTTCCCTTAATGGCTTGGACGATTCCTTTGAAACCTGCGACACTTTGTTTTCTGGCATGCTTTAAAAAGGTTTGGTAGCGTCTTCTTGGTTTAAGAGGTTGCTGGCGTGTGAATCCTTTTCCCTTTTTGAAGTTGATGATATTACTTGAGATTTGATTGATACCATAAAATTTCCCACCCTTGTCCTGAATATCTACGGAAGTCCAAGGGGCATTCACGGCAATGTTTGAAGTCAATAGAGACCGAGAAACACCTTCGAGATAGTTCTTCCCAAATGGCAAGAGACTATTAAAAGCAGCTTCTTGCATATAGGTCAAATTATCAATAATCATATCATTAGACCCTGCCACTTGCTTGATAATATCAAGAGATTGTTTGAGTTGGTCTTCAGTATCCGCAAGCACGCCAATTAGAAATACGGTGTCAAACAGTTTATCTCCTGTCTGGGTCATGGTTTGAAGAAGAGCTTCTGCTTCATTGATGTTGTTCTCAAGAACATGGCCGACCTTCTCCAAATAGATTCCAGTCCGAGCCATCTTTTGTTGTTCCCCAATCTTTTGCGATTCCATCAAGGTCTTCTTGGTTCGTAGCTTGGTCATGGTTTCAGACTTGGTAGAGCCTTTAGCATGTAAGCTAATCATCACTTCCAAATCTGACTGCATCAAGTCTCTAATAAATTTATCCCCTAGCTCAATACCATAGTCACGAACATAGACAATCTGTAATAATCGATCGTCCAATTCAATATGATTCTTGTGTTTAAAGGAAAGATAGGTTGGTGCAATAAAGTGTTTGGTAGTTTGACCTGAGAGGGTCAAATCCTTGTAAGAGAACGGTAAATGATTTTCACCTCGCAACATATCCGCAAGGACATTCACTCGTTCCTCTCCACCGAGTAGACCAAGAGATACATCAATCTCTGAAAAGCCACTCTTGAAATATTCTCCAATTTGTGACAGAGAACGAAAAGCTAGTTTTGGTGTTTGGTCGCTCTTGCCAAATGAAAGAAACTTGACAGCTGAAAAGTTGTTCTCACCCGCCTCTAAGTTGGCATCCATCATGCGATTTAATTCATCACGATAAGCATCAAACCCATCTTCCTGTAAGGGATAGAGGATACTCTTACGGAATTTTTCCAGATTGACCTTTTGATTGAGGATGGTCAGTTGGAAATTAGTCTTATCATCCAGTGAATTGATTAAATCGGAATATTTCTCAACAATAGCTCCCTTATCATCTAAGCCAACTGTTTGATAATTGACATCTCCTAAGAGATAGGTTTGTGAGAAATAGCTTGGACTGACCTGCATAAGGCCATTCTGAAAAAGCCCTTGATAGGCTAACGTATTTACGGTAGAAGGTCTGATCTCCTGCTTCTGCGTTTTCGTCTTTTGCTTTTTGTCATTAGAAGAGGTCTTTGGTTTCATTAAGTGTTTTAATTTTTTCACGTTGGTCTCCTTTTCTTCCAGTAAATGTACGATCTGGTACTGTTAGTTCATAATGAAAACGGTACTTGAGGTAGGTTTCAAATGGTAAATCATTAGGGCGATAGACCCCAAATAACATGAGTGGAATGGTAAAGCTAAAAACAAAACCATAGACAAACCAATCCCCAAATTGCCAATAAAATAGGTTCAAGCCCAGTACCAAAATGGTTAGGGCGACAGCTGGAAATACAAAAATAACCTGTCTAGTTGTAAATCCTAGCCATGCCCTGTGTTGAACCTTTGAGATATCCTTAAAGACACGAGTGTTCATAAATGTTCTCCAATCTAAGTAAGCTATAAAAAGAGGAAGCGAGATAATGACTCCCTTCCTCCTACATCCCCAAAATACTTCGGGCGGTTCGTTGACTGCCAACTAAGGCAATGATTAACAATATAGCCTGTACCAAGCCACCAAACATAATGGCGAGTGATTCCATCACTCCAGCTCCATTTGATACGGCAATCTTTCCAGCCGATTCAAACAAGGGAACAAGAGATACAATTAGAAAAATCAAAATACCTTGAATGGCATAGACCATGATGTTTTTAAGGTAACCAATCCCAACACTTCTCCAGTCATCACTAAGGAAGGTCGGAATGGTAACAGGGGCAAAAGGAATCATCAGATAGAGTTGGATAAAGCGAATGGTAATCAAGATATTGACAACCATGATGCTGGCCATTCGTACCAACCAAATGAGAATCGCAAAAAAGCCAATAATCATTTTTCCTACAATCCCAGATCCCTTGATGCCTGAGATGGTATCGTAATTAGCACCACCATTTGTGACAAGCCCTGCCACTTGTTCAATAACATAAGAGGCAAGAGCGATAATGGCTTCCACAATAACCGTCGTATTGGTAATCACGACCGCGACCATAATGTAGCTGACAATCATAGGTGCCATGGCTTCAAAGGTCATCGCACCACCTGAGTTTGCGATTTTCTTGGCCATTTTTGAAAATTCAAGTACAAGAACAACTGCTAGAATAGCCACACCCAATGGCTGCATTATCCCCTTAGTAATGGCTGTCATGTAAGACCACACCGTCGGATTAAAGTCTGCCAGTGATTTAACCAAGTTAGCGGTTGATTCTAAATCGACCTGAAACCCTTCAAAAAGGCTATCGCTTGACACTTTTTCAGAGGCTAGAAATACAAAAGGTGACGTAAAATTCATCATCATGTCATGTTCTGACCTCCTCTAAATGGTAATCTGTGTCACAAAAGCACCTGCGGCTCCCACCATGACACCACCAACAATTTCTAGAATGGCATTTCGGACACCTGGCCCACCATCTTTAATGTTGGTTGAAAGGTTGATAATGCCCATGACAACAAGAAAGGCTCCTACTGCAATCAAACCTTTTTGTAATAGAGACATAGCTTGGGAGAACATGGAGCTAGCGTCCACTCCGTAAACAAAGCCTGATAGTTTTTGATTCATATAATTCCTCATTTCTATTAATGTAGTGTCGTTTCTGTGCTTAAATCCCTTATTTTATGGCCTGACAAATCTACCTCTTCCTCAGCAGCTAGGGGATCGATGTGGTAGTGCCACCAGCGTTCATCAGATTCCTTATCCGCAAGCCATTTCCAATTCTTATGTTTGAGTGAAAAATATTTCTTGGTTCGAAAAACAGGAACCCCTGCAATGCGTACAAGACACTCATCTCGTTTCATATTCCCTACTTCATCAGCCGTCATCAAGTCACGGGCAATTTTCTGGTGAGAGGTAGAACTTGAGCCAGTCTGCCCAAAAGAACGACTGGTACTTCTGACATCAATGGTTTGTTTGCCTAATAGACCACTCATAAATTTGAAAGTTTCCTCGTCATTCCCACCCAAATAGAGGAGGCTGTCACAGTTCCCCAGTATAGTTTTCCAAGCCTCTTTTTCCTTATAAAGTCCTTGGAGTTGAGCAATATTTTGCAAGATTGGAACTAGACTCATGTTCCTAGAGCGAACTGTTGAGGTTTGTTCAGCAAAGTCTGGGATTTCTCCGACATTCGCAAACTCATCCAGATAGCTTCTAACATGAATCGGCAGTTGCCCTTTAAAGTCAACATCAGCCTGTCTGGTCAAAGTGGAGAAAACCGTAGAGAAAAATAAAGCAGATAGGAAACGAAAGGTCGTATCATTGTCTGGAATAACAAGATAGACCATGGTCTTTTGAGTGCCCCACGTTTTCAAATCCATAGTGTCTCTTTGCGTCAAATCAATCACCGATTGAATATTAAAAAGGGCGAACTTAGCGGTCGTCACAGCAATGACCGAATCCAAGGTCTTGTCCTTGTAGTTTTGGAAATCCGCCCAGTTTCGCATGGTAAAGTTTTCGTGACCATATTTTTTAGCATAATCTTCAAACAGGACTTCAAGAATACTTTTGTCCTGATTGTCTCCCTTTGATAAGAGTTTGATGAGTTTCCCAATCTCAGAAAAGGCTGGATAACGGCCATGCTTACGTCTTGCTTCCTGCTCTTGCTTGGAACTTCCTGGAGGATTGTAAAAATCCACCAAATAAGAGGCAATAGCTCTCACCAATGTCATGGAAGCCTCGTCCCAAAATGGATCACTGCGAGAACCAGACCCACGGGTATTGTTAAAATAGACCGTTAACATGCGGTTCAAATCATTCTCTGTTTCTACATAACGAAAGGGATTAAAACCGTCTGAATTGGTCATATTAACCAAGTCTAAAACCTTGACCTGATAACCGTTTTCTAAAAAGAGTTTACCTGTCTTCTCAGCCAAATGGTCTTTAGGATCTACGACAATATTGGAACAATTAAGTTGGATAAGATTGGGTTTAACAAATCGAAAGGTCTTGCCTGCCCCAGAACCCCCAATAACAATCAAGTTTTTATTTCGGTCAAACAGGGGCTTCTTCTTTTCCAACAAGGTTAGACGAACATCACGAGCCAAAATCGTGTCATTGAAAGGATTCTTACTGTAAAAGTTCCGCTTTTCCTTACTGGTTCCAAATCGTGCAGAACCGTATTCTTCCCCTTCTCGATAGACCTTCTGTCCTGTCGATACATAAAGATAGACTAGTGTCATCGTTAGAACCCCAAGGATAAAGGCAAGAAGAGATTTTTGAGTAAAAGCAAAAAGCCATAAAGGATTGAAAACCTGATTTAACCCCTCTCCTAAGAGGTAGGCAAATCGTTCCATAGGTGGGGCATTGGTTAAACTATCATAGAGTAGAGTTAGACGATGGCAGAAATAGCCAAAGGCGAGACCCAAGAGACCAAAGACAAATGCTTTTCGTCTTGAATACATTACAAGGTCACCTCCTTGGTTTTGACTGCCGAAGGTTCTGTCACTCTTATTCTTTCTTTGGCCAGTTCTATCTCTTGGTCCAAGGTTTTATCAAAAGTTAAACCTTCTAGTTTCTCTGGATTAGACATCAGTTTCTTCAACAATTCATCCAAGTAATGATCGAGCAAGGTCTTATCCTTGGCATAAAAGTAGAGATAGTCTTTTTGCCAACTAATTGCGATTGGCAGTTTTTCTGACTCCATCAACTCCTTAAATTTCTCCACATCGATTGGCTTATCCAGTATGTCTTTACTAACATCTATCGCTTCAATTGCATAAGGGCTTTGAAGGAGTTCTTCCAGTTTTTGAACCCCAATCTTATAAGCTGAATCTTGAGCTAAGGCTTGCCTAGCCGACCATTCTAAGAGCTTTAAGAGGGTTCTGACTGTCAATAAACTACTTCTTTCCACGTATTGCATCGCTTGACGTTCTTGTTGTTCAGATGACATGGTGACCTCCTCTTTTTTTCGATTCCCTCTCAAACATAAGGTGTTTCCATAATACGGAAACACTCTTGATTTTGGTATCACAAGAAAGTTACGACATAAGCCAAACTATTCCAAAGTAAATGTAAGATGATTGCCGTCATACAATCAGTTTTCAATCGAACAGCAGCCAAGGTCAAGCCAAGACAGCTATATATGAGCCAACTCCCTAACTGATTGGGGCCATGGGATAGAACAAAGAGAAAACTGGTCACGCCTATTTGTACAAAAGGGAATGTCAATTTTTCCCACAGCAATTGCCTATAAACAATCTCTTCAAGGAGACTTGCATTGACCAGAAACAATAAAAAGATAACATGTGGAACTTGTTTTCCTACTTGTAACAAGACCGCTTGATTCCTAGTCTGAACTGAAAATAGAAAGCTGATGAAGACTGCAAAAGCAACCATAGACACAAAACCAAGAAGCAACCATCTTAAGCGATTTTGTATGGTCATTTTTTTTGCTTGAACAGTTTTATGACGGGCAATTTCAAAGCAAGTCACACATAATAGGACCAATTGTAGCAAGACTATACCCTCTATTGTCAGATACTCTTTCAGGTATAAACTCACCAGAAGACCGTTAAGCTGTATAGCTAGATAAAACACCACTATCCTTATCATTGTCACCTCTTAAATAAATCTTCATAATCAATTTCTAAGACTAGAACAATACGCTCAACCCATCTTGTTTGTGGCATCAGACGATTGGATTTGTAATGTCGCAGTTTTTGATAGAGACGATTAAACTCACTTGGATAAACATATTGACCGTTGAATACTTTACGTGCTAGTTCTGCCCAAGTGAGTTCTTTTTCGGCCAGAATGATCTCTAAATTGTCCCAAAATCGTTCATTCATCTTCACACCTACCCTGTCACCTGTTTCATCAGACTGGCCTGAAACAGCTCTTCTTTTACTTGTCTGGGAAGAAAGGTACGCACTTCGTCTAGCCCAATAGCTGGATAGACATGATTCTGACAAACAATGAGAGGCAGACGAAGGTTTTGGTCTGGCTTTTGGAGAATGAGCTGAATCATCTCATTCAAACTTATCGAATATTGACGCTTAAAGCGAAGAAATCGTGGCGACAGCAACTCAAAACAATCCGTGGTTTTGGCAAAGAGTGACAGTAAGATTTCACGGTTTACATCACACGCATTTATACAACGATAAGTCACACCATAGGTCGTCAAAATGGTTAGTAAATCTTGATTTGTATTGGCATTATTTCCTAGATATACCTCAAGCATAGGCTCCTCCTTATAAGGTTAGGCTATTTTCAACTGTTGGTTCAGGAGTTGAGAAATAGCGACTCATATCAATGGGCATCCGTCCTTCACCA
The DNA here is from genome assembly GCF_043674225.1 of Streptococcus sp. A11. Lineage (NCBI taxonomy): Bacteria > Bacillati > Bacillota > Bacilli > Lactobacillales > Streptococcaceae > Streptococcus > Streptococcus sp. A11. Next base: position 18,149 of record NZ_JBIMJS010000017.1, read on the forward strand.
AAGCATTTGACCGTCACTAAAGTCGTTAAAATGCCATCCTTTCCTCTAGCAGAATAATTTTCACCAAAGGCACGAAAGGCAAGGTGATTGTCTTTCGTCAATAGTGTATCTACACCATTTTTAATATCCCTAGTTTCCAAAAAATCCGAAATCCGATAAAGATTGGATTCGTAGAATAGGGGATCATTCATCTCTTTGTGGTAATCATCTTCAAAAGTCACCTCAAAGTCACAATCAAAATTGGGGAGCGACAGTATCTTTTGTAGTAACTGATTGGTTTCAACTTGGTGAATACGTTCTTCTAATTCAGTACAATCTAAGATACTTTTCTTATGTAGTAGGTTCATATTTTTCTTCCTCTTCTATTCTTCTAAATTCTCTGGCAATAGCTTCAATAACTGTGACAGTCACGCTATTGCCGGCCTGTTTGTATAGCTGGCTCTTACTGGAAACACTTTCTGCTCTTTCATAAGCCCAGTCAGGAAAGCCTTGCAGTCTGAAACACTCTCTTGGTGTCAGTCGTCTTATTCTCAGGCGAAAAAGTTTCCCCTCTAAGACAATGCCTGTAACTTCATACCACTTATCCTGTCGATATTCCAAAGCAGCAACCACCACTCCCATATTGTCTGAAGTTGTCAAGGTATTGGATATTCCCTTTCCCACACGTCCCCTACGTTTGGTTGAGTCTGGATAAGCCAGATTGACAGAGTCTCCAAGAGTTGCCTTTGCGTACCCTGTTTTTGTGGCTTCCTTGATTTTCAGAAATGGCAGCTCCTCCCTCAGCAGTATCTTTGGAACCTTATCTCCACCTTGCATGGTGGTCAAGGTCGGTGACAAGCCAGAAATGTCAAATACTCTTCCAGTCTGGTCAAAGCTAGTCGGCAGATTTCCTGCGACAACAACCCCATGTTTGTCTTGACTGGTCAACGTAAACATGGGGTCTTGATTGTCCTTAAAACGACGCCCATGTTGGCGTTTTTCAAGTCTATCTGGTGTTAAGACTGGAATGGCAATTTTAACCCCCTCTCCTTTACCTCTCGTTAGTGTAGGAGAAAGTCCACTCGTCAGATAGACTTCACCATTCAAACCATGTTTTGAGGGATTGATATTTCCTAGCCTTTCAAGATGAGCTGGGCTGTCTTCTCCTCTGAGAGGAAATAGGAATCTGGAACGGTATCTTCTAGAATGTCCGATAATAAAGACCCGTTCTCTGTTTTGCGGGACTTGGAAGTCCTTACTGTTAAGCACCTGCCATTCGACATCATACCCCAATTCATCCATCGTGGAGAGGATTGTGGCGAACGTCCGTCCCTTGTCGTGATTGAGTAGGCCTTTGACGTTTTCCAAAAATAGAAAACGTGGTTGGATTTGTTTGGCCGCTCGAGCAATCTCAAAAAAGAGAGTCCCTCGAGTATCTTCAAATCCCAATCGTCTGCCTGCGAGTGAAAATGCTTGGCAAGGAAATCCCCCGCAGATGATGTCCACTTGCCCTCTAAATTGTCTAAAGTCATCGTCTGTGACCTCTTTAATGTCATGGTATTCTATTTCTCCTTCTGTGTTAAACATGGCTTTGTAGGATGTTCTAGCGAATTTATCAATTTCACAAAAGCCCAAACACTCATGGGCCTGTGATTCCATTCCTAGTCTAAAACCACCTATCCCAGCAAATAAATCTAAAAATTTCATTTTTCCTCTCTTTCCAAATAAAAAAGAGCCTTACACTTGTAAAACTCTTGCCTATATATGATCATCCATTTCTGGTGCACGGATGATTTCAACAATCAAAATGATGATTGAAATCAAATAGATTCCACCTAGTATCCACCAAATCAACTTAATCACCTCCCTTTACTTCTTGTCGTCTCAGTTGCTTAGTCCACTCTGACAGCACACCATTAAATACGTATTCAGCTATTACTTCCGCTGACCGAGCAAATCGCATATGTTCCAATGCGTACTGATAACGGTCACTAAAATAAATCATGGCATAGTCACTAGCTGACTGAGATAGACCCGTCTGTCTTAACTGGTCATGAACCAAACCCCAAATATAGTCTCGATCGTACTTGGTCACGCCATCGACTTTTGAAGTAAAGTTCTCTTCTTGTTTCTCATCTACTAGCTGCCTCTCCTCCTCGTCATCAATAAGAAAATCACTCCCTTTAGTTTCACTATATTTAGTCTCACTTCTTTCAGTCTCACTAGGGGCTGAATTTAAGACCGGCCCCGTCTTTCTTTGAGACCCCCCTAGTGTTTTTTTAACACTAGCCCCGTCTGTATGTAAGACTGGGGTAGTTTCATGTTCTAATTCCCCCAAGTAAATTTTATTTGCCATTCGACCTTTTTCACTAGAGGACTGTTGGACTTCATCGATTAAGCCATATTCGCGTAAGGTTTTCTTGATAGAGAGTAGTTTTGACTTTGAACAGCCTAAAAGTGCCATCAGATTTGAATTGGAATAAATCAAGTAAATTGCTCCATCCTCATCAATCCAACCTTTACTCAAAGACAGCTCCAACCTATCTTTTAAAACCGCGTAGGCTACCTTAACTTCCAGCTTCATATCCTTATAACGTTCACTCTCAAACAAGACTTTTGGGAGTTTATAATAACGCTCTGATGTCTGATATTGATTAGCGGTAATACGTTTCATGATTATCCCTCCAAGACTAAAAGTCCAACATTTCCGAATTCATCAAATCGGATTAAACCTACTTGTTCCAATTCATCAACAAGATGAGTTGCTTTCTCAATATCAACTCCTAAAATAGCCACGAGATGACACATCACGATTTGGCGTGATGATTGTTCCTTCTTTTTCATGAATTCCTCCTGAAAATAAAAAAACGAGAACACTTATTAAAATGTTCTCGCTTATGCGATATTATAAATAATAAAATAAATTTTTCCTCCTTAACGACAGATTGTAGAACGCTCAAATCCTTGATTTATCAGCGTTTTAAGCACCTGTCATTATTATGACACAATCCCCACCCGGAAACGTGACTCCAGGCCACTTGAATGACTTCCTATCCTGGACCAACACCCACTGATTGTCTGTAATCATGCACATATTGGTTAGGATGACTTGTTCTCGTCTAGACATTCCCTATCTCCCCAAATCATCAAAATAATAGAGATTCAAAAATTCTTCCTCAGTAACAGGACGTTCAAAATTGTAAAACCAACGATAGACTTCCACGGCTAGTCCATCAAACTCTACCCTGTCGTCCATTTCTTGCACACCGGCAATATGAAACAAACGGCTCTGCTTCCAAATACCTTCCGCATTGACATAGCCATCTTCAACTAGACCAAGCAAATAGTCTGCTAGTTTGTTCTTATCAACCTGCTCGTCCTCCCAAACAAGGACATTAGCCGGCAACAAGTAGGTCACTTCTTCATAAGATGAATAATTTTCATAAGAAGGTTCAAACTCGTTTTTAACCAAGCACTTAACAGCGTATACCCTATCCATTATAGCTCTCCATCGCCTCCTCGACTTCCGCCAGACTTATCCCAAACAGCTCCAAGCGTTTGAGCAACTGCTTGCCGTTGCAGTAGCCGATTCGGAGCTGTTCTCCCAGATGTTCTCTCCGCTTGCGACTATCACCGCCCATAAGCAAGCCTAGGTGCATCAGATCGGACTTGGTGATGTCAAAGTTATGTTCATCATCGTAATAACCACGCACGCCTGCCAGGGCTTTTTCCAAGTCCTCAAAGCTGGCGTGCTCAATGCCCAAGGACCGCCCTTTTGTTTTGGACTGGGGCCTGGCCTCGTCCCGCTGTAAAAAGGCGTGTTTGACCGTGGGAATAGCCTGCATGATCATCTTCCGAATCCGCTCTCCATTGTAGTCTGGGTCAGTAAAGACAATGACGCCACGCAGGTCATGGAGTTTCTCGATACGTTCCAAGTCATCGTCTGATATAGCAGAGCCTCTGGTTTCGTAGGTATCCACCTCGTAAAACCGCTTCAAGTTTGCCGTGTCGTCCTTGCCCTCGACAACGAGGACTTCTTGTATCTTAATTTTCTGTGTCAATTCTGAACAAGCTCCTTGCATTCTCGTAGGTCGCTCTCGCCACTTCTTCGACCGACTGGTTGCGAAGCTGGGCCAGCATTTCCACTACATATCTGGTGTAGCCGGTGCGATTTTCCCGACCACGCTTGGGAACAGGCGCCAGATAAGGCGCATCTGTTTCGACCAGGATTTTTTCTAGAGGCAATGCTTGCGCCGCTTCCTGAAGTTCGACAGCTTTTTTGAAAGTCACTACTCCCGAGAAGGAGATGTGCATGCCCAGGTCCATAAAGGCCTGAGCCTCCTCCAGCGTGCCAGAGAAGGAATGCATGATGCCTCCACGCGGACCGACGCCGACTTCCTTGATGATCTGGTAGGTATCTTCCAGAGCATCACGAGTATGAACTACAAAGGGCAAATTCAACTGCTTGGCCAGCTCCATTTGCCGCTTGAAGACACGGGCCTGGGTTTCCTTATCTGCCGTCATCCAGTAGTAGTCCAGCCCAATCTCCCCCAGGGCAATGACCTTGGGATGCTTAAGAGCCTTGAGTAGATAACGTTCAACTTCTTCATCATAAGTGCCAGCCTCTGTCGGATGCCAGCCCAATGTCAGATAGATTTCAGGATGCTGATCAGCAAGCTCCATAGCCTTGTCAATGGTTGCTCGGTCAAAACCGACGACGTTGTGGAGGGTGACCCCCATCTCCTTGGCAAAATCTAGTTCTTCTTGGACCCGACCATCAAACTGCTCGACGTTGAGGTGGGTGTGGGTATCAAATATGTCTATCATCATACTTCTCTTTCTTTTCTACCATTATACCATAAGCCACCTCTGTATTTGGCTGAGAAAAAGCACCGAACCCTGTCCGATGCTTTCTTTTATGGTCATTCTTCAAGCTGGCCGTCCTTAAATCCTGTGAGATCTTTTCTGTCTCTAGTATATTATATTTTTGAATAGAGTATAAACAGATGACCCCGATAACAGTTTTATCTTTCATCAGTATCCGGCAAACATTCCAATTATGAAAGATAGTCAGATAGAATGGCTTGATAAATCGCAATAAAATCCCAGTACTGCTCCACCGGTAAACGTTCATCAATCTTGTGATTGAGCATGGGAATGCCTGGGCCATAAACGGCCACGTCAAACGTTTTCTCCGACAGAGTAAATTGGGCTGCATCGGTTGTTCCCGACACCGCTAGAGGGACTAAGGTGGTTGGCAGATTGTTTTGTCCTGACAGGTCACCTCCTAAAACCTCTTCCATCTGCTTCAATTGGGCAGGAACCTGTAAACTAGGAAACTGCTGCTGTACTTTCAAAATAGACTGAATGAGTGGAGAATGCTTATCACTAACAACTGGTTTTTGATCAGCAGTCACCTCTATACTTAAATCAAATCCTTCTTGCTCATTCAGCTCTTCAATCACTTCCTTGGCTGTTCGAATTACGTCTTGGTTATCAAAAGCAGGGATTGTCCTGGCATTAGCTTCAAAACTTGCCCAATCGGGAATAGAATTCACCTGTTGCCCCCCTGTTACCACCGTAATATTATGAAAGGTTTGCCCCAACTCTGGATCAGTATGCTTTGTTGCTTCTTGTGCAATAGCTTCTGATATCTTCAGCATAGCATGATTGAGGTGCTCAATGGCATTGTTCCCGAGTTCTGGCATGGAAGAATGGGCTGCCGTACCCTTGGAAGTGACCTTGTAGTTCAACGAGCCTTTATGAGCATAAATAATCCCAATATTACAAGGTTCTCCAATTAGCAAACCATCTAAATCATCCACATAGCCCAGCTTCGTTAGCTGCTTGGAACCATATTCTCCAACTTCTTCACCAACAGTCGCCAACAATCGAATGGTCCCTGAATAGTCTTGTGATTCATGGAGGGCAACCATAGCCAGAATAAGAGCTGCAAGACCCGACTTCATATCTGAAGCTCCCCGTCCCCAAAGAATCTTGTTTTCATCAACGAAACCTGAAAAAGGAGGGTGAGTCCAATCCTCGGCATTGCCAGCACTGACAACATCCAAGTGACCAGTTAGTCCCAATTTTTTCCCAGGCCCATTTGAAATTTCCGCTACTAAACTAGCACGTCTTGGCGCAAATTCCACTAACTCGCTCTCGATGCCATGAGCAGATAAAAACTCTTGAATATAGCGAGCCAGTTCTTCTTCATTGTCATTTTCTGTATTAATCTGTATCATGTCCTGTAACAATTGGACTGCTTCTTCTTTTGTTACCATATCGATCCCTCCTTATAATATCCTAGTATATCACTTTTAATTGTTTTTTGATATATTGAATTCACGGGACAAGGAGCTTCCTTTTGCAATCACAGCCTAAATACCTTATAATATAGAGGTAGCTTGTATTTTGGAAGGAGATTCGCATGAAAAAAGCCTTATTAGTAGTGAATCCTAGTTCTGGTGGGGAACGTGCCCTGGAGTTTAGAGACTTGGCCCAGGCCAAATTGGAGGAATATTTTAACCAAGTCCTTATAAAAGAAACTCAAAAAGGCGGAGATGCTTGCCAATTCGTCAAGGAGGCTGCGCAAGAAGGTTTTGACAGTGTCTTTGTCATGGGCGGAGATGGGACAGTTAACGAGGGCATCAGTGGTCTGGCTAAGGAAGAATATCGACCGAATTTTGGATTTTTCCCACTAGGTACGGTCAACGACTTAGCGCGAGCCTTGGGAATTCCCCTTGATCCAGCGCAAGCTATTAAACAATTTGATCCAAACCGTAAGCGCCCTCTTGATATTGGCCAGGTCAACGATAGCTACTTTATGAATGTCGTGGCAATCGGCGCTATTCCACAAGCTATCAATAATGTTGATCCAGATGAGAAAACCCGCTATGGGAAGATGGCCTATTTCATCAATGGCTTCAAGGAATTGATAAACAACCAACGCTATGAGTTTCAGATTCAATTAGACGGTGAGACTAAGGAAATTGCCTCGACAACCATCCTGATTGGACTGACTAATTCCATTGGTGGGTTTGAAACCCTTCTTCCAGATGCCAAGGTAGATGACGGCCTTTTACACCTACTCTATCTGAAAGATAGCCACTTCTTAAATACGGTATCTGCCATTCCTCAGCTGATGGGCGGCGTCACAGAAGAAAGTAATAGCCTGGGTTATGAAACCTTCAAGGAAGGGGAAATCAAACTTCTCGATGGAGACCTACAAATCAACATTGATGGAGACGAGGGGGATCATCTTCCTATTCATGTCAAAGTACTCCCTTCTCACCTATCTGTTTATTATTAAAAAAGAAAAACCAGCAGACTCGAGTTTCTGCTGGTTTTACATTCGTCTTCTTATGCCACTGCAAGCACTTTGCGTCCTTTACGACGACGAGCTGCTAATACACGACGGCCGTTTTTAGTTGACATACGGTTACGGAATCCGTGTTTACGAGCACGACGGATTTTACTTGGTTGAAAAGTACGTTTCACGATGAATACCTCCTCTTAGATTCTTGTATTCGTTTAGCCGGCTAGTTTTGATCAGTTACTAAACATACCAATCTATTTTATAAGAATTCTGACTGTTTGTCAAGGCATTTTGACCTATTTTCAGTAAGGAGTGTGAAAAAAAGAGGCTAAACCTCTTTTAATCGTTGTGTCCTTCAATGTCCACGACCACATAGCGGTTAGGCTCGCTACCTTCAGAATAGCTGGTCAAGCCGTCCATTTTGGAAATAATCCGGTGGATAATCTTGCGCTCACTGCTAGACATCGGATCTGTGTGATAGGCCTCTTGTTCTGCCAGGACCCGCTCCGCCAATTTTTGAGCGTAGCCTTGCAAGACTTCTGCACGATGTTCCACATAGTCATTAACGTTGATATTGATGTAGAAATTGCGCTCATAGCGGTTGTAGAGGAAGTTCTGCGCCAACAATTGCAACGCCTTCAAGACCTTGCCGTGGTAGCCGATTACGCGACCAGGCTCATTTGTATCAACCTGAATGTTGATGGTACGGCGGTTATGGCTGGTCTCGATCCGTGCCTCAACGTCCATGTCATCCAAGATTTCCTGCACGTAAGCTGATACTTCTGCCACCACCTGCTCAATGTCATGCTGGTACTCGATTTTAATGTCTAAGTCGGAAAACTCTTCCGATTTTGAAACAGGCTCTGTCTCCTCAGTAGCCTCAGGAGTTTCAACAACTTCTTCAATTGTCTCTTCTGCAGTGGCCGGTTGCAGGAGTTCTTCTGGCAAAATTTCGATACGACCTGTTTCTTCTAAAATCGTAGTCGCTTCTTTTTCATTTTTCAGAATCTGAGCCTTGATATCATCCTCTAAGACCTCACCAGACTTTTCGTATTCCTTAACAGCGGCAACAACCTTACCAAGGTCAATCGTCGCTTCTGATACGCTTTTCACTGGCTCGTTTTGCTCGTTGATTTCATCTGGAACGCCACGAACAGCCTTCTGGTTAGCCTTGACAACCGTTGTTTCATTGATAACATCAATATCGACGACCGCTGGTTTCTTACCAAAACCAAGGAAACCTTTTTTCTCACGAGCAACGACAGTAATATGTGCCTTCTTACGAGGGATATTTAATTCTGCCAAACCATTTTGGATGGCTTCTTCAACATTTGCACCTGTAAATTTCATCTTTTCTCTCCTACTATCCTATTTCTTTTTCTGGGCTTTTTTCTGAGCTTTCCTAATTTTAGCCTGGCGCGCTTTCTCTGCATCAATCTTAGCTTGACGCTCTGCTATGATTTTAAAAGGATTATTGAAAATCAAGGTTTGAACGACTTGGTAGGCGTTGGACACGGTCCAATAAAGGGCAACCCCGCTAGCTGACGTCACCGCAAAGAAGAAAATGAGAAACGGCATGACGTACATCATCACGGTCAGAGCACCATTTTTCTCTGGCGCAGCCTTATTGGTCAACCAGGTACTAAGGAAGGTGAAGACCGCAGCCAGAATCGGCAAAATAAAGTACGGGTCCGGCTGACCCAAGTTCATCCAGAGAAACTGGCCAACCTTGAGAGCATCCACCTTAGTCAGGGCTTGGAAAAGAGCCAAAAGAATGGGCATCTGGATCAAAAGTGGTATAAAGGATGACCCCATGCTGACGCCGTTTTCTTTGTAAAGACGCTGGGTCGCTTCAGCCAATAATTGGCGGCTTTCCATATCCTTGCCTGGATAGCGTTCCTGCAACTCTCTCAGCTGCGGCTGAATTTCCTGCATCTTGCGAGAGGATTTTGCCTGAATCTGAAAGAGTGGCAACAATAAGGTCCGAATCAAGATAGTGAAAAGGATAATCCCAATACCGATATGACCATTGATAGACAAGAATTGGATGATGCTGGCAAACCACTCAATGAGTGAATCCCAGGCACCCGAAGATTGGTTGCTGGCCTGATTTCCACAGGCCGCTAATACGACAAGGGACAGGGTCAAGAGGCCCGCCCATTTAATTTTCTTTTTCAATCTCAACACCTTCCTGGTAGAGTTTCGCAAGTTTCAAAACATGGAGCAGATTCTTCTTGATTTCTTGGTAGGTCAATTCCTCCACACCCTTACGGGCAATGATGACAAAATCCTCTGCCTGTATATCCTCTTTCAATTCAAGCAGAACATGCCGCAGGCGACGCTTGATTTTATTGCGTGTGACGGCATTTCCTAACTTCTTGCTGACAGATAAACCTACACGAAAATGCTCTTTTTGATTGGCCAATCGGTAGACCACAAAGCGTCGATTGGCAACATTGTGTCCCTTAGAAAAAATATCATTGAAATCTCGTTCGCGCTTGACACGGTAGCTTTTTCTCAAACTGTCACTCCATCTTTCAAAATTACCTCTATTATACCATAAAATTCAAAAAAGCCAATAAACATCACGTTTAGAGGCATTTTTCATTATTTATCTGGGTTTAATTCCGCTGTCGCTTGCTGAATTTGGTGTTGAACTGACTCAAATCCTGTCCCACCCAGTGAGGTTCTGCGTTCCACCGCTGTACGAGATTGCAGGGCCTGGTAGATGTCCTCCTCAATCAAGTCCGTCACTTCTTGGTAACGTTTCAGCGGAATATCCTGCAAGTAGTGACCAGCCTTGGTGCATTCCAAGACTAGCTTGCCGACCACTTCATGGGCCTGGCGGAAAGGCATTCCCTTGCTGGCCAAGTAGTCTGCCAACTCAGTCGCATTGGAGAAGTCTTTCTCGGTTGAAACAGCCATTCTATCCTTGTGAACGGTCATGGATTCCAGCATACCGGCCAGTATGTCAATGGCAACTGTAATGGTCTCCGCCGTGTCAAACATGCCCTCTTTATCTTCCTGGAGGTCTTTGTTGTAGGCCAATGGCAGAGCCTTCATGACGGTCAGTAAACCAACCAAATTGCCCACTACCCGACCCGATTTTCCTCTGATCAACTCTGCCATATCAGGATTTTTCTTCTGCGGCATGATAGAGGAACCTGTTGAGAAGGTGTCCGATAGGGTGACAAATTGGTACTCATGGGAACACCAGTTAATGATTTCCTCGCATAAACGAGAAGCATGCATCATGAGAATAGAGCTATTGGACAAAAATTCCAAGATGAAATCACGGTCAGACACCGCATCCAATGAATTGCTGTAAGGTTTGGCAAAGCCCATCAAATCAGAAGTCAGTTGACGGTCAATGGGAAAAGTAGTTCCTGCAAGGGCCGCTGCGCCCAGCGGTGACATGTCCGCATGCTGGATATTGAAAGTAAAGCGCTCGCTGTCACGGGTGAACATTTGATAGTAGGCCATGAGATGGTGACCAAAAGAAATGGGTTGGGCATGCTGCAAGTGCGTATAGCCCGGCATAATGGTCTCCACATGTTCCTCAGCCAAATGGACCAAGACCTGACGTAGATTGGCCAATTTCTCAATCACCTCATGGAGCTTGTCCTTGAGATAGAGGTGCATGTCTGTCGCGACCTGGTCATTCCGTGAACGAGCCGTGTGGAGCTTGCCAGCCACTGGACCGATTTTTTCCGTCAAGAGCGATTCCATGTTCATGTGGATGTCTTCGTTGGTCACGTCGAATTCCAGCTGACCAGTCTCATACTCAGCCAAAAGCTCTTCCAGACCAGCCTTGATAGTGTCTGCTTCAGCCTGCTCAATGATACCTGTCTGACCCAGCATGGTCACATGGGCAATGGATCCTTGAATATCAAACTTGGCTAGTTTCTGGTCGAAGCGGATAGAGGCACCAAATTCCTCTACCCAGGCCTCCAAGCTGGCCTCAAAACGACCGCCCCATAATTTCTTTTCCATCAAAATCTCCTATTGGTTTTGGTGATGTACTTCCGCATTTACCTTGGTTGGCAAGCCCCAGAGCTTGATAAAGCCGACTGCTGCTGCCTGGTCAAAGGTATCTGCACTTGTGTAGGTTGCAAGATTTTCATCATAGAGTGAGTTTGGTGATTTTCTAGCAACGACTTGAGCTGTACCCTTGAACAATTTAACCTTGGCAGTACCGTTTACCACTGACTGGGTTTGTTTCAAATAAGCCTTCAAGGCATCTGTCGCTGGATTGAACCACAAACCGTTATAAATCAAGTTTGACAATTCATTGGAAATGATTGGTTTGAAATGAGCTACTTCACGAACCAGGGTCAAATCTTCAATTTCCTTATGAGCTGTCAAGAGGGTAATGGCACCTGGGCACTCGTAGATTTCACGCGACTTGATACCCACCAAACGGTTCTCAACGTGGTCGATACGACCAACACCATGGGCGCCCGCAATCACATTGAGTTTCTGAATCAAATTAGCCAGGCTCAGCTCTTCTCCATTGACGGCAACAGGTACACCAGCCTTAAATTCGATTTCGACATATTCAGGCGTATCTGGTGCCTTTTCTGGAGCAGTCGTGATACCGAATGCATCTTCTGGCGCCTCGTTCCATGGATTTTCCAAGACACCACACTCATTGGCACGACCCCAAAGGTTTTGGTCGATTGAGTAAGGGCTGTCCAAATTAGCTGGAACCGGCACACCATTTTCCTTGGCAAAGATAATCTCTTCCTCACGAGACCAGTGCCATTCACGAACCGGAGCCACAACCTTCAAGTTTGGATCCAGGGCAGCGATTGCCACCTCAAAACGAACCTGGTCATTTCCCTTACCGGTACAACCGTGGGCAATAGTCGTCGCGCCAGTCTGGTGGGCAATTTCAACCAGTTTTTTAGAAATCAAAGGACGGCTGAGAGCGGATACCAATGGGTATTTTTGCTCATAGTAAGCTTGAGCTTGAAGGGCAGGAAGTACGTAGTCATAGGCAAACTCTTCCTTAACATCGATAACATAAGACTCAACCGCACCGATCGACAAGGCCTTGTCATGAATAAATTCCAAATCCTTACCCTCACCCACATCCATGCAGACAGCGACAACATCATAATCCTTCTTCAACCATGCAATAGCAACCGAAGTATCCAAACCACCTGAATAGGCTAGGATTAATTTTTCTTTCGTCATAATCATTCTCATTTCTATTTAAATTAGCAAATAAAACTTAGTGACTATTATAGTGTATATTTATACTTTTTGCAACATATTTATACACATTTTTTAAAAAAATTGAATAAATCTCGTACATTTACAGAAAAAACAAGAAAAAGCCAGAGACTTTTCTCCGACTTCTAGACTATATTTTATCTCAACTCACATTAAGGTTGATAAATTTTCCGTTCTTTCAAGATTTTCCAAAAATAATATGCCAAACTAAAATCGAGCAATCCATGAAGTGCAGAACCTAGACCAACTAAGCCAAGCATAGTCATCCAATAAGCATCTGAAGTCTGCCCGCCCGAAGTCAGGGCCATGACCACAATATACTCCCCTAAGCCATGAAGTAGATTGAGACCAATCCCTAATAGGAAGAAACGCTTAGTGTCTATAAAACTTGGAAATCGTTTTATTATAAAAGCTCCCAGAGTAAGAAAAATCAAGTGGGTTAATGCACGAAATACGATGACAATAGGAAATCCTGCTAAGAAGAACCCTAGACTAGAACCCAAAGCTACCATTATGGCTGTTGTAGGTGAAATAAACATAGCAATAAACAAGGGAATATGACTGGCAAGTGTATAAGATGCTGGTCCAATAATAATTTTAATCGGCATCATCAGTGGAATTAGAATAGCAAATGCTGTTAAAATTGCACTAATAGATAACTGCTTGACAGAACTTTTAGGGGATAGTGTTAATTGGGACATAAGGAACCTCTCTTTCTATAGGTTCGATTATAAACCAAAACATTACAGGTGTCAAGACACCTGTAATGTTGAGTTTGTAGACAAAGTCTCTTTTCAGACTTTCCTGAGGTGATGTCGGACGGTAGCGACTTCCTTCGGAATTCCATACCTAGCCTTTGAGCCTAAGGTCTCACAGGCTCCGAATGCTTGAAACGACAACGTTTCAAGCATTTTCATCACAGCGGAAAGTCCCGGCTTAGGGCTCGCTCCGCTTGCAAAATAAATCAAATTTTTATTTCTTCTTAGCGGAGCTACTAAGTTTATTTATACAAAAGCTAGTTTGTCTACGTTCTGAACATTACAGGTGTCAAGACACCTGTAATGTTTTATTGATTTTCTAGCAAAATTCCTGCAGCCTTTAATACCAAAGAAAGTTCTTGGTAGGCTTGAACCGAGGGAAATGAGACAGTATGAGTATGAACTCCTTCTGTTAAATTACTCAATAGTACTCCTTTATAATGACTCAAATCATCTAAAAAACGGTCCCGATCTTCAAAACTGGTAATATTTAGTTTGCCAGATAATAGACCGTAAATAGGATGTTCAATTTCGACATCAAGGATTTGAGCTCCTCCCTCTAATAGGATAGTCAACTCTTTTTCAACATCTTCTGGTCCATGCTGACAAACTATTTTACGAACATAAGCTCCCTCAATAGACGCTAGAGAAGGTTGTAGTAGGTAGCCTCTTGGAGTCGCCAAAATCAAAGCCCCTTCTGCGCGAAGCAAGGCTACATCTCCCACAATAACTTGGCGACTGACCCCAAATTCTTTTGCTAGGTAATTCGCTGAAAGTGGTTGAAATGTTTCCTGTAAAAGTGATAAAATGTGCTTTCGTCTTTCTATTGCTTTCATATCGTCTCCCCTCTACTTTCTTTCATTATACCAAAATCCGAGCCAATTCATTCTTGTCTAATAGAAAAAACAGAAACTGCTACTCAGTTCCTGTTACACATTATTAATCTAATAAGGTTTGAATAGTTCCGATATCTAGACGTTTCATTGTCATTACTGCAGCATTCACAGCCTTAATCTGTTCTGGGCTAGCCGTATCGTATGCCTCCATCAAAATCCGCGGTACAATCTGCCAGGAAATCCCAAACTGGTCCTTGACCCAACCGCACATTTCCGCCTCTGGCACTGCTGACAGGAGGTCATAATAGAAATTGAGTTCATCCTGACTATCCACATAGACCATGAGCGAGAAGGCTTCGTTGAATGAAGCTTCACCACCGTAGCCGTGGTCCATGACAATCATTTTCTGTCCAGCGACAAGAAGTTCCGCATAGTTCAGTTTGGCAGCCTCAACAGCAGCCTCCCCTTCACCGTAGTAGGAAAGTTGACCGACACTAGCCTGAGGGAGCTTGTCCTTGTAGTAGTCCAACATAGGCTGGGCCAAACCAACCTGATCCTGAGAGAAGAGCAGGCAGATGTCAAACTGATAAGAATTGTCCAAGTCCGGTGCATAAGACAGTTGCCAAGACAGACCAAAGCGGTCTTCCAACCAGACATAGTAAGGGCTGAAAGGATATTCTCCCAAAGGCATGAGCACACGACCGCCTTCTGACAAGGCTTGGTACAAACGTGTCACTTCATCCTTGCTAGCTACATTGACCATGAGGGACATGGACTCATTGAGCTTAAAGTATGGACCCGCACTAATAGCCGCCAAGGTCATATCGCCCAGTTGAAACTGAATCAAATCCGAATCACCCGAAGGCGTATCCGTAATGGTGTAGGTCCAGTCAAGCTTGCCACCGAAGAGGTCCACATAAAAAGCCACCGCTTCTTTTGCCTCTGTGTCATACCAGAGGTGAGGAATAATAGGTTGCATAAGATTTCTCCTTTGAGTTAGTAGCCCCAGTATAACACTTGTCCGTACAAAAACAAAACATGTTGCCTTACACTTACAGATGTGCTATACTGAATAACTACAAAATCGACAGGAGAATGAAATGGAAATCTGGAACGCCTACACAGCCGACGGTCACTTGACCGACCACACCCTCACACGAGGAGAAGCCATTCCCGACGGACTCTACCACCTGGTCGTCGAGTGCATCATCCGCCACCACGACGGCAGCACCCTCTTCATGAAACGCGACAGCACCAAACCCTCCTACCCTGACTATTATGAAGCGACAGCAGGAGGTTCGGCTTTGTTTGGGGAAATAGCAGAGCAGGCCATTTTGCGCGAAATCCGCGAAGAGACAGGCATTGAGCTGACAACTGACCAACTCCGCCACCATACACACTTTGTCGCCCATGACGACCAGTGTATCTTCCACTGCTACTGGGCTGAAACCGACTGGGACAAAGCTGCTATCCAACTCCAAGCCAACGAAACCAGCAATTATATCTGGGTCCCACAAGAAAATTTGAAAAATTTCCTGGAAACAGAGCTAGTCATTCCAAGGCAGAAAGACTATGTGGAGAGACTGTTTTTAGAAAGCTAAATTCCCCTAACAGACAAATCCCCGCTATCACAGGACAGCGGGGATTATTTATCTTACAAACTCTTCAACATATTATCAATATGCTGGATGGATTTTTCTCGACCGAGCAGGTAAATAGTATTTGGCAACTCTGGTCCGTGCATTTCGCCTGAAACGGCGATACGGATTGGCATGAAGAGGTTTTTGCCCTTGATGCCTGTTTCTTTTTGAACAGCCTTGATTTGCGGGAAGATGTTATCTGGTTGGAAATCTTCGTCCGTCATGGCTTCCAATTTTTCCTTAAGAGCATTGAGGACAGTCGGAACAGTCTCGCCTGCCATGACTTCTTTTTCCTCGTCTGTCAATTCTGGGAAATCAGAGAAGAAAAGGTCTGTCAAACCAACGATTTCATCCGCAGATGACATCTGTGGCTTGTAGAGTTCCACCAATTTTTCTGCCTTGTCTGTCAAGCGACCAGCCTCTTCCAAGAATGGTTTAGCAAGGTTGAAAATGGTCTCCAAATCAGCTTTTTTGATGTATTCATTGCCCATCCAAGCCAACTTTTTCGGATCAAAGGAAGCAGGAGACTTGCTGAGGCGTTTTTCGTCAAAGAGTTGGATAATCTCCTCTTTGGAGAAGATTTCTTCCTCACCACCAGGAGTCCAACCCAACAGCGTGATAAAGTTGAAAACAGCTTCTGGCAGATAGCCTTTTTTGCGGTAATCTTCGATAAAGGCAAGAGTATTGGTGTCACGTTTGGACAACTTTTTACCCGTTGCAGAGTTGATAATCAAGGTCATGTGGGCAAATTCTGGAGCTTCCCAGCCTAGTGCTTCATAGACCATGAGTTGCTTAGGTGTGTTGGCGATATGGTCATCTCCGCGGATAACGTGCGAGATTTCCATCAGATGATCATCGATCACCACTGCAAAGTTATAGGTTGGGTAACCGTCACGTTTCTGGATAACCCAGTCACCACCGATGTTGCCACCTTCGAACTCGATCTCACCCTTAACCATGTCATTCCACTTGTAAATACCAGCTTCGTTGACAGCCAAGCGTACAGTTGGGACAATGCCAGCCGCCTCACGCTCTGCGATGTAGGCAGTTTTTTCATCCTCAGACATGCCCAGGTATTCATTGATATAGCGAGGTGTTTCGCCCGCAGCTTCCTGACGCTCACGCTCCGCCGCCAATTCCTCTTCTGTCACGTAAGACTTGTAGGCCTTGCCTGAGGCCAAGAGCTGGTCAACATACTTTTGGTAAATGTCCAAACGCTCAGACTGGCGGTATTGCTCATGGGTTTCTGGGCTTTCATCCCAATCAATGCCCAACCAACGCAGGTTTTCCAGCTGAGAACGCTCTCCGTCTTCCACATGGCGTTTACGGTCTGTGTCCTCGATACGAATAAGGAAAGTACCGCCATGATGACGGGCAAAAAGATAGTTGAACAATGCTGTACGGGCATTTCCGATATGCAAAAGTCCTGTTGGACTTGGTGCGTAACGCACACGAATTGGTTTAGTCATGTTTCTCTCCTGTAAAATTTTCATACTCAATGAAAATCGAATTCAGACTAGGCGACGTAGAAGCAGATAGAACTGAAGTTCATCAAGTCAAGTCAACGACGCCTGAATTTGATTTTCGAAGAGTAGCAATCAAGAACATTATAGCATAGATAGGCCTAAGAAAACAGAAAAATCAGTCTAAACAGACTGATTTTGAGGTGTTTTTTGGTTGCGTGCCAGCCAGTAGAAGACATAGAGGACCAAGAAGCCAGTTGTCGCTAGGAAAAGTCCGCTAATCTGATCGACTGTTAGCACCAAGACCAATCCCGAAACCAATAGTCGAGTAAAGGCTTGACCTAGCATAAAATAGGTTGATACCGCTCCGCCAATGGTCGCCAACTGCTCCTCTGGCATGGAGTTGACAAACTTAGCGTTAAACTTAGGTCCACTAGCCCCAAAGCTAATTCCCATTGTAGTAAGGAAGAAGAAAATAATTGGCAGTTGATGTAACAACATTCCGACAAACACGCCAAGAAGAGAGAAAGTGGCTGCCACTTCAAGCGTCACCATGCTGGTCTTTTTGAAGAGAGTAAAGACCAAGGTCGATCCCAAGATATTGCCAACAAAGAAGATCAGAATGGTCAGGGCAAGGGTTGTTTCAACATTGAGGAAGACAAGGCCTGGGTCTTCGCTAATCAGAAGGACCAGAATAGGATAGAGAATCGCTCCACAAGCGTTGATAAGAGGGCTGGTAATCAGGACCAGACGGAACTCGGGAATCTTGCGCAGCTCCACGATGGCTTGCTTGAAGGAAGCTAGAATGCCCGGTCCCTTGGTTTCCTGATCGGGCTGGCTCGGCTGCTCTGCTATTTTCAAAGGCTGCTCCGTCAGGAGTTTGCGAAAGACTGGCGTCAGCAGCTGCATGATGAGGAGGGCGGCTAAAAAGGTGCCGGCGTTGAGAAAGGCCAGGTTTTGGTAGGAGAGGAGGCCGACCAAGAGGGCAGAGAGGCCCTGAAAGGCGATGTTGAGGAGGCTGGTCACGGTCTGGCGAAAGGCCGAGTACTGCTCCCGCTCTTCTTTGGGTGCTACGCGTAATCCCAGAGGTGTATAGAGGCCGTTTTCATAGAAGCCAGCGAAGTCTGCAAAGACATTGAAAGTTGCAGCCACCACGACAATCCAGAGGGCTGGCTCAAAGCCCATGCAGAAGCCGAGGATGAGGTAGAGTAGGACACGGAAGAGAAGGGTCAGCTTGATAGTGCTGATTTTGTTGACCGTCTTGTCCGCCAGATAGCCTGTAAAGAGCCCCATAAAGCTTGGGAAGATTTCCGAGAAGGTCACAATCGCCAGAGCCAGACGACTGTTGGGCACCAGCAAAACATAGTTCATCAAGGCCAAATAATAGACCACATCGCCAAAATTGGACAACATATCTGCAGTCAGTACCCATAGGTAAGTAGTATTTTTCAAAATCTTTTTCATGATAATTCCTTTCTTTTGAATAATTTCCAGAATATTCTGACTTTTTATTCTACAGAGGAGCCTGGATAGACTGCTCTCTGTTCACTCTAGGTGTAATAGATATTCAAAGTGGAGAAGGCCATATCTCCTGTGATATGTAGCATCTTTTCTCCTATACCAGTTGCATAGTTATTGACAGCAGATATGGAACTATCTAGCTCCACGACCGCCTGCCAGTTAGCAGGCAGATAAAGATTAACTGATGAGAAAGCTGCATCTATATGAAATTCAGCCTTATCTCCCAGAATAACCGCCTGATCAAAATAAACCATACTGGAGCCAAAGGCCACTTCCACACTATCGTAGGTAAAATTTTCCTCATGAATGTAGCGAGTAGAGGAGCCAAAAGCTATTTCCCGCCCCTTATCGCCAATCACGCCTGTACTGCTCACATCTGGTCTCTTGGGCTTGAATAAGAGCTGCAAACCCGCACAGGCTAGGCCTGCACCCACAATCAGTGTCCAAGTATCGATGTCCACCCAGTCAAAGTGGTTGTTCAAAATAATAAAGAGCAAAGTTCCCCACACAAAGCTTGTAACTAACTGTCTTCTAATTATTGCTTTTAGGAGAAGATAACTCCAACCGACTACCAGTGCCAATTTCCAAAGAGGAAGCTCAATAGCCGGCAAGTAATCTTGAAACAAGACCAAGCCTGCCAAGACCAGCAGAGCAATTCCTAAACCATTTTTTTTCATTTTTCTACCTCACTTCTCGTAACTTTTCTTTTAATAAATGATAATAATGCCGCGACACGTGGACTTCCTTGTGGGTATGATAAAAGGAAATCCGACTAGTCCCTGAAAAGGACTTGTCCAGCGAGTAGATGGCCTTGCTATTAGCAATGGTTGACTTGGAAACCCGACAAAAATAAGCAGGGAGGCAGTCTTCCAGTTCATAGAGCTTCATCTTGACTTCATAGGCGTCATCTCTAGTATGCCCCATCAGCTTGGTACCATCGGTTTCAAAAAAGAGCAGGTCTTCCAATTTCAAGAAATACTCACTGGTTCCTTTGTAAAAGACAAGTGAGGGACGGCTAACCTGTTGCAAAGCCTGCTGGATGCGTTCCAACTCTGGTCCTAGTTGGCTACTTCTGATAATCACTTCGACTTGCTCCAAGCTATCATCTAATTCAATCCGAACTTTCATACGACCTCCCTTTCATTTGATATACCTATTATATCAGGCTATGGTGTGAAGGCAAGGGCTTTTCAGTAAGTGGTAAAAAATGCCTGGTAAGTGGTGATGAAGGACAAGTAAAAAACCAGCCGCAGCTGGTTGAGTCTTAAAAAATCGCATCGAGCAAGGAAGTGCTACCACCACCGCCATCGCCACCTGTAACAATATGGCTGCCGATGACTTGGGCAAATGTTTCAATATTCAAACTTTGCACATAGATTTCACCATAACCTGAGAATGTATTGACAATCCCTTCACCAGTACCAATAGACTGAAGGAAGCCGTTTTCTAGGTGAATATCATAGTTGAGGTCACGACTCCAGGCTACCACGTGAGCATTATCGATGGTGATGCTTCCACCTGTTAGCTCAATTTTCTTGATGGAACCAAAGGCATTTGCCAAAAGTGTACCCTCGCCTTCTGTAGTCATGACAAAGAGTCCGCCTTGGCCACCAAAGAAGGCACGGCCCACACTTTGGCGTTCCATCTTATATTGAGCAGAACCATCCAAAGCCAGAAAGGCACCATCATTGAGGCGGTATTGTTTGGCACCCAGCTCTAGAGCAATAACCTGACCAGGTGTGGACGGCGCCAGGGCGATTTTCCCGTCATAGCTATTAGATACAGCCTGGGTGATAAACATAGACTCACCCGACACCATGGAGCGACCGATAGCTCCCAGCAACTTACCGAATCCTGAACCACCGCGGGCATTGAGCTTAGTATTTAAGGTCACACTGGGTGTATGGTAAACCATGCTCCCCTGTTGAATATAAGCCGACTCTCCAGCCTCTAAGGCAATTTCCACCAAAGGAAATTGCATATTGCTATCAATTGTGTATTTCATACGATTATCAGACATGAGAGGACTCCTTTGTTTCTTTGTATTATTTTTATAAAACAATTCTACATCAACTCCGAATGACTGTCAAGTATTTTTACAAAAAAAGCCGGAAATAATCCGACTTCACAACTCTGCTCTTAGAACCTATATTCACAAGTAAGGTGCATGTAGATAAGAGATAGTTTTTTGCTAATCAAGGCCGTTTGAGCTGGAATACTGACTGTATTTCGAGAAAAACGAACGCTTAGTAGCAGAAAACTAGCTTTAGCTAAAGATGGCGAGCTGTGAATACAGGTTCTTAGCTGACCTCTGTCATCCGACCCGTATCCACATCATAGACCGCACCTGAAATGACCACATCCTCAGGAATGAGCGGTGATTTCCGCAGTAGTTCCATATCCTCGCGAACACTCTCTTCCACATCTGTAAATGGCAAGAAATCCTGCCCAGCAACATCCACACCCAGCTCCCTGTGGATATGCTCCGCAAAAGCCTCATTGGTAAAGGTCTGCGCACCGCAGTCCGTGTGGTGAAGAACCACAATCTCCCGCGTTCCCATTTGTTGCTGGGAAATGACTAAAGACCGAATCATGTCCTCAGTGACACGTCCGCCAGCATTCCGCAAGATATGGGCATCCCCTAGAGCCAGCCCCAAGGCCTGGGCAACGTGCAGGCGCGAATCCATACAGGTCACAATGGCCACCTTGGTCTTAGGACGCAAGGGCAAATGCTGGGTTCCATGCAAGTCAACATAGGCCTTATTGGCCTTCATAAAATTTTGAAAATAGGACATAAAGCAACCTCCTCTAGAATAGTTTCCGAAATTTTCAGAAAATTATCTGTTTCTAGCTTACCACAATCACTCCTTTATGTCGCAAAAAAGAGAGCGACAACTTGTCACTCCCGAACATTTCCTAAAATAGGATCCCTCTATTTGCCAAATAATCTAGCAAAAAAACCTTTCGGTTTTACCTCTTCCGCCTGGGCCTTAACCTCGTCTAATTCTAACTTGAGAACTTCCTTGTCCGCCATAGCCTTGGCTGTTAACTGCTGCTGTTGGTCCAGCTGCTTATCCTTCTCCGCAATCTGGATATCCTTGACCCGCAACTGCTCATCTTTCTCAGCCAATTGTTGGTCCTTAACCTTGAGTTGGGCATACAAGCGCTCGATTTCTTCATTTTTTCCATCGATGACAATCTCAATCATTTCACGGTGAAGAACTTCGTCGCTGACTGGCTCATCTTCAAAAATCGTGGTCTTGTAAATCTCTTCCAGCTTGACCAGACCCTGACGATTGACCACCGTCACGCCCTTATCATTCTTCTCAACAAACTCATCTGGAAGTGATTTTACCCGGTTATTCATAGCCTGACGGCTGACACCTAAAATCTCAGCCAATTCGCTGACTGTTTTTTCAATTCCCATATTATCCTCAAATACTTGATTTTTCTACTGACTGTATCATTAAAATATTACCATAAGCACCCTAAACTGTCAAATTTAGACCAATAAATAAGTAGAGGGGAGTAACCTGCCAACCAGCTCTGCTATTTTATGATACAATAAATACATGAATACAGTAGATACCATTATTATCGGAGCGGGGCCTGCCGGCATGATGGCCGCTATTTCTTCCAGTTTTTACGGCAAGAAGACCCTGCTCCTCGAAAAAAACAAGCGTTTGGGCAAGAAACTGTCTGGTACAGGTGGCGGACGTTGCAATGTGACCAACAACGGCACCTTGGAAGACCTACTGGCTGGCATTCCTGGCAACGGCCGCTTTCTTTACAGCGTATTTTCCCAGTTTGACAACCATGACATCATGAATTTCTTTCAGGAAAACGGGGTCAAGCTCAAAGTGGAGGACCACGGCCGTGTCTTTCCGACCACCGACCGTTCCCAGACCATCATCAAGTGCCTGGAGATGAAGATGCTGGAAAATGGCGTGGACATCCGCACAGGAACTGAGGTGGTTTCCGTCCGCAAGATTGACGACCTCTTCCATGTCAAGACCAGCGAGGAAACCTTTACGGCACCCCAGCTCATTGTCACCACCGGCGGCAAGACCTATCCCTCCACTGGCTCGACTGGCTTTGGTCACGACATTGCCCGCCACTTCAAGCTGGAAGTCACGGAGATTGAGGCCGCTGAAAGCCCGGTTCTGACCGACTTCCCCCACAAGAAGCTCCAAGGCATTTCCCTAGACGACGTCACCCTGACCTACGGCAAGCACGTCATCACCCACGACCTGCTCTTTACCCACTTTGGCCTGTCGGGGCCTGCTGCCCTTCGTCTGTCTAGTTTTGTCAAAGGCGGCGAAACCGCATTTCTCGATGCTCTGCCGACCCATTCTGAGCAAGACTTGTTTGAGCATTTAGAAATCAATAGGGAAAAATCCGTCAAGAATGCCCTGTCTGAACTCATGCCTGACCGCCTAGCCGACTTTTTCGCAGAGAACTACGACTGCAAGGTCAAACAGGTCCAAAAAAAAGATCTGGCTGACCTGGTTACCCTCCTCAAAGCCCTACCTATCAAGATTACAGGCAAGATGTCCCTAGCCAAGTCCTTTGTGACCAAGGGTGGCGTTGATCTCAGGGAAATCAATCCAAAAACCTTAGAAAGCAAAAAGGTCCCTGGCCTCCACTTTGCCGGTGAAGTCTTGGACATCAACGCCCACACTGGTGGCTTTAACATCACCTACTGTCTGGCAACTGGCTGGGTGGCAGGGAGTTTGCATTATTAGGAGGGAACCATGCCTATCAATTCATTCGGTCAAGAAATTGGTATGCCCTTGCCACATTACACCAGTGGTGAGCGACCAAGTCTGGAGACTATACAAGGACACACAGTCCGCTTAGAAAAACTGAGCCTGCAACATGCAGATGATCTCTATCAGTTTTATGGACCAAATGCCAAGAAAGCTGACTGGACCTACTTGGCCCTTGAACCCTTTGCAGACCGTGACTCTTTTCAAGCCTATTTCCAGACGATATTGGATTCTATTGACCCTTATTATCTAGCTATTGTGGACCAGGAAAGCCAACAAGCCATTGGTAGCTTGGCACTAATGAATATTGTTCCAAATCACCGTAGCATCGAGGTTGGCTGGCTTATCTTTTCTCCACAACTGCAACGGACCCGACAGGCGACAGAAGCCCACTATCTTCTCATGAACTATGTGTTTGAAGAACTGGGCTATCGACGTTATGAATGGAAATGCGACTCGCTCAACCAAGCCAGTCAGGTCGCTGCCAACCGTCTGGGCTTTACCTACGAAGGTACCTTCCGTCAGGCTCTAGTCTATAAGGAACGCAATCGGGATACCGCCTGGTTTTCTCTATTAGACCACGAATGGCCCGACCGCAAGCATGCCCTTGAAAACTGGCTAAAGGATAGTAACTTCAATGGCCAGGGGCAGCAAAAACAACCCCTATCCTCTTTCTAAATTCAAGTAAAAATCTGCTTGAATTTTTTTGTTTTTTATTGTATGATAAATCCATAACAATATAACAAAAAGGAGATTGGCTATGCAACTGAAATTATCTTCTATTTCCAAGAAATTCGACCATAAAATCATTTTGGAAGACGCTTCTTTTACCTTTGAAAAAGGGAAGATTTACGGCTTGCTGGGGCGGAACGGAGCTGGTAAGACAACCCTGTTTAACTGCATTGCCCGAAATCTGACCTTGGATAGTGGCTCGATTCAGTTTGTAAAGGATGGAAATGCCTTTGACTACGATAATACGGACATCGGATTTACCCAAACCTACCCACAACTGCCTGCCTTTATGACGGCCTATGAATTTGTCCGTTTCTATATGGATATTCACAAGGATAATCTCAAATCTCCTCGCAGTCCAGAAGAATGGCTGAACTTAGTCGGTATCGGAGAAGAAGACCAACATCGCCTGCTCAAGGATTTTTCCCACGGTATGCAGAACAAGGTCCAGTTGCTCCTGTCCTTGATTGTCCAACCTCCTGTCCTGCTCTTGGATGAACCTCTGACTTCCTTTGACCCTGTGGCTGCCCACGAGTTTAAGCAGCTGATTCGAGAAGCTAAGAAGGATTCTGTTATCATCTTTTCCACCCATATTCTTCAGCTGGCTCAGGATCTCTGCGACGAGATTGTTTTGCTCCATCACCATAAACTCCAAGCTGTGCCGACAGACAAGCTCCATGACACGGACTTTGAGCAGGAAATTGTCAACCTACTAACGGAGCAATAGGAGATAGCCATGAAGAAACAAATCAAAGACATGCTGACCTACACCTGGTACCAGCAGCAATTCAGAGCCTACAAGTCGGCCAATAGCCTGCTCTACTACCTACGAAAAATTCCTCTTGTCGGCCATAAAATTCCGGTCAACATCTTCAAAAGGTATGGTTTCAAGAGTTTTCTTTTCTATTTCAACATCATCCTCAGCATCCCAACGCGCTTTTTTGCCAAGTTCTTCTGGTTGGCACTCCACGTGGGCATAGCCGTTCTCTTCCTCAATCTCTTCAGAGGTGAACCTCAGTTTACCCTTGAACAAGAAGACATGTGGACCATGGGCTTTGTCAGCTGGTGCTACTTCATTGGAATAGCCAATCGATTTTTAGGGAGTTTTGACCCCTTTATCAGCCAGCCCGACCGGGAATTCATGACCCATTTCGGCTTATCACGAACCACCTACTTCTACAGTCGTATTTTCTTAGAACCCGTCTTGACCAGTATCTACTACCTGCCCGCTCTGGTAACCTTCTGCCTCTTGTCGGGACAATGGATTTTCCTCCCACTAGGTTTCTTGACCCCCATGGCGCTGAGCTTTTCTGGACAGGCACTCAACCGCTTCCTTTTTCAAAAAGGCTTTCGCTACAAACGAAATGGTTGGTCATCTGCCGTCATCGGGATTTCTGGTATCATTCCCTATTTTCTTGCCTTTTATTACAGAGATAGCCTGAGCAACCAGCTGTTTATGGGGCTGGCTGTCTTACTAGGCATTCTCATCCTGGTCAGTCTGTGGACCTTGCTCCAGCCCTATCAGCTGAACAGCTACATAGAATTTTGCATGGACCAATCTGCTATCACCGATAAAAAAATCGCTGGTATCGTGCAGGGTAATGAATACACCCGTCAAGGTCTGCAGATGCAGGAGAAACTCAAACTCAAAAAAGGCAAGGACCTTAGTCACCTGTCTGGCATGACCTACTTAAACGCTCTGCTATTTGACCGCTACCGAACCATCCTAGAGAAAAAATCCCTCTTTCGAGTCGGCATTCTGGTCTTGATTTTTGCGACCTTGGAGCTCATTCGGTTCTTGGACCCGACCTTTACGGTTCCTGCCGAGAAAGGATTTCTACCCCTCCTGCCGGTGACCTTTATAGTCATGTATGCCGGCTCAATGGGGAAAACCATTGCCCAAATGGTCTTTGTCAACTGCGACCTTTCCATGCTCCATTACCCCTTTTATCGGGAACCGCAGACCATTATTGCTGGTTTCAACTACCGATTCAAGCAGTCTATCTTCTACAACGCTCGCTTTGCTGTCACCCTCTTTTTAGGGCTTGTCCTCTTTACACGGGCGACATACACTCCTGGCAGCTATCTGCTAACTGCCCTGCTATTGACCAGCCTGACCGCCCTCTTTTCCTTTCATGACCTCTTTATCTATTATATGTTGCAGCCCTTTACCAAAGACATGGAAGTGACCAACCCTGTCTATAAATTTCTCAGTGGAGCCCTCTACTGGGTGGCCTACCTCAATATCAAGCTGGATTTAGGCAGGCACTTGTACATCCTACTCATTTCGCTAGCTATGATTGCCTATGTCAGTATCGGTTACTGGATTTTATTGAAAAAGGCGCCACAGACTTTTCGGTTGAAGGCATAATACCTTCTGCAAACAACTCTCGTGACCACTCAGACTTTTTAGACAATTTTATCTGAATACACAAAAAGGCGACCACAATCGCCTTTTTTAATATGTCTATTTACAAAATCTTGTTCTCCCCTGTTTCCCGGTGGAGCTGATAAAAACTAATCTTCTACCTGCAACTGGAATCGGGTGTGACCGACCACATAGTCTTCGATTGGCCCGTCTTGATTGCAGACCAGACCATGGAGGACTCCGCCATAGACAGCACCGCCATCCATGCCAATTTTTCCATCACCACTGTCCCAAATCTGACTAATCCGCGTCTTAGTTCCAAACAAATTATAGACTGGTGTATGGCCGAAAATAATCCACTTGCCAGTTTCATTAGCTGCCTCATGGAACTTGGATCGCAACCAAACCATGTCATGCTCACTGGTTTCCCGCCAATCATCCAAGGTCAGGTCAACCCCCGCGTGAACAAAGATATAGAGCTCCGTTTCTAGATAGTAGGGACAAGATTTGAGAAAATCAATCAATTCCCCATATTGCTCTGAAACCTGATGGGCATCCACCATACCATCCACCGACGCATCCAAGGAACGCCCCAGCAATGAATTGATGGTCGTATCACCACCATTTCTCTGATAATGGTCATAGCGGTCCTGAGGGTCCCGCAACCAGGCCAGGAACATCCGCTCATGATTACCTGTCAGGCAAATGGCTCCCTGATTCTGCACCAAATCCATGACCAATTCCAAACAAGCCTTGGAATCCTCACCCCTGTCAATCAAATCCCCTAAAAAAATCAATTGCTGACGCTCAGGATTCCACTTCTGCAACAAATCAACCAAGAGTTGATACTTGCCATGAACATCCCCGACTACAAAATACTCTGGTTTCATAGACCTGTCTCCTTGTAAAACCATTGTACCATAATTTGAGGCATAAGAAAAACCGACCACACGGTCGGCAATGAGAAAGAGACTAGAAGTATAGCCTCTTGAATGTTATTGCAGGTTAATCAAACCAGTCTCTGTACCCCAGAATCCGGTTTGTACTTTGAGCTGGATACTCGGATCATTTGCGGTCTCTTCTGTAATATCAAAAACGACATTGCCAGTGATGGTGCTCTCTGGATTTACTTCAGAGAGGAAGAAATTTGCATCTTGATTGGCAAATAGACCCGCTGACGAATCCGTCTCGTACTCCACTTCACCTTTTAACAAAGTAAAGAAGTCATCTGTCACTGTAATGGCTTTAGTCCCATTATTTTTTACGGTAACATTGAGCAATAGGAAGACACCATTTGCATTTTTACCAAATTCACCACCAACATTAGTGACGATTTCTTTTGAATTTACAATATAGGTTACATCACCAACTGGCACTTCTTGCCCAATGCCATAGGTCACCTCTGCTGGCTTCTCCTCCGCTTTTTCTGAGCTACTTGCTGGAGTCTCCGTATTTGTCTGATTTGTTTCCTGCGTTGAAGGTTGACTTGAACTCGTAGTCCCCTCTTTACCGCCGCCAAGTGCATTGCCTAAAGCTCCAAGTACAATTAAACCTGCCAACACGATAAACCAAATCCGTTTGTAAAATGGTTTCTTCTGTACATAGACATTGCCATGCTCATCCCTAATTTTCTTTGCCATAATAGCCTCCTAAAGAATGTTATATGTCCATTATATATATCGGTTGTCAATAGATAAATGCAAGAAAATTTAGAGAAAAATTACTTTTTTAGACAATAGACACCTAGACACACAGACACACAGACAGGATTTGAGGCATAAGAAAAACCGACCAAGCGGCCGGTTCATATTCATTACAAACGTGCATTCAATTCTGCACCGAGTTCTTCAAATCCTGGCTTGCCAAGAAGAGCGAACATGTTTTTCTTGTAGGCTTCTACACCTGGTTGGTCAAATGGGTTGATGGCATTGAGGTAACCAGAGATAGCAATCGCCAACTCGAAGAAGTAGAAGGTGTAACCAAGTGTGAACTCATCTTGTTGTGGAAGAGTCACAAACATGTTTGGTACGCCACCATCCGTGTGAGCAAGAAGCACACCATCCGTTGCTTTTTTGTTTACAAAGTCAACGTCTTTTCCTTGCAAGTAGCCCAGACCGTCAAGGTCTTCTGCCATTTCAGGAATCAAGATATTTTTTCTAGGTTTGTCAACACGAACAACTGTTTCAAAGATGTTGCGGTTTCCTTCTTGGATAAATTGTCCAAGTGAGTGCAAGTCAGTTGAAAAGTTAGCAGATGTAGGGTTGATACCTTTTTGGTCCTTACCTTCTGACTCACCAGCCAACTGTTTCCACCATTCGCTGAAATATTGAAGTGATGGCTCGTAGTTAGCCAAGATTTCTGTTACATAGCCTTTTCTGTAAAGGATGTTACGGACAGCTGCATATTGGTAAGCTTCATTCTCAGCAATTTTATCTGAAGTGTAAGTCGTACGAGCTGCGTTTGCGCCTTCCATAAGGGCATCAATGTCTGCACCAGCTGCCGCGATTGGCAAAAGACCAACTGCTGTCAAGACTGAAAAACGACCGCCGACATCATCTGGAACTACAAAAGTTTCCCAACCATTTGCGTCCGCTTCAACCTTAACAGCACCTTTTGCCTTGTCAGTTGTAGCATAGATACGCTTGTTGGCTTCTTCTTGACCGTATTTCTTGACAAGCAATTCTTTGAAGACGCGGAAAGCAATAGCAGGCTCAGTTGTTGTACCTGATTTTGAAATCACGTTGACTGAGAAGTCCTTATCTGCCACGTAGTCCACCAAGTCAGCAAGGTAGCTTGATGAGATAGAATTTCCTGCGTAAAGGATTTGTGGAGCTTTACGCTCTTCACGAGTTTGCAAGTTAACAAATGAGTTGCTCAAGAAATCAATGGCTGCTTTAGCACCAAGGTAAGAACCACCGATACCGATAACCACCAAAACTTCACTTTCGTTTTGGATCTTAGCTGCTGCTTCCTTGATACGCGCAAATTCTGCTTTGTCATAGTTTTCTGGCAAATCCAACCAGCCGATAAAGTCGCTACCAGGACCTGTTCCTTGACGGAGCATTTGGTCAGCTAGAGTAACTTGTGGTTGCATGTAGTCTACTTCTTGAGCACCAACAAATTGGCCCAAGACTTTTGAATAGTCAAATGTAATATGTGTCATGTCATTCCTCCATTTATGTACCATAATATGATAACGCTTTATCATGTTTTTTTCAAGGGATTTGTGAATTTTCATTCATTTTCATGAAATGGTTTGCGCTAGACCTGCTTTTTGATTGGATTTCCGATGATTTTTAGCGAATATCTTGTCTGACAATGTCTCACCCTCTCCCAAGACAGTGATACATTTTGGCAGGCATATGGATAGTAGATAAAAAGGGAGCAACACTAAATACCAAATAAACATAACCTCAAAAATAAAGCGGGAATTGTTTCCTCTTTGAACATAGCGCTTCCTGTATTCTTCCTTCAAAGAAAAGTGAGGAATGTAAATATGGAAGGGGACAAATCCTCGAACCAGCATGGCTGCCAGCATCCTGACCAGAAAATTCATAGCTACGAGAACCGTCTTGCCCTCACGCTCCAGGGCATAGGCCCTGTCAATATAAGTCTGACGGTAGTCCTTGTCCTTAATAGGCCGCGGCACAGACTTCCTCTCTTCTTTGGTCAAATGGCTGACGCTCGAATTGTCATACTTGATGTCAGACATCTCTAAGTCCACGATGGCTGACGACTGTTTCGCAAGGGTCGATTTTCCCGTACCAGGAAAGGCAAAAATAAACATAGAATCTCCTCCTTTTCCCAGTAGAATAGCAGAGTAGACTAAAAAATACCTTAATGTAAATACATTATAGGCATTTTAGAGTATTTTTCAAGACCTATTTGAAAAAATCGGTCTGGGGTCTGAGAGCTTGTTTTCTAACCTTCCTTATGCACTGTTTTGGTCTCATTGAGCCAAGCATAGGCAATCCCGATAAAGAGACCTCCACCTATCCAGTTGCCAAAGAAAACTACGGTCCACTGGCGAAGAATATTGACCAAATCAAAACCTTTGATGTTGTCAACAGGGCTAAATCCAGCCAGCGAAAAAGAAGCAAAGTTGGCAATCAAGTGCTCATTGATGAGGAAAACAAACATGAAAATGGCAGATAGGGCCACAAAGAACTTGGCAGATTCCTCCTTCAGGAGCATATATCCCATAATAGCCATATTGACAAACATATTGGCAGTAATGCCCTCGATGAAGTTCATCCAATCTGTCTTGGCCAACTTGAGCTGGACCGCATTGATTACAAAACTCTTATCTGTCAGTTGCTGGAAGGAAAAAGATTGATTGAATAGATAGGCCAAGACAATAGCACCAATCAAGTTAAAGAAGGTACAATAAAGCAATATCGTGCAGACCTTCTTCCAGGAAATCCGCTTGTAGTAACCTCCTACTGTTAGATACATCATATTGGATGTCGCTAATTCGCCATTGAAAATCAAGACAAAAATCAAGCCGATAGCAAAGATAAAGGTAAAGACAAAGCGAGCCAGGGCCGGAAATTGGCTAGAAATGACATCCGCACCGATAATTCCCACAGCCGTTGACATGGTCAGATAGGCCCCAGCAAACATAGAACGCAGGGCATACCGACCCAAACTCTCATCAAAGAGAGCCTCTTTTTTGGCACAAGCCGCACCGATTTTCTCCTTAAAAACTGTCATAATCTCCTCTTTCTAATAAAATAAGAAAGGAAAAGTGCCCTGATGGCACCTTTCATTACAAATCTAATAGGCTTCTGATGCACCAGAGCTTGCATCCACATCGGAAGCAGCTGGAGCTGGAGCAGCACCTGCATCCGATGCACCGGATGTCGCATCGACATGGGCAGCTGCATGACCGTGACCAGCAGCTGGCATAGCCTTACCGCCAACCAACTGTTGACCAGTTTCATTGAGGTACCAATCCAACCATGGCTTGAAGTTGAAGATAATCTCGTTGATACCTGCAAAGGAGCCATCCGGATAGTACATAGCCTGATAGTTGTGGGTATTGATAACTTCTGGCGGTGTACCTGGAACAATGGTCCGAACGTATTCTTGGTTACCGTTACGGAGCGTTCCAACAACCCACTCCACGTTCTTCATGCGAGCTGGTGGCAGGGTGCCGTGTAGGGTTGCCAAACGACCGCCGACATGCTCTGGCAGACGTTTTCCAAGCATGGTTTCAGGATCTTGGTGAGCGGCATTATAGTAGAGGAACTGGTTGTTATCGTCTGTGAAAGTCAATTCAAAAGGCATGGCCTTGAGGAATTGATTGAGCTGATTAACCGTCAGTAGACCGTTGTCCAATTTGACATAGGTGTCTCCTTCAACAGCTCCAACCTGGGCAGCAGCCTTCTCCAACCAGTTTGGATCATCTGGGTCAATGCCCTGAACAGTCGTTGCAATTGGCTTACCGCAGTAAAGATCTTCTGGTTCAATTGGTTTTGGTTTTTTCAACTGAGACACTACTCCTACATATTTGATAAAGTTATCGAGACAGCTCTCTAGGAATTTCACTGTCCCCTCATTGATGATATTTCCTTTCTCATCAAATGCCTCTTTTGCCTTGCCAAGTAGGAATTCATTTCCTGGAAAGGTATATGCATTGACACCTGGAGCATCTAAAATCTTACGGAGATGGACCTGGGCACGGGATGTTCCTTGGTCATAGTAAGAAGCACCGACAATCATGACAGGCTTATCTGTCAGTGGGTGGAGCTTGAAGGACAACCATTCCAAGGTGCTCTTGAGGGCTGGTGTAATCGTATGGTTGTGCTCTGGTGTTGCAATGATGACACCGTCTGCACGAGTAATCTTATTGTATAAATACTGGATAGCAAAGCAGTCCGATTGGTCTTCATCTTGATTGAACATCGGAACATCCTTGATTTCCAAGACTTCTAGTTCAAACTTCAACTTAAATTGACGGCGGATATATTCCAAGAGCATACGGTTGTATGATTGGTCCGCATTTGATCCTACAATACCAACAAATTTCATCTTTTCGTCCTCTTCCTATAAACTTTCCCAGTCGAAATTCTCTGCCTCTTTGTGCAAGAGTTCCTTGGCATGAGACAATTTTCCAGTCATTTTCACAAATAAGCGGTAGTCGTCAAACATAGCCTCCAATTTTTGGATTGTTTCAATATCCACTAAATGACCTTTCTTATCAAAGGCAGTCAGGGAATTTGACAAGAGAAACTCATCAGGCAAAACGCTGGCTTTGAGCTCAGGAGCATTCAAAATCTGACGTAACTGCAACTGGGCACGGGAAGAACCCAAGGTACCATAAGATGCACCTGTAATCATAATCGGCTTGTTCAACAAGGGATAGATGCCATAAGACAACCAAGCCAAGGTATTCATCAAAACTGCTGGAATAGAGTGGTCATATTCGGGTGTTCCAATGATAACCCCTTCTGCCCCTTCAATTTTCTTAGCCAATTCCAAGACAGCTTCTGGTAATTGACGGGTGGCAGGCTTGTTAAACATTGGTAAATCCTTAATTTCTACCAATTCTATTTCAGCCATCTCGCTAAAATGTGTAGCCATAAACTGCAATAATTTCCTGTTGGTGGATGCGGCGGAGTTTGTTCCAACCAATGCAATCAATTTCATCTTGGTCCCTCTTTTCATCGTCTTTGTGACAGAAATCACGTTACCTCATTGTGATAACGTTTTCTTTATTAAAATGCAAGTCTTTTTTTCATTTTCCTTTTATGATACAATCGTAACATGAAAAAATATCTCTATTTTCTTTCCGGCTGCCTCAGTTTGCTTGTCGGAGTCATCGGCATTTTCCTGCCCATCCTCCCTACCACTCCCCTGTTACTCTTGGCTGGCTTTTGTTTTGCCAATAGTTCAAAGAAGTTTGAGACCTGGCTCAGGACAACCAGGCTCTATCAATTTTATGTCGCTGACTATGCGGAGACCAAGTCTATCAGCAAGAGTCGGAAAAAACGAATTATCCTGCAAATTTATATCCTCATGGGGATTTCTATCTATTTGGCCCCACTCCTACCAGTCAAAATCCTCTTAGTTGCTTTGACTATTTTCATTACCTACTATCTCTTCTTTATTATTCCAAATAAACAATAAAAGCAAGTTCCAAAACGGAGCTTGCTTTACTGTTTATATGTTAATTTTCAGCTGCTTTTTTCAAGGCAAGGAGTAGACTGATAATACCAACTGAAACCAGGATATGGCTGATACCTGCCAAGCCTGCAATACTAGCATTGACGGCTTTTGACAAATCCATTTCTAGAACCTGGGTCATACCGCGGACAGCCAGCATGATAGCAGAAAGAGGCAAGCCGATGTGGTAGGTCACTAGGAAGACACGAAAAGACTTGATTTTTTCCAGTTCATGGTGCTGGGCAAAGAGAGCCACAATCATAAAGAGGAACATGCCCAATGTAAACAGGTGGGTGTGAACCAAATTAAGAGATGTCTGACCAGTAAAACCGGTTAATTTGATGATCTCACGGTAAGCAAGACCGCTGAGAAGACCTGCAATAGCGTAAATTAAGGCGATGTTGATGTATTTTTTCATCCTCTACCTCCCCTACTCTGCTCCAAGTTCTGGCAAGAGGCTGGCAAAATCATTTTTGATGGTGTCCAGGCTAGTCTTGACTTCCTGGCGGGTCTGATTATTCTTGACAGTAATCTGGCTGCTTTCCAGCTCGCTTCCACCAAGGGTGATGATGTATTTGGCACCAAAGACATCCGCAGACTTAAATTGAGCCTTGAGCTTGCGGTCTAGGTAATCGCGCTCTGCTCGGAAACCTTGCTTGCGGATGGCTTGAACCAACTCTAGCGCTCCGCCATTGGCCTCCTGACCCAAAACAGCGATATAAACATCCAGAGACTGGTCAATCGGCAGCTCAATTTCCTGCTTTTCAAGGACCAAAATCAGGCGCTCAATCCCCATACCAAAGCCAATACCTGGTGTCTCAGGTCCATTGAAATAACTGACCAAGCCGTCATAGCGACCGCCAGCACAGATAGTCAAATCATTGCCCCCCACCTCGGTGATGAACTCGAAAATGGTATGGTTGTAATAGTCCAAACCGCGAACCATATTCGTGTCAATGACATAGGTGATACCCAGGCTGTCCAACATAGACTGGACCCCCTCAAAGTAGGCCACGCTCTCTTCATCCAAGTAATCCAAGATGGACGGAGCATTTTCAACTGCCGCCTTGTCCTCTTTTTCCTTGGAATCCAGCACGCGCAAAGGATTTTCCTCCAAACGGCGCTGGCTATCCTTGGACAACTGGTCCTTGAGCGGTGTCAGATAATCAATCAAGGCCTGGCGATAGGCCGCACGACTCTCTGGATTGCCCAGGCTGTTAAGGTGAAGGGTGATGTTTTGAATCCCTAGTTCCTCAAAGAAATGATAGGCCATGGCCATGATTTCCACATCCGTCGCAGGATTGTTGGAACCAAAACACTCCACACCAATCTGGTGGAACTGGCGCAGACGACCAGCCTGAGGACGCTCATAACGGAACATTGGGCCCATGTAGTAAAACTTGCTTGGCTTTTGCACTTCTGGAGCAAACAACTTGTTTTCCACATACGAACGAACCACCGGGGCGGTCCCTTCCGGACGAAGGGTAATATGGCGGTCGCCCTTATCATAGAAGTCATACATTTCCTTGGTCACGATGTCCGTCGTGTCGCCAACTGAACGGCTGATAACCTCATAATGCTCAAAAATCGGCGTGCGAATCTCTGCGTAATTGTATCGCTTAAAAATACTGCGGGCAAAGCCTTCCACATACTGCCACTTGACCGTATCCTGTGGCAATAGATCCTGGGTTCCCTTAGGTTTTTGAAGTTTCATCTCGTCTCTCGTTTCTACAGTTTGTTTCCTATTTTACCATATTCCCAGGCTTTTTGGAAATGGCAGAGCGAGCAAAAAACCATGTCTGCTTGACACGGTTTCCACTGCTATTTCTTATCAACGATGACAAAGCTGAGGTCATCCAGAGATAAATCAACTTCTAACTTTTCATCGGAATTTAAATTGAGTAGACTTTCAAGAGAATTTTCCGCAAAGCCGACCACCTTTTCCTGACGTTCAGCGTCATTCAGGACATACTCACTGGTCTTGTAAATTGCCTCCTGGGACTTATCAGACAGAAATTCTTGTGCCTTTTGTCCGGCAGTAAAGACATCGACAGCCTTGTCAATCAAACGGTTCTGTTGCAAAGTTTTAAATAAAGAATAAAATCCCTTACGGTATCTATGATTTAAGCTGGGATTCCCAATAATA
>NZ_JBIMJS010000018.1:0-48557 GCF_043674225.1 Streptococcus sp. A11
TTCAATTGGTTTCTTTCCCATTTTAAGATAAGCAGCAATTTCACCACGTTCTGTGGCTGAGAGATGAGAATAGGATGAGTTTCTGGTAGAATGAGTATTGGACATGTTCATCTGCTTTCTATACTGAGTTGGGGAATTCTAGTATATCAGACGAACATGTCTTTTTTGTTGCATTTCATTTTACAACGCGGGAAATTATCCTAGTTAGTTTTCTTGGTAGATTTCACTGTCCACGCCAGCATTGCCAAAGAAAAGAGCTCGTAGAGAACGAAAAACAAGATAAAGCAATGGAGGAAAAAGTCCTGTGGCAGAATGTAGATGACAGGGTCTTTTGCTGGGTCAAAGAGCCAGGTCGAATCGCCCGGAAAGAGGACCTTGTGGAAGAGGACAAAGAACGTATCAAATCCAATTAAGACACCGACCAGTCCGATAAGAACAGGCGCCAAGGCAACCCAAGTAAAAACCCGATGATAGATCTGACCATAGCCCATGTTTAGAACCTGTTTAACAAAGGAAATAAAGACTGGCAGGCTAATCAGAAAGGCAAACTGGGCAAAATGAAAGAGATACTTAACATCCCTAAAATGCTTGAGACCAGCTGCCGATGAGCGGAAATTTGGCATGTCTAAAACACTTGCAAAAGGATTGGTCAGATAGTTCATCAGGATATTGAAATTGTAGGAAATATCCGACGCATTCATGTAGACAACATTTTCCAAGCCTAGGTAGGAAATTTCTAGCGGATAAACTAGCCAAGCTAGGTAGATGGTTCCTAGAACTGCTGCCGACAAGACAAATAAAATCGTTCCGATAATCTGTAACTTAGTTCTCATCAAAACTCCATTCATCTAAGCTCTCGAGGACATGGGTTGGAGCCAGGGGTAAGTCTGCTACTTCTTCTGGCTTAGTGAAGCCAGTCAGGACTAAAAGAGTTGGAAATCCATTATCAATCCCTGCACGAATATCCGTCAGGTAGTTATCTCCCACCATAACCGTTTGGCTGCGTTCTGTCCCTAAAATCTCTAGAGCCTTGTCCATGATAATAGCTTCAGGCTTGCCAATAAAGATCGGCTCAACACGGGTAGCAGCTTTCAAGAGTGCAATCAATGAACCAGCACCTGGCAAGTGACCACGCTCCGTCGGAATATTGAGGTCAGGATTGGTACCTATAAAGGTCGCTCCCTTTTGAATAGCCAAGGTAGCAATGGTAAGCTTTTCATAGGTCAACTGAGCGTCCAGTCCCACCACCACATAGGCAGGATTTTCCCTGTCTTCCACATAACCTGCCTCAAAAATGGCAGACTTGAGCCCGTCCTCACCGATGACATAAACCGTCATTTCCCGACCCAAATCATTCATATAATCCACGGTAGCCAGACTGGCCGTGTAAATGGTCTCAAGTGGCGTTTCAATATTAAAATTCTCCGCCAACATAGCTTGTACCGTTTCAGGACGACGAGTGGTATTGTTGGTCACAAAGAGATAGGGAATGTTGCGCTCCTGCAAACCATGAATAAACCGTTCACCAGCAGGAATCCGCTTTTTCCCTTCATAGATCGTCCCATCTAAATCGATCAAATATCCTTGATAGGTCATACTTTCTCCTTAATCAAATCGTGTTTCCCAATGCTCAGACCGACTAGCTTCCAAGCAAAGTGCTAACTGCTCAGGAGTATTTTTCCCAAGGTAGAGCGGAGGCAAGTCATCTAGACTGAAAAAACCACTGGCGACTGTTTCCGAATTGGGCTGAAACTCACCGCCAAGTAGACGACATAAAATGAAGACCTTGGTCACGCGGTGGGCTGACTTGGCAGGATTGTTCTTGTGCTTGTCCAAAATCGCAACGACTCGCAGAGCCTCCACATCCAGCCCCGCTTCTTCCTTTACTTCCTTGACCACATTGTCCTTGATGGACTGGTCCACATCGCACCAACCACCTGGTAAGGACCAGAGCCCATCGTTTTCCTGGACCAGTAGGATTTTATCCTCTTGGAAAATAGCTGCGCGGGTATCCAACTTAGGTGTCTGATAGCCTGTTTCATTGCAAAACAAGTCATTCACCACTTCCAAGGGCTGCCCAGACGGCTCCACCAACATTTCTGCCGCAATCTGTCTGATTTCTTCGAAACGCTCCATGTCATAAACATCTTTTCCATAGGCCAAACCTGTCTGAGCCAAGGCCTGTAAACGTACGGCCCATTCCAACCACTTATCCTGTGACATGATTTTCCCTCCATTCTATGACAGCTTGCGCATGGATATGCCCATCTACCACAATCTCATGCTGGCTGATACCAGGTTCTGCCACCATGCGTGAACTCACCAAGCTAGTCGCCTCTACCTCCTTGAGATACTTGAGTTGGATTTTTTTAGGAACATGGCAGAGCAGAAAATCATAACCCAGTGCTTCATACATCCATTCCAAATACTTGCCATTATTGACATGACCATTCATATCCAAATCAAAATAGCGAACAGGAAATTCTTGTACAGACGGATTTTCCAAGAGCTGATACTTGGGAGCCCGAGGCAATTTCTTGACCTGCTCAGACTGATAAGGAGCAATCAAATCTTCTGGCACAGGCGCCACCTTGCGAGTTTCAAAATCAATCAAAACAAAATAGCAAAGAATATCTAGCAAGAGATTACCGACCTCATCGTAGATATAAAACATCCGATGACAGAAAAACTTGTTATAGGCAACCGCTTCTGTTTTAATGGTAATGGTTTCATTGTATTTAGGTAGGCCTTGAATAGTCAGTTCATAGTCTGTCACCACCCAAATCAAGCCAAATTCCTGAAACACATAGAGATCACTCCGCCCCAGCTCTTCTGACTGTCGGCCCGAAAGCCCCAGACAATAGGAAATCAAGTCAGGCAGTTTGACAGCCTGCTTCACATCACACATATCAAAGGGAATGCTGAAATTTTCTTGGTAGGTTAAGCCCATCGTTTTTGCTCTTTTCTAATCTGTAATAATAAATCGTTCAGCAACCGTATCGCCCAGAAATAACCCTTTTTTGGTCATCCGAAGCCAACGGTCTTCTTCTTGCAAGAGACCTTCATTTTTCAAGTCTCTGACCACCTGACCGTAGCGGTCTTCAAAGGAAATGCCAAACTTTTCCTCGAATCGCTCAATGGACACGCCAGTTTTCTTCCGTAGACCTAAAAACATCTCTTCTTCCATCTGCTCGGTCTGGCTGAGGAATTCTTCGTGTAAGCGAGAATGGCCTTTTTCGCGGATAGACTTGAGGTAGTGCTGGATGGGGCCGCGGTTGCGATAGCGCATGCCGTCGATGTAGCCAGATGCTCCTGCTCCTAGACCATAGTACTCCGAGTTGTCCCAGTACATGAGGTTGTGGCGGCTTTCAAAACCTGGCTTGGTGAAGTTGGAAATCTCATAATGCTCGAAGCCGTTTTTCTCCAACTCCTGAAGAATATAGTCGAACATATCGGACTCCACATCTTCGTTGGGTAGATGCAGATTGCCACGGCGTTGACGGTTCATGAAGACCGTGTGGTTCTCCAAAATCAAGCTATAGAGGCTCATGTGGGGAATGTCCAGCTCTAGGGCCTTGGTGACATTGTCCACCACCTGCTCCATGGTCTGACCAGGCAGGGCATAAATCAGGTCAATGGAAATGTTGTGAAAACCCGCTTCCTTGAGGGCTGCAATGGTTTCATAAATCTGGGCCTGGTTATGGCTGCGACCGATTTTTTTCAGCATACGGTCATCAAAGGTCTGAACACCAAGCGACACCCGATTGCACTTGGATTTTTTCAGAACCGCAATCTTATCCGCCGTCAAGTCACCTGGATTAGCCTCAATGGTGAATTCTTCCAGCTGTGACAAGTCCAGCAGGTCCTCCAGATTGGTCAGGAGATAATCTAGCTGGTCTGCCGAGAGAGCCGATGGTGTTCCGCCTCCGATATAAAGCGTGCGGAGGGCTGGCAGGTCGTAAAACTTGACCTCTTCCATGAGGGCTGCCAAATACTCATCAACAGGCTGATTCTTGATAAAAACCTTAGAAAAATCACAATAGTAACAAATCTGGGTACAAAATGGAATGTGGATATAGGCAGATGTCGGTCGTTTTTTCATAGGACTATTATAGCATACTGTCAGGGAAATTATTTTCTAGATACTTTACCCCCCCTCAAATAATGATATAATGAAATACAGAAGAGATACTCTTAATAAGGTTATAGGTTAAATACTATTGAGGACAATAAAATAAAAGGAGATGATCAAGTCATCTCCTTTTATTTTATTGTCCTCTTGAAGTTTGTTTTTAATTTAATAGGTCAAGAATAGGTACACTCATTCCTGAACCCCCTCCGGCATGATTATTTGTTTCAACACCAGGAATGACCACACTCACTCCACCGGGACCAGCAGCAGCACCCCAAAACTCTACTTTTCTTATTTTTCCATTTACATATATTGATCCAGAAACAGATTGACCTGGGCCTCCACCTCTGCTTACAGGGTAGATTAAATTTCTTCCGTTTGTTAATGTAATACTAACTGTACCAATAAAGGTATAATGGGATTTAATATATGGACGAGCATACCACCAAGCTCTACTACGATTATCATGAATTTCTATTTTTGATACTCCCCCATCTCCATATGCAGTTGCGTACGGAGTGATACTGTTTGTTGGTAGAGTATCAGCATATGTTGTAGAAATACTAAAACAAACAGATAGAGCGGCAAACCAACAACAAAATACATTTTTTCATCATAAAAACTCCTTTTTTTTGTATAATTATATCATATAAAAATAATTTTTGAAAGGGTTTTCAATGGAGGGGGATACATTTTTTAACATTTTTTTAGATTCTTTGAAACTGTGTTTAAATAGTGTTAAAGGCAATACTGAGAGAGATTTGAGTTTTGTTCATTTTTTAAAACGAGGAAACAATACATTTATTGTTATTGAAGATTATATTTTAGAATCTTTAGTAGTATTAGTGAACTTGTTGAGTGAAGAAAAAATTATATTTTCTTGTGGAATAATTTATGAAGAAAATGTTATTGTTGGTATAGAGGTATGTATTAATTCTTTAGATTTAGAGAGATTTGGAAAATGGTAATGTTAGAATTTATCTTTGAAACGTTTTTTAAAACTTTACCAGTTATTTCTTGTGTTTTGGCTGCCCAA
Organism: Streptococcus sp. A11; assembly: GCF_043674225.1. NCBI lineage: Bacteria > Bacillati > Bacillota > Bacilli > Lactobacillales > Streptococcaceae > Streptococcus > Streptococcus sp. A11. The sequence continues at coordinate 5,169 of NZ_JBIMJS010000018.1, forward strand.
TTAATTGTAAAAATAAAAAATAAAAAGTCTCCTTGAGAGACTTTTTCGTGTGCTCATTTGTACGAATTAGCTCTCTGCAAGAGTCCCTCGGAGGAGCGTTTGCGTTTTGATACGAAGTGTCAAAACTGCATAAACGTTACTTTTTTGGAAAAAGTAACAAAAATTTGGTAGTAGGCACAAATGACATCAAGGATATGCACGAATACAAGGCTATGATTCAAGAGGTCAACCGAGAGAAAGAACGTCTATTATCTCAAATTGACGTAGAACGCTCTCAGAAGCTCTTAGAGAGCCGAAAACTTCAGGAACGATTAAATACCCTCCAAAACAAACAAAATGTCTTAGAGGGCAAAATAAAGGCTTTAGATGACGAAATATTGACTAAGGAGGAATATAGTCATAAACTGGAGATGGAAGCTTTTAGTCTGGAAGAAGTTCACCTACCTCGCTTACGAGCCGAAAATAAGACCCTAGAAGAGCGTATACAGCGTTTTACGTCCGAGGTAGGGGAAATGGAACAGAGAGTTCGAGAAAGCCATGAGAGGGTCTTAAAACAGCTCGAGGAAGATTTTGATGTTATTACCCAGGAAATGACTGCTCAACTTCCTGAAGTTGGTCAAAGCAATCAAGAAAGGAGGTCCTCTATGAAAAAAGAAGTTATCTATGACTGTATTAACCTGATCCTGTCATTTCTACTTTGCCGCTGGCTCTTCATGACCTTTCTCTTTTACCAGTTCACGACCATTTTCATGACGGTTGATTTTTGGCCAGCATTTGCCGCAATCCTGTTAATGACCGGATTTTGCTTTACCCTATTTCGACTTGTCTATAAGCCCCGCATTTCGCGACCGACACTTTGGTTTTTCTACGCTTGCTACGGGCTTCTGCTAGTCTATCTTCTCTTTTTCAAAAGCATGGGTGTCCAAGGCATCAACTGGAATCTCATTAGCACCTTTTCTCAAGACCTATTTATCAATCCTGCTATATTGATCTTTAACCTCTTACTCTTTTTACCACTTGGGTTGCTTTTTTCATTTTCTTGGAAAAAACTTTCTCTCTTTGTAGGTGCCATATTGCTAGTTGAAGCCTGTCAATTCTTCTTTTCACTGGGCTTCTTCGACCTTGGCGACATCTTGCTCAACACCTCTGGTTTTGCCCTCGGAAACCTCTTGGGACAATCCGCAATCGCTCAATCGTTCAAAAATAGAATACAGAAAAAATGACCCCGAAAGGTCATTTTTATATGCTACGCTTCCAAATGCCAAATATCTTCGTTGTACTGTTGAATGGTACGGTCTGATGAGAAGAATCCTGCTTTGGCAATGTTGACGATAACCTTATCCAACCAGCTGTCACGATCTTCGTAGTCTGCCAGCATTCTTTCCTTAGTTGCAATGTAGTCTTCCAAGTCTAGCAAGGTCATGAAGTGGTCATTGTGCTTGAGGTTGTCTTGTAAGCGCCAGAGGCGTTCATCGATACCACCAGCCTGACGAATAGTGTCAGAAGTGATGAAATCAATCAATGGACGGATAGCTTCGCGCTCGTAGAAGGCATAAGGATGGTAGGTTCCATTTGCATAGTGGTCGATAACAGTCTGGCTATCTTGACCGAAAATGTAGATATTTTCATCGCCAACTAATTCATGAATTTCCACATTGGCACCGTCATCTGTACCGATGGTCAAGGCACCATTGAGCATGAATTTCATGTTACCAGTACCAGAAGCTTCTTTAGATGCAAGAGAAATTTGCTCCGAAATGTCTGCCGCTGGGATGATAAAGCTAGCTTCCGTTACGTTGTAATTTTCAATCATAACCAACTGCAAGTGTGGTGCTACTTCTGGGTCATTTTTGATAACCTGTGACAAGACCAAAATCAAGTGGATAATATCTTGAGCCATTGTGTAAGCAGGTGCTGCTTTTCCGCCAAAGAAGACTGTCAACGGACGAGTTGGGATATTACCAGCCTTGATATCCAAATACTTGTGGATAACATAGAGGACATTCATCTGTTGACGCTTGTACTCGTGCATGCGCTTGATTTGCACGTCGAAGATAGACTCTGAATTGACCTCCACACCTTGCGTCTTAGCAATATGACGTTGCAACTTACGCTTGTTGTGCTGCTTGGTTTCTTCCAACCATTTCTTCAATTCTTTGCTGTCTTTGTGATCCAAGAGTTTTTCCAACTCGCTGGCATCATGGTGGTAGCCATGACCAAGTAGGCCATCAAGATAGTTAGCCAATCTTGGGTTAGCATGCATGAGCCAACGGCGGAAGGTGATACCATTCGTCTTGTTGTTAAATTTCTCTGGGTAAAGCTCGTAGAAGGCTTTCAACTCAGATGTCTTCAAAATCTCAGTATGGAGGGCTGCCACACCGTTGATAGAGTAGCCATAGTGAATATCCATGTGGGCCATGTGGACACGACCGTGCTCATCGATAATATTAACCGCTGGATCATTTTTTACTTCTTTGGCACGGCGGTCCAACTCCTCGATAAATGGTACTAAGTGAGGTACCACACGATTCAAGAAGTCAAGCGGCCATTTTTCAAGGGCTTCAGACAAGATTGTGTGGTTGGTATAGGCAGTCATCTTCTTAACAATTTCGATTGCCTCATCAAAGGAAATGCCACGGAGTTCCAAGAGACGAATCAATTCTGGAATGACAAGTGATGGGTGTGTATCGTTGATTTGAACCACTGCATAATCAGGCAAGTCATGAAGATTTGACCCTTTGGCAACCGCTTCATCAATCAAGAGTTGGGCAGCGTTAGACACCATGAAATACTGCTGGAAGATACGGAGAACTTTACCCTCGTCTGTCGAATCATCTGGATAAAGGAAGAGAGTCAAGTTACGGAAAATGTCTTCCTTGTCAAACTCAATGCCATCGTAAATGATATTGTCATCAACTGAACCAAGGTCAAACAAACGCAAACGGTTCTTCCGCTCAGTCTTATAACCTGGCACATCGATATCGTACAACTTAGAAGTTAAGGTAAAGTTAGCAAAGGGCACTTGGTAAGAAATTGGGGATTCTGTCAACCAAGAACGTGGCGTAATCCATTCATTTGGCACTGCAGATTGTTGGTGGTATTCAAACAACTGACGGAAGAGTCCGAAGTGGTAGTTCAATCCGACACCATCTCCGTTGAGACCAAGGCTAGCAATGGAATCAAGGAAGCAGGCAGCCAAACGACCCAAACCACCATTTCCTAGTGATGGCTCCATCTCCACATCTTCAATAGCAATCAAGTCTTTACCTGCGGCTGCAAGCTGGCTCTTCACCTCATCATAAACACCCAAGTTGATCAAGTTATTAGACAAGAGTTTACCAATCAAGAACTCAGCAGAAATATAGTAAACTTTTTTCTTCTGCTCATTGGTGTACTTAGCTTCACTTTGTTGCTTGGTAAATGCAAGCAAGGCATAATAGAGTTCGTAATCCGAACAGTCTTCAATCCGCTTAGCGTACATGGACTGGACAAAATTTTGTAAATTAATCATTCCTAATCTCCTAAATGAAACTAATATATGTAAGTGTTCATGATTATTTCGTTACTATATGTAACCGTTTTCTATTATACACTAAAAAACAAAAAAAGACAAGCTAAGTTCCATACAAATAGAACTTAGTTCGTCTTTCAAACGGTTACAGATTAACCTGATAACTTCTCTGTCTACTGATTTAGGCTGTCGGACGATTGTCCTTAAACTTAACAACCACGCGTAGTTGACGGTCAGGATGTTCCGTCAAATCAATCATTTGAACGCGAGCTTCCAAAATATCCCCGTGTCCATAAAAAAGCATCCGGCTGATTAAACTGTTCTTGTATTTTGGAATGTAGCCCAATTTCTTCCCCCGATAAAGAATAAGCACCGCTTCTGAATCATAAGGATTAGTTGGTTCAGCCAGTAAATCTAGAGAAGTTCCCAATTTTAACTCTTCGACAACATCTAATCCGTCATAATAAGCAAATCCTGCCAAGTGAAAATCTTCTACATTTCGAGTTGGTTCAAAGTGTGCAAATGTCATACATTCCTCCTTATCACAAGTTACTCCTTAGTCCGGCCTATTCCGCAATCAAGGTTTCCAGACCAACCTTCATCATGTCTGTGAAGGTATTTTGGCGTTCTTCTGCCGTTGTATCCTCATCTGAATTGACCAAGCTATCAGAAATGGTCATGATAGCTAGGGTTTGGACACCGAATTTAGCACCCAGATAGTAGAGGGCTGCCGCTTCCATTTCAACCGCCTTGACACCGATTTGCCCCAGTTCCAAGTTACGACTGAAGAGTTTTGGAGAATAGAAACTGTCTGAAGACAAGACATTGCCGACATGCGTTGTCAAATTAAGGTCTTTAGCAATATGATATGCCTTATCCAAAAGGTTGAAACTTGCAATTTGTGGCAAGTCATATTCCGGCCAATCAATATTAATCATACGAGAGTTGGTTGCAGCTGCTTGCGCCAAGACCAATTCACGGACATGAACATCCTTGTTCATAGAGCCTGCTGTTCCGACACGGATCAATTTTTTCACACCGTATTCGTTGATGAGCTCGTGGGCGTAGATGGAAATGGATGGCATCCCCATACCAGTTCCCATGACAGAAACACGGTGGCCCTTATAAGTACCTGTGTAGCCGAACATATTGCGGACCTCGTTGAAGCACACAGCGTCTTCAAGGAAGTTTTCAGCAATAAATTTAGCACGGAGTGGGTCACCAGGAAGCAAAATCTTATCTGCAATCTCACCTGGTTTTGCAGAAATATGGATAGACATGTATTGTACCTCTTTATTATTCTATATTCAAATTCTTACAACTCCGCCAAGATAGCCTTGACCAAGCCTTTGAAGTTGCCTTTGATTTGCTCGGTTACTTCTACCACTTCTTCGTGGTTGAGTTCGGATTGGAAACCAGCCGCAAAGTTTGTGATAGCAGAAATACCCAAGACTTTCATGCCAGAGTGAGCTGCCACGATAACTTCTGGAACAGTTGACATACCAACTGCATGGGCACCCATGGTCTTGAAGGCCAAGATTTCAGCTGGTGTTTCGTAGGTAGGTCCTGTCACACCGAGGTAGACACCATTGTCCAACTTGATGCCCAATTTTTCCGCAACGGCATGAGCTTTCTCACGGTATTCTTTGGTATAGGCGTTGGACATATCTGGGAAACGTGGACCAAATTCTTCCAAGTTTTCTCCAATCAATGGGTTTTGACCAGTCATGTTGATGTGGTCTGTAATAGCCATCAGGGTACCTGGTCCATAGCCGATACCACCAGCAGCATTGGTGACAATCACACCTTCACAGCCAAGGGCTTTCATAACACGAACTGGGAAGGTCACGACTTCCATTGGATTGCCTTCGTAGAAGTGGAAACGACCTTGAAGAGCCAAAACCTTACGACCCGCCAAATCTCCGTAAACCAACTTACCAGCATGGCCAACAACTGTTGATTTGCCCCAGTTTGGAATATCCGCATAGTCGATAACAATAGCATTTTCAACTTCTTCCGCTAATTCGCCCAAACCTGAGCCCAAAATCAAGCCAAATTCTGGCTTAATCATTCCATTTTCTTCCAAATAAGCTTTTGTTTCATAAATTTTTGCAAGTAAACTCATATTTTCTCCTTTATAAATAAGCTGACCAGTCGTATTCTGGCATTTTTTCTACGATTACGTCCAGCGGTCTGCAGAGAAAAGCGGTACTTTCTCGCTCGACAATGGGTCTGTTGACAAGACTGGGTTCAGCTACCATGAGTTCCAGAATTTCTGGCTCGGATTTTCCTGCAAAATCGTCCTGTGCTAGGCGGATAAGCTGGGAAGGCTGGGCATCCATTTTAGCCAAAATCCTTTCCAAATCTGCCTTGGACAGGGGATTTTCCAGATAATTAACCCAGGTTACTTCCAGATCTTGATGAGTGAGAAGGACCCGCAATTTCTTGCACTTGCTACAATCGGGATTGTAATAAACGGTTGCTTTTTCCATTAGACTAATTTATCCAAGAATGGCTCACCAATCATGGCTTTGTCCACACCAAAGTTTTCAGCAATGGTCGCCGAAATATCCGCAAAATGTCCCTGTGGAATCAAGCCGTTGCCAGTAAAGGAGGGACTGTAAGCCAAGAGCGGAATGTACTCACGAGTATGGTCCGTACCGACATAGGTCGGGTCATTCCCATGGTCAGCTGTGATGAGGAGCAGGTCGTCCTCACGCATGGCAGCCATAATCTCTGGCAAGCGAGCATCAAACTCATGCAAGCAATCACGGTAGCCCTTGGCATCACGGCGGTGACCAAAGTTGGCATCAAAATCTACCAGATTGGTGAAGGAGAATCCTGTCTCAAACTCAGCCAGACCCATGGTTGTCAAGAGGGTATCGACACCGTGGTTGTTATTTTTGTTGTGGCCCATGTCGTTGGTAATGCCTGAGGCGTTGAAAATATCGCTAATTTTACCAACAGAGTAGGTCGAGATACCAGCATCTGCCAGTTTATTGAGAACAGTAGGCTCAAATGGAGAAACGGCATAGTCGTGGCGGTTGGCTGTGCGGGTAAAGTTACCAGGCTCACCAACATAAGGACGGGCAATGATACGACCCAGAAGGGCTGGACGCTCTAAGGTTATAGAACGCGCGTACTCACAGATGCGATAAAGCTCCTCAAGCGGAATAATGTCCTCATGAGCGGCAATCTGAAGGACAGGGTCTGCGGAGGTGTAAATGATGAGCTCCCCAGTTTCCATTTGACGAGGACCAAAATCATCAATCACAGCCGTTCCAGAATAAGGCTTATTGGCCTCGCGGATGACCTTACGACCTGAAAATTCTTCAATTTTGGTCAAAATTTCCTCAGGGAAACCATTCCAGAAAGTATCGAAAGGCTCGGTAATGTTGAGGCCCATGATTTCCCAGTGACCCGTCATAGTATCCTTACCAAGTGATACTTCTTCCAATTTTGTTGCATAACCTGTCGGATTTTCCTCGGCAGGAACTGTTTTCAGAGGTGTTTCACGAGGGATATTGCCGAGGCCCAGTTTAGCCATATTTGGCACATTCAAGCCGACTGTTTTTGAAATGTGTCCCAAGGTGTCTGATGCACCGTCTGGCACGCCTGCATTGGTAAAGTTGTTGGCATCTGGCGCCGCACCGATTCCCACAGAATCCAGGACAACCAGGTGAATACGTTTAAATTTAGGCATATTGCTCTCCTTTTTTTTGTAAATAAACGTTCGTCTTTTAATTATAACATAAAAAAGCTCTCATTTTATAAAAAAATGAGAAGCGTTTTCAACTATTCTTTAGTAAGGATTTTGGGACCTTCTGCTGTTCCCACGATGACTCTTGAAATCAAGTTGATGAAGAGACCGTGCTCTACTACTCCAACTGTGTGGTCCAGTTCATTGGCCAAAGCAAGCGTATCCAAAATTCGTTGCAAATCCAGGTCAATGATGAAATTCTGCATATCGGTCACCAATTTCTGGCCGTCCTTCATACGGAAACTTGGACGATAGCCCTTCTTCTCAAACAGTCGGAAAAGATTTTCAGAACCGTATTGAACCACTTCAACCGGCAGTTTGAAGGCTCCGAGTGTTTCCACTAGCTTGCTTTCATCGACAATCCAGATAGAGTCCTTGGAATAGCTGGCAACGACCTTTTCCATGAGCAGGGCTGCACCGCCACCCTTGATGCCGTTAAAAGCTCCGTCTACTTCATCTGCTCCGTCCACCGTCAAGTCAACATAATCCACCTCATCAATATTCTTCAGAGGAATCCCCAGTGAAGCAGCGTGTTTCGCTGTGGCATGCGAAGTCGTCACACCGATGATGTCCAGGCCTTCTTCCTGGACCCGGCGACCGATTTCCTGGACGAAATAATAGGCAGTCGATCCTGTTCCCAGGCCCACAATCATCCCGTCCGTGACAAATTCAGCAGCCTTAATCCCAACTTGTTCTTTCAAATTTGACATAGTTTACTCCTTTGCTTTCTTAACTAGCCCTGTTGGTAAACCATGGTCTGCGCAAGTGCTTGACCGTCACCACCCAGCAACTCAACCAGTTTATAGGCAAATGGCAGACTGGTTCCGGCACCTCGACTGGTCACGATATTGCCATCGACAACCACCTCATCCGTCTGGTGAATCCCTGAGGCAATCTGCTCTTCCATGCCTGGATAGCAGGTAAAATGACGGTCCTTGAGAAGCTCCGCTCTCTCTAAAACAATGGGTGCCGCACAGATTGCTGCCACAAATTTACCAGCCGCAGCTTGAGTTTTCAATTCCTCAATCAAACCAGAATGGTCACGTAGATTGGTCGCCCCTGGCATACCGCCTGGCAGGACAATCAAATCATAGGCTGACAAATCGCCATCAAAGACAGAATCAGTCTGAACAGGAATCCCATGAGAACCTGTTACCGTCTGGCTGGTCAAGCCAACCATCTGGCAATCCATATTGGCCCGACGAAGGACATCAACCGGTGTCAGGGCTTCGATTTCTTCAAAACCTTCTGCAAATAAAACCGCTACTTTTTTCATTTTTCCCTTCTTTCTACACGCTTTATCGTGATTTTCTTATAGGATGATACTTGGCGAGTCTGAGCCTCGTCAAACAAGGTAAATTGGTAACTCATGGACAATATCAGGCCAATGCCAATCAAGTTGGAAACCATAGAAGACCCACCCTGAGATATGAAAGGTAAGGGAATCCCGGTCAGAGGCAAGATACCTGTTGCTGCACCGATATTTTCAAAGACGTGAAAGAGCAACATGACAATGAAACCTGTCGAAATATAGGTGTAAAAACGATTGTTGGACTCGACAGTTATTTTCAACATGCGATAGATCAAGAGCAGATAGAGCGCAATGACCACCGAGGCTCCGATAAATCCAAAATCTTCTGCAATAACTGTGAAAATCATGTCACTTTCGCGAACAGGAATCAGCAGATTGGTTTTATTGATCCCGATACCCGTCAGACCGCCACTGCCAATCGCAATCAAGCTTTGGGCTTGCTGATAGGTCGTTGATTGGGCATTTTCAAAGGGATCTAGCCAGCCCAAAATTCGGTTGATTTGATAGGTGTCCATCCCCAGATTATGAAGGAAGGATCGCCCACCAGGACTGATGAATATCAGCAGAAAAACTCCGACCAAGACGACAGCTGTCAAGACGGCTGGTAATAAAATTTTCCAGGAAATTCCCGACAGGAGCAACATGCCACCGTATATGGCCACGAAAACCAAGGAAGTCCCCAAATCTCGCTGTAGATAAAGCAAGCCCAAGACTGGCAAGGTCAAGAGGGTCAGAAAGGCAATCAGACGAAAATCTTCCTTTAACTGCCGCGCTGGATTCCGCTGTTGAAAGCTGACAATCAATCTGGCTGACATGACAATGTAGGAAATCTTCATGAATTCCGACGGTTGAAACAGTGTCATATCACTGACCGTTACCCAGTTTTTAGCCCCTGTAGAGGCAACCAGCTCTGGACTAAAATAATAGAGAGGCAAAATCATCAATCCCAGTCCCAGCATGTAAAGAAGCGGAGCCATTTTCCATAAAAACTTATTGGAAAAGAACATAACTAGGAAGGCCAAACCGATACCTAAGGCAATCCACAGCAGCTGCTGGCTGACTATCCGCACCAGGCTTTCCGGAAAATCAATGCTAACCGCTATATAGAGGGATAAGATACCTATCAACAATAGCAAAAATACAGGTAATATCAGACCGTAATCAATCCGATTATCTAAATCAATCTTTCGAGTGCTCATGTCTCCTGCTTTCTAAATCTAATCTTCTACTATTATAGCAGAAAATAACGCACCGTATTTTATCAAACCCAAGATTCCTATCAAAAATCGCAGATGCGGCTGGCTAACTACAGTCTAGAGCAATCAAAATGGCAATCACGCGCACAAAAAAGCCCTCTCCGAAACTCGGAAAAGGCTTAAAATCAATGTTTCTCTTAGTTCGCAGCGTTTGCGTCTTTGAGACCGTATTTATTATCAGTTAGTCGGTCATCAGTTTTCAATAAACTTAGAAAGGCAATCTTATCAGGTATTAAGCTAAAAATGGTTGTCGTCTGCTATCATCATTTCATTTAGATGGCAATCATTTTGGCAATCAAAAACTAAAGTCTTGTCGGCAGATAAAAGGAATCCATTTGAAGAAATGATTTAGCCGTGGTATAATGGAACGGTAAATAAGTTATGGTGGTAGCTACGAGTTTCGTAGAAAGGTGGTGGTGCTTATGAAAGTAAGTGCTAAAATCTGGATAGAAAGGAGTAGCTCTTTTGTCCACAGCGGAGGCTTTACAGTTGATGTTGGAGTTCGGTGGCTTTGTCCTCAGTCTCTTATCGCTGATTATTGTCCTTATTAAGCTGAATGATAAAAAGAAATAACCGTCTCAAACTTTAGCGAGTTGACGGTTATTTCTTAATCTAAAACTTAGCTACCGTCTTAAACGGATTTACACTGGGAGTTGTTGGAGCAACTCCCTTTTATAATTCCATTATAAGCTATTGGTGGGGAATTTGCAAGTGAGAACTAAATTGTGTATGTGATTATTGTCCGATTGCATCTACTGCTTTCTTTAACTCATCTCGGTATTCTTTCAAGAATTTAACGAGTTCCTCTTTACCCATTAGCTTCTTAGTTCCCATACTACCATAGGCGTCTTTTTGTTGTTGGACGCCTTGGTCTATACCTTCCTTCATGCTTTGGAAGGTTGCTTCATCAGCTAGTCCATACTCATCCATTTTAGCTTTATAGCTATCCAGATAGTGGTTTACAATTTTACCGTAGACTGTTATGTAGTCATTGTAAGTTTTGATAGCTTCAATGTCTGAATCAGCTACAGGAGGTGTGGAAGGACTGGTGCCCGCTGAGCTTGGCGTTGTAGTTGCTTGTGTGGTTGATTCACTTGTTGTAGAGCTAGTAGACGCTTGTGTACTAGCTTCCGTTACTTTTTTTCAGATGATTGGTACTCCTTGAAATCTTCGTCTGTAAAAAATGTGATTTTCCAGATTGTGGCACCTTCCCAGCTTTCAAATTTAAATTTGGTGTCGCTATCTATCTCTACTTTATATGGTTTTCCAATCGTGTTAAGTTGTTCATACTCGTAATCCAACGAATTTAGGTCTACTCCATATTGAAATCCAACATAAGCCTTACTACCCTCGGCTTGTAATTCTGTCAAAACAACATAATACGTTCCAGGTTCAATATCTGTTCCTGCCTTATATTCTCCATCAGCAAAAAATGAGACAGTCTCAGCCTGTACTTTCTCTTCTGATGATGATTGTGTTGTTTCAACTGTTTCAGAGCTTGCAGTTGTTTCCTCACTAGATTTACTGCTACAGCCAACTAAAATAATAAGTAGTGCAGTTGAAAGCAGTGTAATTTTTGTTAACTTTTTCATTATGTTTCTCCTCGTAAAAATATTTAATATTATCACTTTTATTTTTGTACTGTTACTATCTTTATTCTTGATAATTTTAAATATAGTTTATTGCGACCCATCATTTTTCTCCACTTTCCAATAAGAACGAATATACATTGTAGAATAATACATATCTGTTTTTGACAATTGAACTCACATATAGATTCAAAACGATTCTTAATTTTTATTCTTTAGGCTAATAATGTTTCTCTTTAAAATACATTATAACATAAACGTTCTGTTTTTAGAACGTTATTGTTAAATAGTTCTAAAAATATAGGTTTGTCTCTTTTATGATAAGTGTTATCCTTTGACATAAAGAGGAATAATGAATGGATAGTAATAACACCTTATCTCAGTTTGTCGTTGAAAGAATTAAATTTTTGAGAAAAGAAAAAGGCTTAACTCAGGAAGCATTATCAGAAATAGCAAGTCTTGATATTAAATATGTGAATAAATTAGAGAACTACAGGCATACAGCTCGCTTAGAAACACTAGAACAGCTTCTATTAGCTTTGGGAGTAACTTATAGTGAGTTTTTTAAGTTTGACATTCAAGCCAACTCTAACTTAATTGATGAGTTACTTGTAGCTCTATCAAAACTTCCCAAAGACAAACAAGAGAAAAAGGTTCAAGCGATTATTGATTTACTTAAAGAATAGAAAATACCACTTGATTTATTAACAAGTGGTATTTTTGGTAATAGTTGTTCCTTGCAACCAAATAAAACTGTTTTAGTATGTGGGGTTAAAAATTTATAACAGACAAATCTGAAATACCTACGATATATTTAAACCGCTTCATCTGGAAATCTAAACCAATGGCAATCACGCGCACAAAAAAGCCCTCTCCGAAACTCGGAAAAGGCTTAAAATCAATGTTTCTCTTAGTTCGCAGCGTTTGCGTCTTTGAGACCGTATTTTTTGTTGAACTTGTCCACGCGGCCGTCTGCTTGAGTGAATTTTTGACGTCCAGTATAGAATGGGTGTGAATCTGATGAAATTTCCACACGGATCAATGGGTAAGTTTCACCTTCAAACTCAACAGTTTCATTAGAGTTCTTAGTAGAACCGCTAAGGAACTTGTAACCAGTAGTTGTGTCCATGAAGACAACAGTGCGATATTCTGGATGGATATCTTTTTTCATTATAAAAATTCCTTTCTGCCATGGTCTCTTTCCGAGCCATAGATTATAACCATTTAAGTTTACCAAAAGTTAGGCAGACTTGCAAGTCTTTTCCCCTATTTTCTCAACATTTTACAAAGCAGAGGCTCCGGAGGCCACATCCGAGGCCACACGCGCCCCAAAACCGCCTCTTGAAGGGCTGGCCAAACCGTCTGACAAATGCTGTTTCCCAGCCACAACCCTGTCCACCAATCCCGGCGTCACAAAAACCTTGCCATCCAGGCCAATCAGCACAGCCTCAATACCCTCCGTCTGGCAAACCGTCCTGTAAATCTCAGCCATGGCCTGACCAAAGAGACGTGTGGTCCAAATCTCGCCCTCGACCGACCGCTTGGAGACAATGGAAATACTGGCCAGTTCAGAGGCAATGGGATAGCCTGTCTGCGGACTGAGGATATGGTGATAGGTCTTGCCTTCAACCGTTAGGCTCCTTTCGTAAATGCCAGAGGTGACCACCGATTCTTGAATGATTCGCAGAACCAAGATGTTCTGCCCTCGTTCTTTTCCAGGATCCTGAATACCGATTAGCCAGTTACCATCAGGATTATGAGGTGCCTGTCCAAATGTCTTTACATTGCCACCCAGGTTAATCAAGCCAGCAGTCACACCCATTCGCTCCAAAAATTCGACGATACGGTCTGCCACATAGCCCTTGGCTAAGGCTCCCAGGTCAATGGCCATGCCCTCTTTTTCCAGATAGACCAGCATGTCCTCATCGTCCAATTCAATATCAGCTGGGTCAATCATAGCCAGCTTTTCATCAATTTCTTCCTGACTAGGCAGCTTGGCATCGGAAAAACCAATCCGCCAGGTCTGGACCAGCGGACCAATGGTGATATTGAGAAAACTCTTGTCAGCCAGGCTGTGTTCCTTGCCCAGCTTGATCAGTTCGTACAGATCCTCTGCAACAGGAACCGCCTGTACACCTGCATTGAGATTGACTTCCATGAGTTCCGAAGTCAGGTCATTGGCTGAAAAACGGTCCTTGTACAGAATAAGGAGGTTTTCCACCTGGTCTAAAATTGGCTCAGGATTCTCATGCCAAATCTTGGTTTCAATGACCGTCCCCATGAGACGGACGCTTCTGCTACTTGCTTGCATCTCGGACAACCTGCTGGATTTCTTGATAAATGGCTTCATTTTCGGCTAGGGAATATGAATTAGCACCGCTGGCTAATGGATGCCCCCCGCCGTCATGTCGCTGGGCAATAGCCGAAATAGGAATATACTTGCTGCGGAGACGGACACGGTAGTTACCATCTGCTTGTTCCACAAAAATCCCCCAGGACTGGACATCACCAATACGACCCGGAGCGCCAACGATAAAGGAGGTTTCCGCATCTGTCACGCCGTATTTTTCAAGAGTAGCGCGGGTCAAGGTCACCCGAGCAGCACCATGTTCATCCACCTCTAAATTGTCATAGACATAGCCTGTCAGCTTGGCAATATTGTAGTCAATGGTGTCCATTTGGCGGCTCATCCTGGTAAAATCAAAGTCCTCCTGACGCAGGCGGGCCACAATTTCAAAGGTGCGAGCAGTCGTCGCAGGGTAAAGGAAACGACCCGTATCTCCGACAATCCCTGCGTAAAGCAGGCGGGCGATTTCCCCGTCTAGTTTGAGGTTGTTGGCCAGAGCAAACTCCGTAATCATTTCGCTACAAGAGCTGGCAGCTGTGTTGACCCAGAGCAGGTCACCGTAAGGCTCTTCGTTTGGATGGTGGTCGATTTTGATGAGAAAATCCCCAGTGGTATAGCGATTGTCATCCACTCGCGGCGTATTGGCCGTGTCTGTCACGATGACCAAGGCTCCGTGATACTCCTCATCTGCGACTGAGTCCATGCTAGCCAGCCAAGCCAGGGTTGGTTCATCCACACCTGTCGCCTTGACGTTTTTTTCAGGAAAATTGGCCTGCAATAATTTCTTCAAACCCACCTGACTACCAATGGCATCTGGGTCTGGCCGCTGGTGACGGTGAATGATAATAGTGTCGTACTTCTTAATTGTTTCTAAAATATCTGTAGTAATAGTCATAGCAACTCCTTTCCCAATATTTTAGCACAATCTCCCCCTTTTGAAAAATAAGGGAGTGTGGTATAATGGGATTACTTTGTAACTTGGAGGAAATTATGGCACTAGCAAAAATTGTTTACGCTAGTATGACTGGTAACACAGAAGAAATTGCGGATATCGTAGCTAGCAAACTAGAGGAATTAGGTTTGGAGGTACAGATTCATGAATGTACCACAATTGAGACGGAAGAAATCCTAGATGCTGACTTAATTGTCGTAGCGACCTATACTTATTCTTATGGTGGCGACGGTGAATTGCCAGATGAAATCATTGATTTCTACGCTGACCTAGCTGACCTGGACTTGACTGGTAAGGTCTACGGTGTCTGTGGTTCTGGCGATACCTTCTATGATAATTTCTGTAGTGCGGTAGATGATTTCGACACTATGTTGGGGTCACGTGGCGCGGTCAAAGGTGCTGAAAATGTCAAGGTAGACCTGGCTGCTGAAGACGAAGACATCGTTAACTTGGAAAAATTTGCCAGCGATTTAGCTGCAAAATTAGATTAAGATGCAGAACAAAATAACCAGTAACAGGTGTTACTGGTTCAGAACGTAGACAAACTAAACTCTGGATAAATAAACTGAGTAGCTCTGCTAAGAAAAATAAAAATTAAGTTTATTTCGCAAGCGGAGTGAGCCTTAAGTCGGGACTTTCTGCTGTGATGAAAACGCTAGAAACGTTGTCGTTTCTAGCGTTCGGAGTCATTGAGACCTTAGGCTCAATGACTAGGTATGGAATTCCGAAGGAAGTCGCTACCGTCCGACATCACCTCAGGAAAGTCCGAAAAGAGACTTTGTTTACAAACTCAACCAGTAACAGGTGTTACTGGTTTTCTTAAAGGAGAATGGGATGCTATTAGAAGACATTCGAAAAGACATTAACGACTTGGACTGCCAACTTGTCAGCTTACTGGAAAAACGAATGGAACTTGTTGATCAGGTCACAGCCTACAAACGTGCGACTGGAAAGCCAGTCCTGGATGCCAGCCGCGAACAAGCTGTTCTAGATAGAGTCGGTAGCCTGGTGGAAAATCCAGCTTACCGCTCTGCCATTGTCGCGACCTTCAGCGACATTATGGCCCGGTCCAGGGCCTACCAGGCGGAAAAATTGGCTGACTATGAATAACAAGATTTCACGCACTGGACAGCTCAGTCTCTTTTCCCTTATCATTGGTCTCGCCGCAGGAGTGATTGAAACAATTTTTGGCAGAGTCTTGTTGGCTATAGGCACTATCCGTACCGATTACTTCTCCTACCTCATTCCCTTGCTCAGTCTTGCTGGACTTCTCATCATCTTTGTCTATCAAAAATGGGGGAAATCCGTCCAAGCTGGGATGAATTTGGTGTTTCAGGCAGGACAAGGACAAGACACCACTATTCCCCCTATTCTAATCCCACTGATTACCACAACCACTTGGCTGGGACATCTGGTTGGCGCATCAGTAGGACGCGAGGGGGTCGCTGTTCAATTGGGTGCCAGCATATCGCACTGGCTGGGTAAGCTCTGGAAAAGCGCACTTCCTAAAGACACTATGACGCAAATTGGGATGGCTGCTGGCTTTGCTGGGCTCTTTCAAACGCCTTTGGCAGCTAGTTTATTTGCTGTCGAGGTCTTGGTGGTCGGGAGCATTTCTTGGGTTGCCCTGCCTTACTGTCTCCTTGCTGCTATCATCGCCTCTTCTACCTCGCATTGGCTAGGCTTAGAAAAATTCAGCCATTCCCTGTCAGCTTTTCCCTTTCAATTTGAAGATCTATTCAAGTGGATGTTAGTGGCCATCTGTCTCGGACTGATCGGCAACTGCTTCGCTTGGATCCTCACACATGCCAAAGCAGAAATATCTACTTTTCTTCCCAATCCTTACTGGAGAATGCTTGCACTGGGCTTGTTGCTCTCGCTCTTTCTCTATTTAGCACACCTCGGTCGCTATTCTGGTTTAGGGACTAATTTAATTGAGGCTAGTCTATCTGGAAATACAATTTTTGCTTATGACTGGCTACTCAAGTTGGTCTTTACCTGCTTGTGCTTAATTGCAGGTTTCCAAGGCGGTGAAGTCACCCCACTCTTTGCCATCGGTGCAAGTGCAGGACTTGTTTTGGCACAGTGGCTTGGTCTCCCACCAGAATTGGTTGCTGCACTAGGTTATTGCGCTGTATTTGGCACTGCGACCAATACACTCCTTGCTCCTATTTTGATTAGCTACGAGGTATTCGGTTCTGCCATTCTTCCATTTGCCCTACCTGTGCTCGGAGTCGCTTATTTCCTCAACCGTAAACAAACCATCTACGGGCAACAAATTCATTGAATAGATAGAAAAGTCTGATTAGTAGGCTTTTTTCTTTCTCAAAAATTCAAAAAGAAACGCTGATGTTACAACGTTTCTCAAGTCATATCTATCTCCCCTACTGGAATCGAACCAGTAACTAATTCTTAGGAGGAATTTGTTATATCCATTTAACTAAGGGAAGGTTACCCTTCTATTGTAACCTAGAAGGGAAAGAATTGCAAGACTGGATTAGTCTGCTGCGTGCTTACGGTATTTTTCCATTTTGGCTTTGAACAATTCCCCATTGCTAGGTGCCGTGTAGGTAACCGCATTCGCTCCAGCCTCAATGACTGTGCGAATGCTGTCTTCGGTCGGACCGCCTGTTGCAATAATCGGAAATTCGGGGAAATCCTGACGAATCTTGGCCACAACCCGCGCAGTATCTGCTCCACAGGAAACATTGAGAATATCAACACCAGCCTCAATCCGGGCCTTAATATTTGATTTCTCAGAAACTACCGTATAGATGATAGGAATATCCACAACCTTGTTGATTTCCTGAATGGTATCAACATTGGTCGGACCATTGACAACAACCGCATAGGCACCTTCTGATTCCGAAAAGAGGCTCATATTAGCAGAGCGGAGACCTGTGGTCAAGCCACCACCCACACCTGCAAGTACAGGAACTGAAGCTACCAGCATGATGCTCTTAAGAATAGCTGGACTAGGCGTAAAAGGATAGACTGCTAGCACAGCGTCTGCATTATGATTGGCAATAATCGCAACATCCGTCGTAAACAAAATCGAGCGGATTCTGCGTCCGTAAATCATGATACCGCTACATTCTTTGATAATATTAGGCATCTGCACAATATCCTGGCGCAAATCTGACAAGATTGACGGTGGAACTGGCTTGTTCATAGGTCACCTCCATTTTTATATTTTAGAACATCAAGACTAGTCGCAAAAGGAAACTCCTCATCTCAGCAAGAACATTTCCCATCCTTAGCTGAAAATTGAAAACCTCATGTCCACTTAGACTTCTAGACTAGTTAGATTTCGGTTTAATAATATTCATTATAACACATTTTTATCAGGAATAGGAAGCTATCCCTGAAAAAATCAAAAAATCCGGAAAATCGTCCGGATCCTTTGAACTATTTGGTAGATTTGCGAACCTTAATGCCGTGATTCAGAATGACTTCACGGTTTTCCAATTCTTCCTTGTGCATGATTTTGGTCAGCATCCGCATGGCAATGGCACCAATATCATACAATGGCTGATTGATAGAAGTCAGGTTAGGTCGTGTAAACTTGGTCACCAGTGAATCATCGCTTGTAATGATTTCAAAATCTTCTGGAACGCTGAGACCCTTGTCTGAAATACCATTCAAGAGACCTGCTGCAATTTCATCTTCTGCCACCAAGGCTGCCGTCGCACCTGCGTTCAAGATACGTTCAGCAAGAGCATAGCCTTCTTCATACTTATACTTAGATTCAAAGACTAGGCCTTCGCTAAAGTCCAAGCCCGCTTCTTGCAAGCCATCCTTATAACCAGCAAAGCGGACCTTGCCATTGATATCATCAACCAACGGTCCAGATACAAAGGCGATTTTCTTGTTGTTTTTAGCCAACAGGGTAACCGCATCCTTGCTTGCTGCAGCGTAGTCAATGTTTACGCTCGGCAATTGTTTTTCCAAATCAACCGTACCAGCCAGAACAATCGGTGTACGTGAACGAGAAAACTCCGCACGAATCTTATCTGTCAAATGGTAGCCCATGAAAATGATACCATCCACCTGTTTTGAAAAGAGGGTGTTGACCACATTAATCTCTTTTTCATCGTTCTCATCGCTATTGGCAAGGACGATATTATACTTATACATATCGGCAATGTCATCAATCCCCTTAGCCAGGGTTGCAAAGTAAGCGTTAGCAATATTTGGGATAACCACACCAACAGTCGTCGTCTTCTTGCTGGCCAAGCCACGGGCAACGGCGTTAGGACGGTAATCCAAGCGCTCGATGACCTCTAAGACTTTTTTGCGGGTATTTTCCTTAACGTTCTTATTTCCATTGACAACGCGGGAAACGGTCGCCATAGAGACCCCGGCTTCGCGGGCAACGTCATATATCGTTACCGTATCATCAGTATTCAACATATTTGTGTTTCCTTTCATCTTTCTTTTTCTATGAAAATTACGCTTTCACTCTCTTATAGTGTATCACTTTTTGTAAACACTTTCAAGAGAAAAATAGGACTTTTTTCGCTAGGACTTGCAAATTTTTTGATTTTTTGAAACAATAGTCCATATAATAAACGAAAATTTCATTTTTCTTATCATCAAAAGAAAGGTATGCCTATGTCTAAATTACAATATGTGCAAGATTACCTAGAAAACAATCAACTTGAATTGGCCATTTTCTCAGATCCTTCCAGTATCTACTACCTGACCGGCTATCACGCTGACCCACACGAACGCCACATGTTCCTCTTTGTCATGCCAGACCATGAACCGCTCCTCTTCCTACCAGCTCTCGATGTCGAGCGCGCTCGTGCAACTGTTTCATTCCCCGTAACTGGCTACATGGATTCTGAAAATCCTTGGAAAATCATCCAGGCAAGTCTGCCAAACAAGGCCTTCAAGACAATCGGTGCTGAATTTGACAATATGAATTTGACCCGCTACCACGGTCTCCAGTCTATTTTTAATCAGCCTTTCTCAGACATCACTCCGCTGATCAATACCATGAAATTGATTAAATCCCGCGATGAAATTGAAAAAATGTTTATCGCAGGTGAATTTGCGGATAAGGCCATGCAGGTCGGATTTGACAACATTTCCTTGAATGTCACAGAAACCGACATTATCGCCCAGATTGAATTTGAAATGAAAAAACAAGGCATTTCAAAAATGAGTTTCGATACCATGGTCTTGACCGGTAATAATGCAGCTAATCCTCACGGCATTCCCGCTACTAATAAGATTGAAAACAATGCCCTGCTTTTGTTTGACTTGGGCGTAGAAACGCTAGGCTACACTTCTGATATGACACGGACAATTGCGGTCGGTCAGCCTGATCAATTCAAAAAAGACATTTACAATCTCTGTTTAGAGGCCCACATGGCAGCTGTCGAGATGATTAAACCCGGTGTGACTGCTGGTGAAATTGACTACGCTGCTCGCTCTGTTATTGAAAAATCTGGTTATGGTGAGTATTTCAACCACCGCCTGGGCCACGGTTTGGGAATGAGCGTTCATGAATTTCCATCTATCATGGAAGGCAATGATTTGGTTATTCAAGAGGGCATGTGTTTCTCTGTTGAGCCAGGTATCTACATTCCGGGCAAGGTCGGCGTCCGCATTGAGGATTGCGGTCATGTGACCGAGAACGGCTTTAATGTCTTTACCAAGACGCCGAAAGAACTCTTGTATTTTGATGTATAAAAAGAGAACCTCCTACTATTTTGTAGGAGGTCATTTACTTACCTATTTTTTTAGAAAAGTTGTTAATAGTCGAAAAGCATGGATCATTAGAATAACAAGAATAGCAATAACATTGATAAGAAGTGGTATTATTACGAAAGCAAGTCCATATATAGCAATGATAGTTGCATCTTCTATCTCAGCTCTGTTACTCAAGTACATCATATATAAATAGCTGGATGCCAAAATGAAAAAAATAACATAAATACCTTTGGTCCAATAGTGATATAAAAATCTATAAATCAAGGCATTTCCAACTAGCGTAGCAATAATAAGTAGTAAAATTAGCCAGTTTTCGACTAAATAAAGGAGCCAAAATATGAAAGGGAGACTCATCGATACCAACAAAGTCCCTAATATCAGACCCGCTCTTTTAAGAATTACATTCATACTTGATTAAAAATTTCGACCATTTTTGCCGTAGCCATATTTTTCCATAAAGTCCTGACGGAATTCGAGCAGGTTATCGTCCATGATAGCCTGACGAACATTTTTCATGAGGTTAATCAAGAAGAAGAGATTGTGGTAGCTGGTCAAGCGGATACCAAATGTCTCGTCGGCCTTAAGTAAATGACGGAGATACGCACGTGTGTAGTTTTTACATGTGTAGCAATCGCACTCTGGATCTAATGGTGTAAAGTCCTCAGCGAACTGAGCGTTTTTAACCACAAGACGTCCTTGACTGGTCATGCAAGTTCCATTACGTGCAATGCGTGTTGGTAGTACACAGTCAAACATATCAACCCCACGAATCACACCATCAATCAAGCTATCTGGTGCTCCAACACCCATGAGGTAACGAGGCTTATTCTCTGGCAATAGTGGGGTGGTGAAATCCAAGACTGCATTCATCTCATCATGGGTCTCACCGACAGCCAAACCACCGATGGAATAGCCCGGAAAATCCATGCTGACCAGATCGCTAGCTGATTGGCGACGGAGGTCTTCAAAACCAGCCCCTTGGACAATCCCGAAGAGCCCTTGGTCATGCGGGCGACGGTGAGCCTTTAGACCACGCTCCGCCCAACGGCTGGTCCGTTCAATGGACTTCTTGACATAGTCATACGGTTGGTAGAATTGCGGGCATTCATCAAAGCTCATCATGATGTCAGAACCAAGATTATTCTGGATGGAAATGGCTTTTTCCGGCGACAGGAACATCTTACTACCATTGAGATGGTTTTTAAAGGTCACACCTTCCTCGGAAATATTGCGGCTATCTGCCAGCGAATAAACCTGGAAACCGCCCGAATCTGTCAAAATCGGCTGGTCCCAATTCATGAATTTGTGGAGTCCACCGGCACGCGCAATCAGCTCATCACCAGGACGAAGCCAGAGATGATAGGTATTGGACAAAATAATGCCCGACCCCATTTCTTTCAGCTCCTCAGGCGACATGGTCTTGACCGTCGCTTGCGTTCCCACTGGCATAAACATAGGCGTTGGGAAGGTCCCGTGTGGTGTGATAATCTCACCCAAACGAGCACCTGTGTGCTTTTCTTTCTTGATCAAGCGATACTTGATTGGTACATCTGTCATATATATTTACCTCCTACCAGGAAAAACAGTCCTGGGAAAATCAACAGGGCTCAGCTGAGCCTGCAACTAATCTAGTCTATCAAAATTTACCTTTCTTGTCACTTGAAACTGTGTTAAAATATGGAGGAAAGGAAGGCTTTATGTTTACACTATCATCTATTCGCCAAAAAGCTCGCCTGAGCCTGAGAAGGAATCCTACTAGCTTTAAAATCGTTTTACTTCCTGTCCTTCTCACTCTGCTGATCAATCTATTTACAAATTCCCAGACAGATATGGAGCGTGTTGCAGACATTAGCCAGGACACCCAGGCTAGCATTTATTACCTACTGTCCATTTTAGGATTTACAAGCTTCTACAGGTTGCTACTTGCTCTTCTGCTACTCTCCGTCTCCTACAGCCTATTCCTATTGATGTTGGGCAAAAAAGCGACAGGGAAACTTTCTGATAGCCTAGCTATCTTCAGCCATCCATCATTTGGAAAATTCTTGGCGGTTTTCAGTTTAAAAACAATCCTGCTCATTCTCTGGAGCTTGATTTTCTACATCGGTGCCTTCTTGCTGCTAGGGTCTAGTATCCTCATCGGCAACCTGTCCGCAGAACTGCTTCAAGCCAACTCGGTTGAAGTACAGGAAAGCCTGACTGGCATGATAGCTATCGGCTTTTTGGTTTTTATTGCTGGTTTGTTCCTGGTCTGCATTGGTCTGGCCATCTATTTGCCACAGGTCTATGCCTATTCCCAGGCTGAGAACATTCTCTTCCAACGCTTGGAAGCGGACACTTATACCAGTGCCAGAGCCATTTTGAAGGAAAGCCGTCAATTGATGAAGGGCTACAAATGGAAACGATTCCTCTTGGATTTGAGCTTCTTGGGATGGTTTATCTTGACCATTATCACTAGCGGACTTGCGGATTTCTATGTTCTTCCCTATCACAAGACTGCCCAGATTTATTTCTATCAGGCTATTCTGGAAGAAAAAAGTACCAAATCAATATAATTCGACCATTCAAAAAGCGATGTCCGCTCACTTGCGGCATCGCTTTTTATTTATGTTCTTAGTTACTACTATGCTCCTGTCATGGCCAAGTATTCAATCTTGATGCACTTGTTCATGACAATGGCAGAGCGCCCAGCCTGACGCAGGATCTCTTCTGCTTCTTGGCTCTCCAAACCCAGCTGAGCCCAAAAGATTTTAGCATCTGTTTGGATAAATTCACGCGCTACATCGGGCAAGAATTCACTGCGACGGAAAATATCGACAATGTCAATCGGCTGGTCAATATCCAGCAGACTAGCATAGACTGGCTCACCAAGAATGGTTTGGCCAACTGCCGTCGGATTAACAGGAATAATCTTGTAACCAGCCTCCTGCATGAGCTTGGAAACCCGATAGGATGTGGCATCCTCACGAGCAGACAAGCCCACAACCGCAATGGTCTTGGCATTTCTCAGATAATCAAAGATGACATTCTGATCTGGATTTTGAAAAGAATAGGTCATAACTACCTCCTTTTAAGAGTGATAATGATAGACAAATAGGAAAATCAAGAGGTCAAGCAGGCACACCTGGCGGATAAGCCTGACTTCTCTCTTGCTCAGTATCGAACGACCTGGCATTTGGGGAAAGAGGGCCATCAAAACTGCCGTAGCAGCCAGACCTATATTGGCCAGATAGGCCATCTTGGTCAGGCGGGCCAGTAGGAATCTCAGAAATGTAAGTTCTACTCCCAACAGAATCATTTGCCCATAGGTCCGTGTTTGCAGCCATTCTTGCATCATAGTCGTCCTCTGAGTATTCTTATTTCTTAGAAAGGGAATAAACTACATCCTTAAGCTGACCGATAGCTTTCTTGAGTGCTGTCCGGTCCTTGTCCAAGCCTGGATCCAACGAGTAGTAGATAGAGCCTACAACAACAGAATCATCATACTCTCCAGTTGATTCCATCCGATAGAAGGTCAGGCGGGCCATTTTTTGATCGTTCATAATCTGACGACCGGCCTTCCACTCCTGGTCATTGATGGTCACAACTGACTGCTCAATGAAATTGTGGTTGGTTTCCGCCATACGGGCAGCCAACTCTTCTTCGTTCATGTTAACACCTTCTTCCAGTGGTGACTTGTTGAAAGCATTGATATTGTAGAGTTGAACCATGTAGTTGTTAGCGCCTTCCTTGACATCGTAAACCGCAGCTAGGATCTCATCTTCTGTGTTTTCTTTATTGATGGTCCAGTTGGCAGGCACATCATAGTAGCGCCAATTTTCTTTGATATTGCCGTTTTCATCACGTTCCGCAACACCATTGTTGGCCGCATGTATCTTGTGACCTTTTTGCGTCTCATCAGCTGGCGGATTGTCATTGACAGCAACGACTGGGACATTGACAAGAACATTGAACTGTTCATTTGTGGTGTCTTGTTTTTCTTTTAAAATAGGCAATTGAGTTGAGAAATCATCACCCGAAGGATTGGTTCCCTTGTTTTCTTTCTTCTGGCCACAGCCAACGAGAATCACACTAAACAAGGCAAGTAGAAGAATTGATTTTTTCACGTTATTTCCTTTCTTATTTAGCTTCATACCAGGTCTGACCGGCATTTTCATCCGCAAGCAGTGGCACAGACAGGGCAATGGCGCTTTCCATCGTTTCCTTAACCATAGCTTTGACCGTTTCCAGCTCTGCCATTGGTACCTCCAGAACAATCTCATCATGGACCTGAAGGAGCATGCGGGTAGATAGACCAGCCTCGGTCAGGGCCTTGTCCAAGTTAATCATAGCCACCTTGAGGATATCAGCAGCGGATCCTTGGATTGGAGAGTTGATGGCTGTCCGCTCGGCAAAATTTCGGACGTTGAAGTTGCGAGAATTGATGTCTGGCAACTCACGGCGGCGCTTGTAAATGGTCTCGACATACCCCTTGTCACGCGCCTCGCGAACGATGGTCTCCATGTAATTCTTGATACCAGGGAAGCGTTCGAAATAGGTGTCGATGTAATTCTTAGCCTCTTTTCTCGTGATTCCGAGGTTGTTAGAAAGTCCGAAGTCAGAAATGCCGTAGACCACACCAAAGTTGACAGCCTTGGCATTGCGACGGTCGTTAGCTGTCACATCTTCTGATTTTTCAATGCCAAAGACCCGCATAGCTGTCGAGGTATGAATGTCTGCCCCCTGCTGGAAGGCCTCAATCAAGTGCTGGTCCTGGGAAATATGGGCCAGGACACGGAGCTCAATCTGCGAATAGTCCGATGCCAGAAGAACGCTGTCTTCCAGCGAAGGCACAAAGGCCTTACGAATGAGACGACCCTGCTCCAGGCGGACCGGAATATTCTGCAGGTTGGGGTCTGTTGAAGACAGACGCCCTGTCTGGGTCAGGTCCTGGACATAGCGGGTATGAATCTTCCCGTCTTCTAAGATGGCTTCCTGCAAACCGATGACATAGGTAGACTGGAGCTTGGTAATCTGACGGTAGTCCAAAATCTTGGAAACAACTGGGGCAATTGGGGCAAGACGTTCTAAGACATCCACTGCTGTTGAGTAGCCTGTCTTGGTCTTTTTAGTGTATTCCAATGGTAGGCCCATATCCTCAAAGAGAATGGTGCCCAGCTGCTTAGGCGAATTTATATTAAATTCTTGACCAGCTAAATCATAGATTTCCTTGGTCAGCTGCTCTATCAAGACTTCATTTTCAGCCTGCATGGCTTGGAGAGTCTCTTTTTCTACCTTGATACCGGCAATTTCCATCTTGGCAAGGACATCCGCCAGGGGCAATTCCATCTCGTAGAAGAGCGCCAATTGCTCATGTTCTTCGAGTTTTGCCAGCATAGCTTGCTCGGTCTCAATCAAGACCTGGACCTTACGAGCCAGATGCGAGAAGAATTCCTCACGGGCTGGTAGGGCCAATTTGGCTCCCTTACCATAGACCGCCTCATCTGGCACCAAGCTAGTCTGACCGTAGAGGTTGGCAATGGTGGTCAAGGTATTGTCCTCAACTGTTGACAGGAGATACTTGGCCAAGCGACTGTCAAAGCTGGCAAGAGGAAGGTTCAGGCTCTTTCTAGCCAAGAGAACCTTACCACGTTTGAAATCATAGGTCTTAATGGTCTGATGTTCCAAGAAATCACGCAGGATAGGACTGTCCAGTAATTCTGGACCACCGACATAAATCCCGTCCTTATCGCCCCAGGCCAGGCCAACAATTTCCTCTCGGTGGTAATTTTCACCTAGAATCTCAAAATAGAAGAACTGGTCCTTCTTAAGCATATCAGCCGTCACATCTGTAACCGTTTGGAAATCCAGTACTACTTCCTCTTGGGTCTCGGTCACTCCCAGCTGGGCCCGGAGTTGCTTAAAGCCCATGTCATCGTAGAATTGAGCCAGCTCCTCAATATTTGGACCAGTGTAGGCAATGTCGTCCAGGCCAATTTCAATCGGAGCATTGGTATCAATGGTCGCAAGGGTCTTAGACAGGAAGGCCTGGTCCTTGTCGTTGATGAGGTTTTCCTTCATCTTGGAGGCCTTCATGCTGTCGATATTTTCGTAAATCCCCTCTAAGCTGCCGTGTTCAATGAGGAGCTTGAGACCCGTCTTTTCACCGATTTTAGTCACGCCAGGGATATTATCCGACTTATCCCCCATGAGGGCCTTGAGGTCGATAAACTGGACTGGGGTAATCCCCATTTTTTCCATGAGGTAGGCTGGGGTAAATTCCTCAAATTCTGCCACGCCTTTCTTGGAAATCTCCACAACCGTATTTTCATCTGTCAGCTGGATCAAGTCCTTGTCACCGCTGACAATGGTTACATCAAAAGGAGTGTCTATCCGCTCTGCCATTTTGTCCAAGGTACCGATAATATCATCTGCCTCGTACTGTGCCAGCTCATAGTGCTTGACCCCCATGGCATCCAGCATCTGGCGGATAAAAGGAAACTGCTCGCGGAACTCGTCCGGTGTCTTGGCGCGGCCCGCCTTGTAGTCGGCGTACATCTCCGTCCGGAAGGTGGTCTTTCCAGCATCAAAAGCCACAAGAATGTGGGTCGGCTCAATCCGCTTCATCATGTGGTCCAGCATGAGGTTAAAGCCATAAATCGCGTTGGTGTAGAGCCCAGTCGGACTCTTAAAACGGTCAATTTGGTTGTAGAGTGCAAAGAAAGCACGAAAGGCTACAGAAGAGCCGTCGATTAGTAAAAGCTTGTTTTTATTCATAGGTCTATTATAGCATGAAAAAGAGGTTTTGGTGGGCTGGGGAGGGCTGGAAAAAGAAAAATCCTAGCTAGGCTGCTAGGACTTCCTGAAGGTTTCATCAAATAAATTCTACTCCACTGACTTGAGGGCTTCCAGCATATCGACCTTTCTGAGCTGGTGGTTGACATACCAGCCCAGGCCTGCCAGAATGCCCACTATGGCTAGGACAGGGATGATGTAGACTTCTGCACCCACATGAGGATTAAAGCGAATGGAGTCTGAGCCAATCATGGCCAGGAGCAGGCGGTGCAGGTAAAAACCTGATACCAGACCGACCAGCACGCCAATCAAGGACAGGGCAATGGTTTCCCGGTAGATATACATGGTCACTTCCTTATTGTGGAATCCCAGCACCCGAATGGTAGACAGCTCCCGGATTCGCTCGGACATGTTGATGATGGTCAGATTGTAGAGGATGACCAAGCCCAGCAGGATAGAGAGAACCACTAAGATGGTCATGACCGACTGCAAGGAGCCTGCCATGGCCGTCAGCATGTTCATGAGCGAAGTATTTTGCACCAGACTCTTGACTCCAGGCATGGCTAGGAGCTGACTGGCTGTATCTTGGACCTGGTCGACTTGCCCCTGCTTGAGCTGGACCAGATAGCCATTAGCCGTCCGCCGCTTGCCCGTCACCTGCTCATAGTAGGCGTCCGTCATATAGATGAAGTGACCTGCATACATCTCGGCTACATCGGCCACACGGACGGTCACTTGCTCATCTTCCAGAGTCAGCTTGAGCTTATCACCCCTTCCGACACCGTAGAGCTGGGCCAGTTTTTCCGTTAGGACAATGCCCCTGCCACTAAGCTGGATGGACTGACCAGCCTTATTTTCCAGGCTGACCAGATTTCCTATATCCTCTCTGTCCGTCACATAGATACCGACAGACAGTTTTTTTCTCACATCGCCAATCTGCAGGGTCTGATTGGTCTGTTCAAAGGCAATTGGCAAGGACTGGCGGACCTGGTTTGACAGGAGAAAGGCAGTCAGCTTGTCCAAGTCCTCCTCAGAAGCTCTGCCATTTTCCACCACCAGTAGGTCATAATGGAGCAGGTCCCCAAACTGGCGATCGACCACCCCAGAGATAGAGGAGCGAATCCCCAGACCGCCAAAGAGGAGGGCAACGGTGCCGGCCACGCCAAAGATGGTCATGAGCATGCGGAGCTTGTAGCGGAAGATATTGCGGGCCGTCACCTTGTGAGTAAAGCTGAGACGAGACCAGACTGCCTGCCACTTCTCCAAAAGAATCTTGGAACCCGCTGCTGGAGGTTTGGGCAGGAGCAAATGGGCTGGCTTTTCCTTGAGTTCCCGGTGGACCACCAGATAGGCCGGCAGGACCGAGGAAATGAGGGACAGGACCAGGGCTAGCAGGGTCCAGAGGGGATAGAAATGGAGCTTGGCAGGGCCAATCACCGTGGTCTTGGTGATGATATCCGAAATCATGGGCGACAGGACGAAATTGCCTGCCAAAATACCAACCAAGGTGCCCAATAGACCGGCACTTAGACCATAGAGGATGAACTTGGTCATAATCTGACGGTTGGTGTAGCCCAGGGCCTTGAAGAGACCCGACTGGCTGCGCTCCTCGTCGACAAATCGAGCCATAGTGGTAAAGGTAACCAGGGCCGCTACCAGATAGAGGACTACTGGAAAGACATTACCCACTGCGGCAATAGAGCGAGTAGCATTGCTGTAGGTCGTATAGCCGTCTCCACCTGGTAGGCTGGACCGAGTAAAGACCTGATAGGGTGATTTCTCCAGCTTGGTTAAGTCTTCCTTGGCATGGGCCAATTCATCCTCGGCCTCCTTGATGTCCTTGGTGGCATCTGCTTTTTTACTGCTGAGCTCTGCTTGGACCTGGTTCAAGTCCTGGTCCGCCTGATTGAGACGGAGAGCCTCTTGATTGAGGGTCAGACTGGATGATTCCAGAAGACTAGCCCCCCATTCATAATCAGCGAAACCAGCCTGATAGGCTGCCAGACCTTGCTCGTATTGGGCCAGACCCGCCTGGTATTGGGCTAGACCTGCTTGGTGCTGGGCGTTCCATTCATTGAAGCTGGCAAGACCTGCCTCGTACTCGCCTAACTTAGCTTGGTAGAGGCTGTAGCCTGACATGTAGGTCTGATAGGCTGTGTCGTAATCCGCAGCATTGGGATCCAATTTTTCTAGGTCTGCATCCAGCTGAGCCTTGGCCTGGTTAAGCTGATTGGCAGATACTTCCAGCTGGGCATAGTTTTCTTCTAGGAAGGCACCAGTCTGGTCCAGCTGGAGCTTGCTGGCATCCAACTCTGCTTTGCTAGCTTCTAATTGGGCCTTGCTGACCATGAGTTGGTCATAGGCCGCTTGCAATTCTGCTTCAGATTGGATAATCTTGGCTCTGCCACGGGCAAATTCTGACCTACCCGTTTCCAGCTGCTCTTTACCAGACTGGAGGTCCTGCTCTGCCTTTTCCAAATCAGCCTTGGCCTTAGAAATATCCTGCTCTCCCTTGGCAATCTCTTCATGGCCTTCCGACTGGATGCTGGCCAAACGGAGCTCGTCGTTATCAGACAGGAGCTTTTCCAAGTCTTCCTGGTGCTGCTCCAACTTGTCTTCATAGGCTGGACTGGCATAATCCAAGCCTGCCAAATCATCGTAGCGGATCCGGGCAATGGTATAAACGTCCGAGTCGAAGGCTTCTTCCATGACCAGACCGTAGCCAGCCAGCTGTCCATTACCGCTAGAGGCCAGACCCATGGTCGTGTTGTCCAAGATTTCCGAAGAGGCCACAAAGCCAACTACCTTGAACTGGTTTTGCGTGAGAATGGTTCCACCCTTGTCTGGCTCCGTCATGTCTATCCTGTCACCGATTTTGAAGGATGATTGAAG
The DNA here is from genome assembly GCF_043674225.1 of Streptococcus sp. A11. Lineage (NCBI taxonomy): Bacteria > Bacillati > Bacillota > Bacilli > Lactobacillales > Streptococcaceae > Streptococcus > Streptococcus sp. A11. The sequence goes on from NZ_JBIMJS010000018.1 coordinate 35,280, forward strand.
CGAGGGTGACAGGGCAATTTCGTCTTTTTGCTTGGGAAAATTTCCTTCCAAGAGCTGATAGCCTGAAATGGTCGGACTGGCCGAAAAGAGGCGAACTGCCTGATCCTTTTCAAGAGTCACATCCTTAAAATATCCAGCCTCAACCCGCGCACCCTCGACGGACTCTAGCTCCTTGATGTCATCCCGAGAAATTCCCAGACCAGATAGGACGGCCAAGTCCATGGTTTGATGCTCTTGCAAATACGCCTGGGCAGTTCTCTCCATATTTGGGGCCGTGACCTTGAGCCCTGTCAGAGCAAGAGCTCCAAGCATCATGAGGCTAAAGATAGACAGGAAACGCCCCTTGGAAGTCGTCAGGGCCTGACCAATGTCCTTCCAATAAATCTTCTTTTTCATAGCCACCTCCTAGTACTCCAGACTGGCGATGTCCTGGGGATAAGGATTGAGAACAATCTCATGCACACGCGCATCCCGCATTCGAATCACTCGGTCGGCAATGGGAGCCAGTGAGCTATTGTGGGTCACGATAATCACCGTAGCACCTTGCTTGCGGGACATATCTTGTAGGATTTGCAAGACCTGCTTACCAGTTTGGTAGTCCAAAGCACCTGTCGGTTCATCACAGAGAAGGATTTTAGGCTTTTTTGCAACGGCACGGGCAATGGCCACACGTTGTTGTTCGCCGCCTGAAAGCTGAGCGGGGAAATTATTGATACGGTGACCGAGTCCGACCTGTTCCAAGACCTCCTCAGCATCCAAGGCATCCTTGACGATTTCTGCTGCCAACTCCACATTTTCCTTTGCGGACAGGTTGGCGACTAAATTATAAAACTGGAAGACAAAGCCAACGTCATCTCGGCGATAGTTGGTCAATTCATGACTGGACAGCTTGGCGATGTCCACACCGTCAATCCAAACCTCTCCCTCATCATTGCTGTCCATGCCACCTAATATATTGAGCAGAGTGGACTTACCCGCACCAGACGAGCCGAGAATGATGACTAGCTCACCCTGCTCAATTTCAAAGGACACACCGTCATTGGCCACAATGGTCGCATCCCCCATTTGGTAGTATTTTGACGAATTCTTTACTTGGATATAGGACATGGCACACCTCGCTTCTTCTCTTTCTAACAACTATATTCTTATTCTTTATTATAGCACAAAAGAGGGATTGTCACCCTCTCTGATCAACTATTATACTTGGGCAATAGCAGAGCCACCATAGAGTTTCAATTCTTCTCTGATGGTCTGGTAGTAGTAGCGGTCAAAAGCCTTCCAAGCCTGCCTGCTAGTCTCACTCAACCGCAGGTCGCCTAGTCCAACCAAAAAGCTAGTCGAACGGTAGAACTTCTCAATCGCAATCAGTTCTGAATTGGTGACCGACTTGGCCTCCGACAATAGGCGTATCGTCTCAGTCAAATTATGCTGGAACCGTTGTTCATCAACTGTCCCCAGCTTATCTGCTTGAAAGGCCTGATTCAAGTCTTGAATGAGGGCCAAAACGTCTTGAATAATCTGTGTCTTTTCCATAAAAGACCCTCCTTTGAATTATTGAATTCAGTATATCAAATTAGACAAAGATATTCAAGTCCCTTACTTTTTCATAATATTGATGACCCCAGGATCAAATCCGTCAGAAGTTCTCGTTACAATCCTCTTTACAGGAAAGATTACTATTGTGATTGCGAGAAGCAGACACACAAATTTAACTATCCGTTTCATACATACCTCCTTTTTGATATAACTAATTTTTCACTATATTTCCTTACCCATTGTTACTAAAAAATTCTTCAATGATAAATATAACTTTGTATTTCCTTGTAACTTGTATAAAACTAGTGCCTGCTCATACAAATCTAAAACTTCATCTTCTCTCAATAAGCCTTTGCTGATATTCCCCAACAAACATAGTAAATCTGGCAATAAAAAACTACTATTATAAGCATTCAATTGGTTAATCAGTTCTGTCACTTCATCTAAAGCTACGTTCGTCTGTTTCCGTTTTAGAAGAAATCTAGCATAATTGTAACCAATCTTTATATAGGCTTGAAAGTCGGTATTGATTGATAAATCAAGCTTATTCACCTCTGATTTTACATTGCTGACCAACTCCATATATTTGTCATCTTCACCAACTTCACCTAAAAAAATAGTGTAACTGTTCAAAAAATCTAAATAAAAATAGTAATGAGGAGCGATAATAGCACTTAGTCTATCAAACTCTTTTGTCGCAAAATCTCTTTCATTGTATAGGTAAAATTGAACCAAGGTAAAAATATAGTCTAAATAGGCCTTATCTTCCTCATTCAATAAGTGTCTGCTTTTCACCTCTTTCACATACAATTGCTCTACAATTTCATAATTTCTGAGAAGCAATTGTTGGGAGAAAATAGTTCGTATTTTTCCAATGCTATGTCTACTTTCTTGAACAAATTCCTCAAAAAAATAATTCATAGTCACACCCAGCCTATTAGACAGTAGAAAAAGGATTTCCGATGAGGGAGAAAGGTTGGTATTTTCGATTCTACTAATCAAACTCTGCTCACAAATATCCTTAGCTAAGGCACTCTGAGTCAGTCCAAGTTCTTTTCTTCGTTGCTTAAAACGACTACCGCATATACTATTCATAACATACTCCAAATTTATTTAATAATATTATACACTATTTAAAAATGAATTTCGTAATTTTTATATTAAATTTTTCATTTTTTATTGACGATTTTCAGATGATTATATATAATAGTATATAGATAAGATATTCTGGCGATTTACGCTTAACCGATTATCAAAAACTAGTGACGGCAATTACTTAGCCTACTATTCAGGAACTATCTCTAGATAAAAATTAAAACCTGCCCGCCCTTACAATCTCTTCTCTTTTGGAGGTATCTATGTTTCAAATTGAAGGAAAGCTATTTTTCCGTAGCAAGAAAAACTTATTCGCTATCTTGGTCATGTTGATTGCTATCCTGTCTAGTTCCTTTCTAGCAGGCTACCACAATCGCCAGGTCAAATTAAAGGTCATCCAACACTATGAAGAGTCTATCCAAAATTTTGAAAATATCATACAAGATTTAGAAACACAGTATCAGACTCAAACTCTCAGTGAAGAGGATTACCAGGCTGAAAAAACATTCTTTACAAACTATATTGCCAACCACCAGAAGGAGATTGAAGCGGTCAAGAAGGAGGACTGGACCTATTTTTATGAGAAAAATATCCAGCACTATCAGAAGGATGGTCAATACATCAGCCTTTCCTACCAAAGCTATGATTTTACCCCACAAACCATCGAAAATACCTTCTTGATTTCCAAGTATCTGCTAGAAAAGGAGATACCCTCAGCCTTTCCAATCAATCTTTACCTAACAGCCTTTGAAAATCCCAAAACACCAACAGATAGAGAAATCGTCAAGAGCCTGGGCCAGCAGGCCTTAAAAGGAACCAGTCATGAAATCTGGCAGGGGCAAAAACAGCTAGGCCTTGTCATCACCCTTCCCCTCTTTCTCCTGGCTTTCACCAATTTTTTCATCAAAGACCAGCAGGGAACCAGCCGACAGATTCGCCTCTTACAGACCCTGGGGTTGACTAGAATTCGAATGACAACCAATAAATACCTAGCCTTCCTAACACTATATACTGCCCTCTTTCTCACCCTCTATCTGAGCCATTTTCTCATCGCTTTTTTGCTAAATGGCAATAGTAGCTGGATCTATCCCGTTACCACCTATAGCAGTAGGGGACTGGCTTACAGTTTTATCACCACAACTATCAAACCTATTTACCAAGTCATCTTGCTGGCCTGTGGCATGCACTATCTCTACCTTCTATTTTTGCTGGGACTGGCACAGACCTCGGCTAGAGTCTTAAAAAATGGACTGGCTGGACTGGTTGTCACACTAGGACTTGTCATCTCTGCCAACTTCTATCCCCATATCTTCAATCCATTCAGCCTTTGGAACGCAGGCAATCTGGCAGACGGAAGTGCTATCATCTACCAACAATTAACAGGATACAGCATTCCAAAAGTCTTTACGGTTCTTCTCATCAGTAACCTGCTCATCTATATCCTGCAATTCTATCTCCTGACAAGAAAAAGTGAGGTCTAACCATGCGATTATCCATTCACAATTTGTGCAAATCCTACGGAAAAAAGAAAATACTAGACCAGCTAAACCTAGAACTGGTGGAACCTGGAATCTGGGCCTTGATTGGACCAAACGGTTCTGGAAAGACAACCCTCCTAGACTGCATTGCCAACCTGCAAACCTTTGATTCGGGAGAGATTTCTATAAACGGCAAGAAGCGCGATAATCCAACTGTCTACCAAACCTTTTCCTACCTGCAGGACAACCGTGTCCTCTACCCTGAATTGACTGGACTGGAACACTTGCGATTGGTCCAAACTATCCAAGGGTTACCCAAAGAGCGGATTGAGGAAGTCATCCAAGAAATCGGAATCCGTGATTACGTGAACATTCCTGTCAAAAATTATTCACTGGGGATGAAACAACATCTCCTGCTGGCAATCGGTATTATGAACAAGCCCCAGGTCATGCTCTTGGATGAACCCTTGAACGGCTTGGACCCGACCAGCTACATCCAGACCAGAAAATTGCTCCAGAAACTAGCCAAGAATGGCTCAACCATTATCGTGTCTTCCCACCAATTAAACGAGGTGGACCAACTAACCGACCAACTGCTCTTTCTTAAACAGGGAAAAATCATTGAGTGGAAACTGGAACAGGTTGGGCGACAATATGCCATTCAGACTAGTGACAATCAGACAGTGTATCAGAAACTTGGGCAAATGAAGGGACTGACTTTGGCCAATGATAGCATTCAGCTAGATACCAGTGTTCATAGTCTGCATTTCTACCTAGACCAAGTCATGACCTGTCAGGTGGAAATTCTGGAAATTACACTTCAGGAACACCAGTCCGAAGAGATTTATAAAGAACTATTTGAATAGGGAGGTCTGACCATGAAGCTACTGTCCCTTTTCATCCTACGACTGAAACGCAATGCTATTTTTCTATCCCTGATAACCGCTATCGCCCTCATCCCATTTGCCCTGTCCTATCGGAATGTCCTAGAGGCCGAAAACCTGCGCTTTGAGGATCGAACCCGTATCACACAAGTCAAAAAAGAAGCTGAAATGGTCTTGTACTCTGATGATAATGAAGCCCAAGCCTTAGACCATGAAAGCACGGATTATTATAAAAAACTCTTGGAACTGGCGACCACCTACTTAGAAAAGGAACATATCCAAGGCAAAAGTCAAGAGGTCTTGGGAACGGAGTTAGAACTCTACCAGACCTTGCAAAACTGGGAGGCAAAGGGAAATAGAGTCAATCATTTTACGAGTAGTGAACTGGCAGAACGTATCACAGTCTATAAAAAAGTTCTAGAGCAAACTCTTACCTTTCACTACCCTACTGCTCCCAAGGACTTTTATCTGACCTTGTTACAATTTCTTCCAGCTAGTATCTACATCATCCCCCTTGTCGTTTGCTCTTTGATAGTCTGGCTCCTCATGACTGACCTTTCCAAACATCGTGGCCTCCTCTTTATCAACGGACTATCCCCTGGTCAATATGCCACTAGCCTGACCTTACTTGCTTTTCTCCTCCAAGTTGCTATCTATGCCCTCATCCTGTTCATGCTGCTTCTATTGGCACAGCAGTTCCAATTTACCTTCCAAGAAGACTATCCTCTACTAGTCGGCACAAACACTCTCTCTACCATATCTATCAGGGAACAATTACAGAAACTCCTGCTGGTAATGGTTGGAGTGACAGGTTTCTATCTGACCTTTATCCGATTAGCAACTGCTAAAGTCCTACAAACATACAAGCGAAAATAAGCCACCTCGAAAATGGTGGCTTTTTGCTGACAAAAAAACGATGCCTGTTCAGACACCGTTATATTCTTTTATTTGACAGCCTCTAAAGCCGCTTCATAGTCTGGGTGTTCGTTGACATTGTCCAGGTATTCTACGTAGGTGATTTCATTGTCGGCATTGAGGACAAAGACCGCACGCGCCAAGAGGTTCCACTCCTGCATGAGAAGGCCATAGGATTTTCCAAAGGCATGATCATAATAGTCGGACAGGGTCACTGCAGACTCCAGGCCAGAATTTCCACACCAGCGCTTTTGGGCAAATGGCAGGTCGACTGAAACCGTGATAACCACTGTGTCTTCCATTCCAGCCAGCTCTTCATTGAAACGGCGGGTCTGGGTATCACAAATACCTGTATCAATGGACGGCACGACGCTGATAATCTTGGTCTTCTTGCCATAGTCCTTGAGACTCTTGAGATTGAGTTCATTGTCCATGAGGACAAAGTCAGGCGCCTTGTCACCAACCTGCAAACGTGGACCTACTAGGGTCACTTCTTTTCCAATAAATGTCGTCATTTTTCAATCTCCTTCCGATTGCTATACCCATTGTAAGCGTTTTTTGAAAAAATTACCACTAATTTGACTAAAGATGTAGAAATTGACACAAATTTGCTTAAATCAATTTTCTGGTCCGCAAACGCAGGGCATTGAGCAGGACAGATACAGAGCTGAGGGCCATGGCTGCTCCAGCCAGCATTGGATTGAGAAGGGGACCGCCGAAGAGATGGAGGAGGCCCATGGCAATCGGAATGCCGATGACATTGTAGGCAAAGGCCCAGAAGAGATTTTGCTTGATGGTTTTCATGGTCAATTGGCTCAGTCGAACAGCCTTAGGAACATCCATCAAATCACTGTGCATGAGAACCAGGTCTGCCGTTTCAATAGCGACATCAGTACCAGAACCAATGGCAATACCAACCTCGGCTTGGGCCAAGGCAGGAGCATCATTGATGCCGTCTCCGACCATAGCTACCTGCTTGCCTTGGGCTTGTAGGATCTTGACCTGATTGGCCTTATCCTCTGGCAAGACTTGGCTGATGACGGTATCAATTCCCACTTGGTCAGCAATGGCCTGAGCTGTTTTCTCATTGTCTCCTGTCAGCATGACCACGTCCAATCCCATCTGGTGCAAAGCCTGGATGGCTGCGTGACTGGATGGTTTTACTTGGTCAGCAATGGCAATGACTACCAACAAGTGTCCGTCTGCTGCCAGATAGACAGGCGTCTTGGCTTGGTTGGCGTAGGTTTCTGCTGTCGCAATGGCAGAGCCAAGCGCAATCCCAGACTCCTTCATCAGCTTTTCATTGCCCAACAAAATAGTCTGCTCTGCTATTTTCACCGACAAACCGCGACCGGAAAGGGCTTGGAAATCCTGACTAGGGAGAAGAGATAATCCAGCGTCCTCTGCGGATTTGAGCAGGGCTTGAGCCAGCGGATGCTCAGAGTATTGCTCCGCACTTGCTGCCAGCTGGAGAACTTCTTCCTCAGTGGCAGAACTGAAAACTGTCATGTCCGTCACTTGAGGTTTGCCTTGGGTAATGGTTCCCGTCTTGTCAAAAACGATGGTGTCGACCTTTTGAAGGACCTCAACGGCTTGACCAGACTTGAAGAGGAGACCATTTTCCGCCCCCTTACCAGTCCCGACCATAATAGCCGTCGGTGTCGCAAGCCCCAGAGCACAAGGACAGGCAATGACCAGCACTGAAATAGTGATGGAAAGAGAGAAAATCCAAGGCTCTTGCCCCAAGGTCCACCATGCTAACCCAGATAGGAGGGCCAGGACCATAACAATCGGCACAAAAACCGCTGAAACACGGTCAGCCAGCTGGGCAATGGGCGCTTTAGAACCCTGTGCCTCTTCAACCAGCCGAATAATTTGTGCCAGAGTCGTATCTGCTCCAACCTTGGTCGCTTGCATTTGAAAGGCACCATGCTGATTGAGTGTGGCACCCACTACGCTATCACCGACTGCTTTTTTGACCGGCAAACTTTCTCCCGTCAGCATAGACTCATCCACGGTCGATTGACCTTGGAGAACTTTTCCGTCAACTGGAATTTGTTCACCCGGACGGACCTGCAAGACATCCCCAACTTGGACTTGTTCCAAGGGAAGGGTGATTTCTTGCCCGTCGCGGATTAGTCTGGCTGTCTTAGGAGCTAGGTTCATCAATTTCTTGATGGCATCGGACGTCCATCCTTTGGACAGGGCCTCCATGTGTTTCCCAAGGGTAATCAAGGTTAAAATCACAGCGGCAGACTCGAAATAGAGCTCGGGGTGCCCATGCGACAGATCCGCTTGGCCTCTCGCAATCAGAACCGTCATAATCAGACCTTGCACAAGAGCTGCGCTAGTTCCCACCGCAATCAAGCTGTCCATATTGGGATGGCCTGCAAACAGTGTCTTAAAACCTTTTTGGTAGAAGGCGCGCCCGATATACATGACCGGCAGAGTCAGAAATAGTTGAACCAAGGCGAAAGTCAAGGGTTGATGAAGAAAGACAGGTAAAGGTAAACCACCACCCGGTAACATTGGCCCCATGGCGATATAGAGTAAGGGCAGGGTGAACACAGTTGACCAGATAAAACGGGACCACAAATCTGATTGATGTTGTTCCTTACTATCGACAGCTGTAACAAGCGAATTTGTTTGTGGCAAGACAGCCTTGTAGCCAGCTTTTTCAACGGCAGACAGAATCGCAGCTGCATCTAAGCGATCCTTGTCATATGTCATCGTTGCCTTTTCCGTTGCCAGATTGACAGCCACTTCTTCCATACCAGCCAGTTTCCCTAGCGCCTTTTCTACCGTCATGGCACAGGAAGCACAGGTCATGCCCTCAATAGCATAGGTTTCTGTGATAAGGTTGCGGACCAAGCCATAACCAGCCTTTTCAACTGCATGACCAATGTCGCTAAGGCTCAAGACATTTTCATCAAAACTGACACTCAATTTTTCAGTTGCCAAATTGACGCTGGCTTCCTCTACTCCTACTAATTTCCCGACAGCCTTCTCGACCGTCAAGGCACAGGTGGCACAGGTCATTCCTTGAACAGGCAGGGTCATTTTTTTCATAGAATTTCTCCTTCGACTACATTTGTAATTATATTGTACAACATTTGACTACAATTGTAAACAAACTTGTTTTAAAAAATCCATTTGAAAGAAAAATCTAGACCTCCGTATTTCCTTCCCCACCTAAACAGCCTGCGATATGCTATAATAATCTCATGCACAATCCAGTTTTATTAGACGGAGAGCGGATTGACCAGCTCTTCTCGACAGATGTTCAGATTATTCAAAATCGGGAGGTTTTTAGCTACTCGATTGACAGCGTCCTCCTCTCTCGCTTTCCAAAAATGCCTGCTCAGAAGGGGCTAATTGTTGATCTTTGTAGCGGAAATGGGGCGGTGGGGCTCTTTGCCTCTACACGCACCAAGGCCCAGATTATTCAGGTTGAATTACAGGAACGCTTGGCGGATATGAACCGCCGTTCCATTGTCCTCAACGGTCTGGAGGAACAACTTTCCGTTATCAATGATGACTTGGCAAATCTACCCCAGTATGATCTGCGGTCCAAGGTTGATTTGATGCTCTGCAATCCTCCCTACTTCAAGGTAGATAAAGAGTCAAACCTCAATGAAAGCGAGCATTACCTGCTAGCCAGACACGAGATTGCAACCAACCTAGACAGCATTTGTCAGATGGCCCAACAGGTGCTCAAGTCCAATGGTCGCTTGGCCATGGTCCACAGACCCGACCGATTTTTAGATATTTTGGACACGCTGAGAACCTACAAACTAGCTCCCAAACGCATCCAGTTTGTCTATCCCAAGGCCAGCAAGGAGGCCAATATGTTGTTGATTGAGGCAATCAAGGACGGCTCGGTGGACGGGCTGCATATCCTGCCACCTCTGGTTGTCCATGAGGAAAACGGCGACTATACTCCTGCTATTCATGAGATTTATTATGGAAAATAAAGCCTATTTTTATGTTTTAGAATGTGCTGATGGGAGTCTTTATACTGGTTACACGACTGATGTGGAGAAGCGGCTTGCTACCCATAATCGTGGGAAAGGGGCCAAGTACACCCGCGCACGCTTGCCTGTCAGCCTGGTCTACCAAGAAGCCTTTTCCAGCAAGCAGGAAGCCATGTCTGCCGAGGCTTTGTTTAAGAAACGCAGTCGGCAGAGCAAGTTAGACTACATCGCAGAAATGACAAAAAAACCTCGACCCAAATAGGTCGAGGTTTTGGTTTAAAATCTTTCTAAAATCCGATCAATTTTAGCCATTGCCTCTTCAAAAATAGCCTGAGCCTGGCTCGGATCAGCCGATTGCCCTTCGATAAAGACTTGATGAATATCTTCAAAGCCTAAAAATTCAAAGATAGACTTGATGTACTGGGCAGCTGGATCCTGACCTGCATAAACACCACCATTGGACTGGATGTGCAGGAGCTTTTTGTCCTTGACCAAACCGATAGAGCCTTCTGAACCATACTTAAAGGTCAGGCCTGCTACATTGATGGTATTGACCCAAGATACCAACTGACTTGGCACATTGAGATTCCAGAGAGGATTGACGACGACAATCTTATCAGCTGCAAGAAATTGCTGGGTCAAGGCATTGTAACGGTCCAATTGCTTTGCTTGTTCAGGACTAATATTCTCGCCTTTTTTAGCTGCTCCCATAGCCGCTAACAAGGATTTGTCCAAGGCTGGAATCTGGTCTTCAAAAACATCCACTACTTCTATCTGATCTTCTGGGTGCAAACTGGCGTAACGAGTTTGAAACTCTTCCAAGGCTCGTAAGGCGTAGGATTTTTGGGCATCAAGTAAGTGGGCTTTTACGATTAATAGACTTGCCATTGTTTTTCTCCGTGTTACTAACTATTGATAATTATATTCTACTCTTTTTGATTTGAAATTCAAATTATCTGCTCAAAGCAAGAGGCTGGTCGACCAGCCTCTCCATTTCTAAATTGTTCTTAATTTTACATAAGTATAAGCAACACAGTCCAATCTTTCAACAGCTGTAAAGCCAAGTTCCTCATAAAAAGACCGTGTTTTCTCAGTATTGTCCGTCAAGAGATGAAGCTGATAAATACCTGGGAAATAGGCAATGACCTGTTCCAAAAGATGACGCCCAATCCCTTGTCGTTGATAGGTTGGCAGAACCAAGATGTCCTGAATAAAAACGATTGATTGCCCGTCACCAACTGCTCGCAAGAGACCCACTAGACGGTCACCGTCAAAGGCCGCAAGAACGAGCAGACTATGTTCCAAGGCCTTCTGTAACATGGTAGGCCGGTCAGTATAATTTGTCCAACCAACTGAATCATAGATTTCAATGACTGCTTGAAAGTCGAGTTGAGGATTTTGTTTGTAAGTAATCATGTCTTTCTCCTTTGTATTGTTTTTTAGAATACAAAGGCTTTATCCATTGTCAAAATGCCCATGGTCAACCCTCCTGTTTTACTACTTCTAGTATAACAAAAACTGCTCCAATTAGGAAGCAGTTTCAACTTTATCTCTCACCCTTATTGCGAATTACGAAGCCTGTTTGCTTTTCACTTGAGGTGCGTTGGTGTGGTTTTTTGTTGTCTTGACGGCGGTTATCACGTTTGAACTTGTCATCGCGACGGTTGCGGTCTCCACGGCGTCCTCCACGATCTCGATTGCGGTCACCATCACGACGACCACCGCGATCACGGTCGCGACCTCCACGTCCACCTTTACCCTTAGCTTGACCGGGTGCAAACTTGAATGGCAATGGTTTTTCACGCGCGATTTCCACTTCTGGCAAGCTATCTGGATCTTGTACGGTCAGGCTGAGTACGTATAGAGCAAGCTCTTCAGGGGTAAATTCGGCCGCCAACTTAACTGCGTCTTTCTTAAACTTATCAAAGTTTCCACGAATGGTCTCGTCTGCGAAGTCACGCTCAATCTTTTTCAAAGCAACTTTCTTCTTGGCTTCAAAAGCCTCTTCAGCGGTCGCAGGCTTGAGCCCCTTCATACGCTTCTTGGTCAACTCTTCGATGATAGCCAAGTAACCCATTTCATTTGGCGAAACAAAGGTGATCGATTGACCAGACTGGCCAGCACGACCTGTACGACCGATACGGTGTACGTAACTTTCAGGGTCTTGTGGAATATCGTAGTTGTAGACATGTGTCACACCTGAGATATCCAATCCACGCGCTGCAACGTCTGTCGCAACGAGAACATCAATTTGATCTCCCTTGAAATCGCGGATAACACGCAGGCGTTTATTTTGATCTAAATCTCCGTGAATCCCTTCTGCACGGAAGCCACGCAGTTTGAGTCCACGAGTCAATTCATCGACACGGCGTTTGGTACGACCGAAGACGATAGACAATTCTGGCTGGTCAACATCCATGAGGCGTGTCATAGTGTCAAATTTCTCATTTTCTTTGACACGGATATAGTATTGATCCACGTTGACGTTGGTCAATTCCTTGGCCGCAATCTTAACGTGCTCAGGCTCTTTCATGAACTTGACACCGATACGCTTGATTGGCTCAGGCATGGTCGCAGAAAATAGAAGGGTCTGGCGACTTACTGGCACACGTTCGATGATCGCTTCGATATCATCCAAGAAGCCCATGTTAAGCATTTCATCCGCTTCATCAAGAATAAGGGTTTCAACACCATCAAGCTTGAGAGCCTTGCGTTTTATCAAGTCCAAGAGACGACCAGGTGTACCAACTACGATGTGGGCACCTGAACGAAGAGCCTTGATTTGTTTTTCAATGCTAGAACCACCGTAAACAGAGCGAACTTTTACACCCTTTTCACGACCAAATTTGAAGAGTTCTTCCTGGCTTTGTACCGCCAACTCACGCGTTGGGGCAATAATCAAGGCTTGGACAGCTTGATTGTCAATGTCAATCTTATTGAGGGTTGGCAGACCAAAAGCTGCGGTTTTCCCTGTCCCCGTCTGGGCCTGACCAATCACATCCTTGCCTTCCAAAGCAAGCGGAATAGTCTGCTCCTGAATTGGTGACGGCGTTTCAAAACCAGCCTTCTCAACGGCAAGCAAAATGTCTTCTGATAGATTTAATTCAGTAAATTTCAATGTATTCTCTTTTCTAAAAGGCAGTGCGAAGCTACCTTATCTCACTTTTTTGTAACAATTATTTCCACTGGCAGCGAACTAACCAGTATCAGACTTGCAACTTATCCAGTATAACACAAACCCGAGAGAAAGGTTGGGATTTACCTTGAAAAGAAAAATAATACGTTTTCATGATTTGTCCCAAAACCGAGCACATCCTTCCGAAAGTTCTATAATGAAGTTAGCCACCCCAACCTAGCCAAAAAACAGCTGTTTCAACTGGTTCAGCTGTCTGTTCT
>NZ_JBIMJS010000019.1:0-48104 GCF_043674225.1 Streptococcus sp. A11
AGCTCCTAGTAAAGCTTAACAAATGGATAACTTCAAAATCACCTTTTTGGTCTCACATCATTGACAAAGGTACATTTTTTGAAGTGTGATATAATGGGGTATATTTTATGCTGGATAGGATGCTTGCCTATTTATAGCTGATTTTGAAAGGAACTGAACCCGGCCTAAATGCTGTGTCAAAAAGATAAAATAGCTAGTCACCAGGGTGGCTGCACCATCTCCCTATTTTGAATGTGCATTTTACGGCCTTGGTATCTTAAATTATGCAAGAAAATATTGTGATTCATGGGGCGCGTGCCCATAATTTGAAAAATATTGATGTGACCATTCCGCGTGAGAAGTTGGTGGTGGTGACTGGTTTGTCGGGGTCTGGTAAGTCGAGTTTGGCTTTCGATACTCTGTATGCCGAAGGCCAACGGCGCTATGTAGAGTCTTTGTCTGCCTATGCTCGTCAATTCTTGGGCAACATGGACAAGCCAGATGTGGATTCCATAGAGGGTCTCAGCCCTGCTATTTCCATTGACCAGAAAACAACCTCGCGTAACCCACGATCGACAGTCGGAACGGCAACAGAAATCAATGACTATCTCCGATTGCTTTATGCTCGGGTAGGGGTGCCTTACTGTATCAATGGGCACGGGGCCATTGCGGCTTCTTCGGTGGAGCAGATTGTCGATGAGGTTTTGGAATTGCCAGAACGCCAACGTTTGCAGATTCTAGCACCGATTGTTCGCAAGAAAAAGGGTCAACACAAGACCATTTTTGAGAAGGTGCAGAAGGATGGCTATGTGCGGGTCCGTGTCAATGGGGATGTCTATGATGTGTCTGAAGTGCCTGAATTGTCCAAGAGCAAGGCTCATAATATTGAGGTCGTGGTCGATCGAATTGTCATCAAGGAGGGCATTCGTTCTCGCTTGTTTGATTCGATTGAGGCTGCTCTTCGAATTGCGGACGGTTATGTCATCATTGACACCATGGATGAGAAGGAAATGCTTTTCTCTGAGTACTATGCCTGCCCAGTTTGTGGTTTTACAGTGCCCGAGTTGGAGCCTCGTCTTTTCTCTTTCAATGCTCCTTTTGGATCTTGTAGCGATTGTGACGGTTTGGGCATGAAGCTGGAAGTGGATACGGATTTGATTGTCCCAGATGCCAGCAAGACCCTGCGTGACGGTGCCTTGGCTCCTTGGAATCCTATTTCTTCCAACTACTATCCTCAGATGTTGGAGCAGGCCATGAACCACTTTGGTGTGGATATGGACAAGCCTTTCGAGGAATTGACGGAAGAGGAGAAGAACCTGATTTTCAATGGATCGGATGGTAAAGAATTCCATTTCCATTATGAAAATGAGTTTGGTGGGGTGCGTGATATCGATATTCCCTTTGAAGGCTTGATTACCAATATCAATCGCCGCTACCGTGAAACCAACAGTGACTATACGCGGACGGTTATGAAGGCCTATATGAATGAATTGACCTGTGGAACCTGTCACGGCTATCGCCTCAATGACCAAGCCCTGTCTGTCAAAGTCGGTGGCGAACAGGGACTGCATATCGGGCAGTTATCTGACTTGTCCGTAGCGGATCATTTGCAAGTCATTGAAAATCTGACCTTGTCTGAAAATGAAGCGACGATTGCGACACCAATTGTCAAGGAAATCAAGGATCGCCTGTCCTTCCTAAATAACGTAGGCTTGAATTACCTGACCCTTTCGCGAGCAGCGGGTACGCTCTCTGGTGGTGAAAGCCAGCGGATTCGTTTGGCGACCCAGATTGGGTCCAACCTGTCAGGTGTCCTCTATATTCTGGATGAGCCGTCGATTGGTCTGCACCAGCGGGACAATGACCGCCTGATTGCTAGTCTTAAGAAAATGCGTGATTTGGGAAATACCTTGATTGTGGTGGAGCATGACGAAGACACCATGCGGGAGGCGGATTGGCTGATTGATATCGGTCCAGGTGCGGGTGTGTTTGGCGGAGAAATCGTGGCCTCTGGAACGCCTGCCCAAGTAGCAAAAAACAAGAAATCCATTACAGGCCAGTACCTGTCTGGCAAACGTGAAATTCCAGTTCCTTTGGAACGTCGTGTTGGTAATGGTCGTTTCCTAGAGGTGACAGGTGCCAAGGAGAACAACCTGCAAGACGTGACGGTTCGTTTCCCACTTGGGAAATTTGTGGCGGTGACAGGGGTGTCTGGCTCTGGTAAATCAACCCTGGTCAATTCCATTTTGAAAAAAGCTATTGCCCAGAAGCTCAATCGCAATTCGGACAAGCCAGGCAAGTTCAAGTCCATTTCAGGAATAGAACACTTGGATCGCTTGATTGATATTGACCAAAGTCCGATTGGACGGACACCGCGTTCCAACCCAGCTACCTACACAGGTGTCTTCGATGATATTCGGGATTTGTTTGCCCAGACCAATGAAGCCAAAATTCGTGGTTACAAGAAGGGACGGTTCTCCTTTAACGTCAAAGGTGGTCGTTGTGAAGCCTGCTCTGGTGACGGGATTATCAAGATTGAAATGCATTTCTTGCCAGATGTCTTTGTTCCTTGCGGAGTCTGTCATGGACACCGTTACAATTCTGAAACCTTGGAAGTACACTACAAGGAGAAAAATATCGCCCAGGTCCTTGATATGACGGTCAATGATGCGGTCGAGTTCTTCAAACACATTCCGAAGATTGAGCGCAAACTCCGTACCATTCAAGATGTGGGCTTGGGCTACGTTACTCTAGGTCAGCCAGCAACCACCCTATCTGGTGGGGAAGCCCAGCGGATGAAATTGGCATCTGAGCTTCACAAGCGATCAACTGGTAAATCTCTCTATATTCTGGATGAGCCAACGACTGGCTTGCATACCGAGGATATTGCTCAATTGTTAAAGGTTTTAGCTCGTTTTGTTGATGATGGCAATACCGTGCTGGTCATCGAACACAATCTGGATGTTATCAAGACAGCTGACCACATTATCGACATGGGGCCAGAAGGCGGTGTCGGCGGTGGTACCGTTGTTGCGACAGGGACACCAGAAGAAGTAGCAGCTAACCCAGCCAGCTTTACAGGCCAGTATTTGAAGAGTAAGTTGAGATAATACATAGAAAAAAGAGCTGATTGGCTCTTTTTTACTCTTCTTTATCCATGTTTTGCAGGGCATAGTTACAGGCCTGAATGACAAAACTGGAAAAACTAACTTCTTTTTTGACAATAGCCTCCTCAATTTTATCAACTAACTCGGATGGAAATCGAATTGTTTTGATTTCAGTCTCTTTTTTATCAGATTTTAATTTAAAAGCCATATCACCCTCCATACTATTAGTGTATAGAGAAAACGAAGGATAATAAATGTTACAAATTGTATTACAAAATGTATTGTAAAGTTGGTATTTATATAGTAAAATATGGATAAGAAAAAGCAAAGGAGTTTATTATGTTGAAGAAAATGCTATTTTTGTTGACAACACTTTTAGCAAGTTTTATGTTGACTGCCTGTGGAGAAAGCAGTGAAAATGTTGATACCAATAAGATTGCTATTCCTGTGAGTGCGAATCCAGAAGATACGGATTTCCAGTCTGTGAAAAAGCAGTTAGAGGATGCTGGTTTTGAAAATGTAACCACTCAGAAAATTGATGATCTAACATTTGGTATTTTTACAAAAGATGGTGAGATTGAAAAAATTACTGTCAAGGGTGAGGAGGTTTTTTCAAAGGGAGATTTATTCGAGAAAGATGTTCCTATTACCATCCACTATCATACATTTAAAGAATATGATAACGAAACTGAGGAAAGTAGCAGTGAACCTGTAGAGACCAGTGAAAGTTCATCCAATGCTAGTACAACCCCAAGTTCCTCTGTGGAAGAAGTAACTGAGCCTGTTAAGGAAGAAGTTATTACGGTTGATAATCCAGATTTTGCTTATGTCACCTCGAATTACGACGAGAATAAGGCTAAAGAATTTGTAGAAAAGTATAAGGGACAAATTGTCGAATTTGATGGTCATGTTGCCTATACCGCACCCTATGGAAATTATGATACACGCTTTGATTTCTTGTTGGAGACTGGCGATTGGATAGACGAAAATACATCAAATTATACGGGGATTCCGATGAAGTTTGAGAATGTGAACTTCTATGATTTGAATTTTACAGATGATACGGACAGTGTTCCTTTAGGTACAAATTTACATATCAAAGCTAGAATTGTTGGTGCTGCAAAGTTAGGTCAATTGATTTTCTTAGAACCAGTTGAATTACGTTCGCGTTAAGTGATGGCTACTGTCTTTTTGACGGTAGTTTTTCTTATCTGCATTTTTCTGCTATAATAATCCTATATAATTTTCGGAGGTGGATCATGCAAGCGCGTGTTGAAAAATTTGTTGCGAAATTAGCTCAATCAGAGGTTGACGGAATCTTAGTGACAGGGCAAAATAATATTTATTATTTAACTGGTTTTTGGGGGACCGAGGCGACTGTCTTCATCAGTGGCAAGCGTCGCTTGTTTGTGACTGATTCGCGTTATACCTTGATAGCTAAGGCATCAGTTAAAGGTTTTGATATTATCGAGAGCCGTTTTGCCCTTGAAGAGATTGCAAAGGTGATTAAGGAAGATGGGCTTGAAACCATTGGTTTTGACAGCCAGGTGACCTATGGTTTCTATCAAAGTCTGACCAGCATTTTTGAGGGTTATCAACTGGCTGCTATGTCAAACTTTATCGAAGACTTGCGCATGATTAAGGATGAGAAAGAAATTGCGACCATTCGCCGTGCATGTCAAATTTCGGATCAGGCTTTTATTGATGTTCTTGACTTTATCAAACCAGGTCAGACGACTGAGATGGACATCAATCATTTTCTTGACCACCGCATGCGTCAACTAGGTGCCGAAGGGGCATCATTTGAGTTTATCGTGGCATCTGGCTACCGCTCTGCTATGCCTCATGGAAGAGCATCTGAAAAGGTAATTCAATCTGGTGAGACCTTAACGCTGGATTTTGGTTGCTATTACCAGCATTATGTCAGCGATATGACGCGGACCATCCATATCGGTCATGTGACAGATCAAGAGCGTGAGATTTATGATGTGGTCTTGCGGGCCAATAAGGCTTTGATTGAGCAGGCCAAAGAAGGTGTCACCTATCGTGAGTTTGACGCTATTCCTCGTGAGATTATCAATGCGGCTGGTTATGGAGCCAACTTCACGCACGGGATTGGGCACGGGATTGGTTTGGACATTCACGAATATCCTTACTTTGGAAAATCTGACGAGCCAATCAAGGCTGGTATGGTCTTGACTGATGAGCCGGGTATTTATCTTGATGGCAAATATGGTGTCCGTATCGAAGATGACCTACTGATTACGGACACGGGTTGTAAGGTGTTGACTTTGGCACCCAAAGAATTGATTGTCATTTGAGAAATCTGTCAGTTTGTGGTAAAATAAAACGAATAAATAAAATTTTAAGAGGTAGTCATTACAATGATTGAAGCAAGTAAACTTAGAGCAGGTATGACCTTCGAAGCGGAAGGTAAGTTGATTAAGGTTTTGGATGCAAGTCACCACAAACCAGGTAAGGGGAACACGATCATGCGTATGAAATTGCGTGATGTGCGTACAGGTTCAACTTTTGACACGACCTACCGTCCAGATGAGAAATTTGAACAAGCTATCATCGAAACCGTCCCAGCTCAATACCTTTACCAAATGGATGACACAGCTTACTTCATGAATACGGAAACCTACGACCAGTATGAAATTCCAGTAGCAACTATTCAAGAAGAATTGCTTTATATTTTGGAAAACTCAGATGTGAAAATCCAATTCTACGGAACAGAAGTAATCGGTGTGACCGTGCCAACAACTGTTGAACTGGTCGTTGCTGAAACACAACCATCTATCAAAGGTGCGACTGTAACAGGTTCTGGTAAGCCAGCGACAATGGAAACAGGCCTTGTGGTCAACGTGCCGGACTTTATCGAAGCGGGTCAAAAACTTGTTATCAACACAGCAGAGGGAACTTACGTATCACGCGCTTAATTGCCCCTCTTAGAAAAGGAGAGCCTATGACAACAGAATACCAAGGCGAAATCGTTATTGCACCACGCGTTCTTGAAGTAATTACAGGCATTGCAGCAGCAAAAGTTGAGGGGGTCCATTCTCTTCAAAACAAGCGGGTTGCAGATAGCCTGTCAAAATCATCTCTCAACAAGGGTGTCTACCTTCATACAGATGAGGAAGGGCAAGTGACGGCTGATATTTACGTTTACCTGGAGTATGGCGTCAATGTCCCTGCTGTATCAATGGATATCCAGCGAGCTGTCAAGACTGCTGTCTTTAACTATGCAGAGGTGGAGTTGGCTGCGGTTAATATCCACGTCAACGGCATCGTTCCAGATAAGACACCAAAACCAGCCCTGAAAGACTTGTTCGGAGAGGATTTCCTCGATGAAGAATAATAGACATGCCCTGCGGAAGTGCGCTTTGCAGGCGATTGTATCCCTAGAATTTGGCCAAGAGCCTGTCCAGGCTGCTCAATTTTCTTACCTCTATGACCGTGAGGAAGAGACAGAAGGTGTGGAAATTCCTCTCTTTCTCCTCAACTTGGTTAATGGTGTGGCAGCCTATCGAGAAGAATTGGACAAGGAATTGTCTAGCAAGCTCAAGTCTGGCTGGACCCTGGACCGTTTGACCCTGATTGATAAAAATATCATGCGCCTGGGTCTCTTTGAAATCAAACATTTTGAGGAAACACCAGCCCGCGTCGCAGTCAATGAGGCCATCGAGCTAGCCAAGGAATTTTCAGACGAGTCATCCGCTAAATTCGTAAACGGCGTATTAAGCCAATTTATCCAAGAAGAAGCCTAACCAGGTTTCTTTTTTCGTTTCTTTTTGAGTTGGGAAAGGGAGATTACTCTCAGAAAGAATTCAGCCCCCCTGACTTAATAAACGCTCAGTTTTGGAAGGATACCATGAAATGTTCAGAGTTAACTAGTTTGGCTGTTTATGGGATGATACAGGAGAAGTAGAATTTGACAAAAAAGACAAGCATTACACAATACTTGTCTTATATACTAGCTCCGGCGGATAGGCTGACTGGCAAAATGTAGTTCCGTTTATCCAGTTCCTTGCCTTCGATTTTATCAATCAACAAATCCACCATCAATTTGGCGATGTCAGCCAATGGCTGCTTAACGGTTGTCAGCTGCGGGTAATAATTTTCAATGAAATAGGTCCCATCGTAGCCAATCAATTTGAGGTCTTGCGGAATAGTCAAATTGAGCGATTGGGCAACGTTCCAGACCAGCATAGCTGTCAAATCGTCTGACACAAAGATGCCGTCGGGGGCGTGCTTTTCCAGAATGGACTTGATTTCCATTTCCTTGCGAATAGGTGTAAAGTCGCTGGCAACGTGATAGACGGTTTCATCTGGTAAGACGGAGAGGAAACCAGACCGACGCAGACCAGTAGGGGAGTCGGAATTATCATTCCCCGAAATCATGATAGGTCGTTTGCAGCCTGCCTTTTTCAGGGTTTGGGCCGCCAAGACTCCTCCTCCGTGGTTATCAGAAGAGACAACGGGAATAGTAGGAGAGAGGTTGCGGTCAAAGGCAATAATTGGGGCGGAAACCCGGTCATAGTCCTTGATGCCCAGGTTGTGACTGCCCGAGATGATACCGTCAACCTGATTGGCTGCTAACATCTCTAGATACTCTCTTTCCTTGTCCGATTCATGCTGGCTGTTGCAAATAATAGTCTTATAACCTCGGTTGAAGAGTTGGCTTTCCAGGTGTCCAATCAGCTCGGCATAGAAAATATTATTGATAGTAGGGAAGATGAGTCCGACCAGCTTGGCCGATTTTCCCTGCAAGCTCCTCGCCAAATTGTTGGGCTTGTAACCCAATTCCCGCATGGCATCCTGCACTTTTTTGACAGTTTTTTCTGACAAGTAGCCTTTTTTATTGATGACGCGGGACACGGTTGTGGGACTGACACCGGCTAGGGCAGCAACATCAGTTAGTTTTGCGACCATAATCTAAATGGTAGTAAGTTCCGGTTGGGTTGCCACTGGTAATGGCAATGCCATTTTGATCAGCATCAGGGAAGACGCGACCAGAAAATACTTTTTCTCCTTTATTGATGAAAATTTCAAAGACAGACTTGTCTATGAAAATATTGGCAGTCAAAGCTCCAGACTCAATGTCACAAGTTCTGCTTGTTCCATATTCAAGGGCAAAGGGCTGACCACAATGTTCGCGGTCCAAGCTAATCTGTCCCTTTTCTGTATCAACTGTCAGCACCAAGCCTTTTTGGTCTGCATTGGCAAAGAGGACGATTTCATGCTTGCCATTGGCAGCAAAGTCCAGCTCCAATTCGTAGACATTGTTGGTTTCTTTTTTCGCTGAAAATGGCTGTGCTTCTTGACGAAGGCTTGTGATGGCTTCAACAGGGTACTGGTAAAGTTTACCGTCCTTGATAGACAATTCTTTGACTAAGGACAAGCAACCTTGATAATCATAAGCATCGGTTGGGTATTCCATATCTGGAAGAGCCAACCAGCTTACTGACAAGGCACGACCGTCTGGAGCATTAAAAGCTTGAGTTGCATAACACTCAAAACCATAGTCTAAATTAATTAATTCGCTCGGATTTACAATAGCTGCTGTTTCAGGATCGAAACTTTGGCCAATTTTGTACATGTTTGGATAGATATTGTCATAGTCCAATACCTCTTTGTCTAAGCCTTGTGGACAGTAGAGGAGAATTGGTTGTTCGCCAACGAAAGCGATATTCGGGCATTCCATCATATAAGCGGTCATATCATTGGCAAAATCTAGGTTACCAACATAGGTCCAATTGAGGTAGTCGTTGTTTTCAGCCTTGTAGAGCTTAACAATCCCCTTCAAATCCAGGTTTTGTCCACCGACGATGGCGTAATACTGTCCCTTGTAGTTGAAAATCTGTGGGTCACGGAAATGGTCTGTCGTGTCCTCTGGCTGCTCAATCAAGACTTTGTCAATCTTTTCAATCTTGCCATCCTTGTCCATGAGGGCACCAATCTGATAGGTGTGGCGTTGCCAATTTTCATCGCGGACATTTCCTGTGTAAAAGAGGAAGAGTTTGTCATCAAACTGCATGGCAGAGCCAGAGTAGGCACCATGGCTATCCAGTGGCGTATCCGGATAAATAACTGTTCCCGTTTCTTCAAAGTGAACTAAATCAGTTGATTCGGTATGAACCCAAGATTTCAAGCCGTGGGCAGCACCGAATGGGAAGTACTGGTAGAAGAGAGTCCATTTTCCATTAAAATAGGAAAAGCCATTAGGGTCGTTTAAAAGACCGTGCGGTGTTTCGATGTGGAAGTTGGTTCTCCAAGGGGAACTCTCTGTATTCTTTTTGATTTTTTCAATGTATTCTGGCGACCAGTCAGCATAAGCTCGGTAGCGCTCTTCAGTTGTAAAAGCCATTTGTCTACTCCATATCTTCTAATTATTCATTTAATATAGTAAACGTTTTCTTGAAAAAAATCAAGTTTTTACTGTGATTCTTGGAATTTTTTAAAAAAATCTGCAAAACGTTTGACATATTCATAAAAACCATATATAATAAAAATATCGAAAGAGTGAAAACACTTTCAATAATAAAAAATATACAAAAAGGAGATTTTTGTAAATGGATTATAAAAAAGTTTCTGCCGAAGTGATCGAAGCGGTTGGGAAAGATAATCTAGTTGCGGCAGCACACTGTGCTACTCGTCTTCGTTTGGTTCTGAAGGATGAATCCAAAGTGAACCAAAAAGCCCTCGATGATAATACAGATGTCAAAGGGACATTCAGTACGAATGGTCAGTATCAAGTTATCATCGGACCTGGTGATGTAAACTTTGTATATGCAGAGCTCATCAAGGCTACAGGCTTAAAAGAAGTTTCAACAGATGATTTGAAACAGATTGCAGCGCAAGATAAGAAGTTCAATCCATTGATGGACTTAATCAAGCTCTTGTCAGATATCTTTGTGCCAATCATTCCGGCTCTCGTTGCTGGTGGTCTATTGATGGCGCTTCGTAACTTCTTGACTTCGCCAGATTTATTTGGTCCAAAATCAATTGAGGAAATGTATCCTGCTATCCAAGGCATTTCTGCGATGATTCAATTGATGTCAGCAGCTCCATTCATGTTCTTGCCAGTCCTTGTAGGTATCTCCGCTGCGAAACGCTTTGGTGCAAACCAATTCCTCGGTGCGGCTATTGGTATGATCATGACCACTCCAGATTTGGGTGGTAAAGAAGCTTTTTGGGATATTTTTGGTTTCCAAGTAGCTCAAACAAACTATGCATATCAGGTTATTCCAGTTCTTGCAGCAGTTTGGCTTCTTGCGACGCTTGAAAAATTCTTCCACAAGAAGTTGCCATCAGCAGTTGACTTTACATTCACACCATTATTGTCAGTAATGATTACAGGTTTCTTGACATTTACATTCATCGGTCCTGTGATGTTGACTGTATCTGATGCGATTACTAACGCAATTGTTTGGTTGTACGATACTACTGGTGCGTTGGGTATGAGTATCTTTGGTGGTACTTACTCATTGATCGTAATGACTGGTCTTCACCAATCATTCCCAGCCATCGAGACACAACTTTTGTCTGCTTACAACAATAATGGTACAGGATACGGAGACTACATCTTTGTAGTTGCTTCAATGGCTAACGTTGCACAAGGTGCTGCAACTCTTGCTATTTATTTCTTGACAAAAAATGCAAAAACAAAAGGTTTGTCCGGTTCAGCAGCAGTTTCTGCCTTCCTTGGAATTACAGAACCTGCCCTCTTCGGGGTTAACTTGAAGTACAGATTCCCATTCTTCTGTGCTCTTGCTGGTTCGGCTATCGGTGCCCTCTTTGCAGGTTTGACTCATGTTATCGCTGTATCTCTTGGGGCAGCAGGTTTTATTGGCTTCCTCTCAATCAAAGCATCTTCTATCCCAATGTATGTAGTTGCTGAGTTGATTGCTTTTGCTGCAGCCTTTGCCTTTACTTACGTTTATGGTAAGACAAAAGCATCAGCAGTTTTCGCTGATGAAGCAGCAACAGCTGCTGCGGCAGCAGTGACAGCGTCTGTAGTTGAAACTTCAGAAAAAGTTGAAGAAACTGCAGAAATCTCTACTGCACAAGAAACTCTTGTATCTCCACTTTCAGGTGACGTTGTTGCTCTTGAAAATGTTAATGACGCAGTCTTCTCTTCTGGAGCTATGGGTAAAGGTTTGGCAGTTAAGCCAATTGAAGGTGTTGTTTATGCACCAGCAGATGCTGAAGTAACCATCGCTTTTGAAACAGGTCATGCATACGGTTTGAAAACAGCTTCTGGCGCCGAAATCTTGATCCACATCGGTATTGATACAGTATCAATGAATGGTAACGGATTTGAGAAATTGGTTGCAGCTGGCGACAAGGTGAAAGCTGGTACGCCACTTGCCAAATTCGATGCAGCTAAGATTGCTGAAGCAGGTCTTGATGATACAACTATGATCATCGTGACAAACACAGCAGACTTCACAGAAGTTTCACCACTTGCTGAGGGTACAATCGCTCATGGTGCGGACTTCTTGAAAGTTGTTAAATAATCCGAAAAATAAGCACAGAAAAAGGCGGTAAGCCTTTTTCTTCTATTTCTATCTATGGTATAATGAAAAAAACAAAAAGGGAGAAAATTCATGACAAAATTATACGGAAGCTTGGAAGCTGGTGGTACAAAGTTTGTTTGTGCGGTCGGTGATGAAGATTTCCAAGTCATTGAAAAGACACAGTTTCCGACAACAACGCCCTATGAAACCATTGAGCGTACGGTAGAATTTTTCAAACGCTACGAAGATCGTTTGGCTGGGATTGCTATTGGTTCGTTTGGTCCGATTGATATTGACCAAAACTCACAAACCTATGGCTATATCACTTCAACACCAAAACCTCATTGGTCAAATATTGACTTGCTGGGCTTGATTGCAAAAGAATTCAACATTCCTTTCTACTTTACGACAGATGTAAACTCTTCTGCTTTTGGTGAGACCTTGGTGCGCAAGGGTGTGAAGAGCCTGGTTTATTATACGATTGGTACAGGTATCGGTGCTGGGGCTATTCAAAATGGTGAGTTTATCGGCGGTCTCGGCCATACCGAAGCAGGCCATACTTACGTTGCACTCCACCCTTACGATGTAAAAAATGAATTCAACGGCGTTTGTCCTTTCCACAATGGCTGTTTGGAAGGTCTGGCAGCTGGTCCTTCCTTGGAAGGTCGTACAGGCATCCGCGGTGAGTTAATTGAACTTAATTCCGATGTTTGGGATGTTCAGGCTTACTACATCGCTCAAGCAGCTGTTCAGGCAACTCTGCTATATCGTCCACAAGTCATTGTATTTGGTGGAGGTGTGATGGCGCAGGAGCACATGCTTAACCGTGTCCGTGAGAAATTTACAGGCCTCATGAATGACTATCTGCCAACGCCAGATGTCAAGGACTACATCGTGACACCTGCTGTTGCGGAAAATGGTTCTGCGACACTCGGAAACTTTGCTTTAGCCAAAAAAGTAGCTGAAAAATAAGTCTGACATAAGAGAGAAGCTTGGCTCTGCCAGGCTTTTCTGTGGCTCTTCATTGGCGTTTATTGAGAAATTTGATAAGATAGGGCTAGAAGAATTGAGAAGGAGACTATTATGGCACAACCATTATTTTTAAACTCCGTCATGCAGGAAAAAATCTGGGGTGGGAATCGTTTAGAGACCGAATTCGGTTATGAAATTCCCAGCCAGACGACCGGTGAATTTTGGGCCATTTCGGCCCATCCCAACGGCGTTTCCGTCGTAGTCAATGGCGATTACAAGGGTACTCCCTTGGACAAGTTATATGCTGAGCGTCGTGATTTATTTGGCGACAGTGACAGTCCAGTTTTTCCGCTTTTGACCAAAATTCTGGATGCCAATGATTGGTTGTCTGTTCAGGTTCATCCGGACGATAGCTATGCCTTAGAGCATGAGGGCGAATTGGGAAAGACTGAGTGCTGGTATGTGATTGCGGCGGATGAGGGAGCTGAGATTATCTACGGTCACGAGGCCAAGAGCCGTCAAGAATTGGCCCAGATGATTGAGGACAAGGAGTGGGATAAATTGTTGACCCATGTGCCGGTCAAGACAGGTGACTTTTTCTATGTGCCAAGCGGGACCATGCACGCTATCGGCAAGGGAATTATGATTTTGGAAACCCAGCAGTCCAGCGACACGACCTATCGGGTCTATGATTTTGACCGTAAGGATGATGTTGGCAACCTCCGTGACCTCCATATCCAGCAGTCTATTGATGTCCTGACCATTGGTGAGCCAGCAAGCAGCCACCCCGATACTATTGAAGCTGGGGCGTTGAGGGCCACAACTTATGTCAGCAATGAATTTTTCACGGTTTACAAGTGGGAAATCGAGGATGCGGTCATTTTCAAAAAACAAGCTCCCTACTATCTAGTCAGCGTCCTTGATGGTGTAGGCGAATTGCAGGTTGATGGTCAAGTCTACGAGATTGAAAAAGGAAGCCACTTTATTTTGCCAAGCAATGTGCTGGAATGGGAATTTTCAGGGCAATTGGAAATGATAGTTAGTCATCCATAGAATCTGGAAGGCAGTCCTGCTAAGGGGCTGTTTTCTTTGTGAAAAGCGTGTTTGAGAGTTGTTCCAACCTTGAAAAAAACCAAATCTTGTGCTAGAATATATTATTGAACTATGTCATCTGGCCTGGAATTTTTAGGTTCTTGTCAAATGGTTGTCAGCTATTGATGGATGTAGCTTACCCAAAGACGGAAGGGTATCCTTGTGACAGGTCAGACAAGCAAAATCAAGTTAAGTAGGAAGTACAGAATGGTTAGAAATATGCTCCGCTCCATTATTGAAAATGATAAGGGTGAGCAAAGAAAATTAGAAAAAATGGCGGACAAGGTTTTCTCTTATGCAGATGCCATGGAAGCCTTGACGGATGAGCAGTTGCAGGCCAAGACGCAGGAGTTTAGGGACCGCCTTGCCAAAGGTGAAACCTTGGATGAACTCCTCTATGAAGCCTTTGCCGTTGTTCGTGAGGGTGCGCGTCGTGTCCTGGGTCTCTATCCTTATAAGGTTCAGGTCATGGGTGGTATCGTTCTCCACAATGGTGACGTTCCAGAGATGCGTACTGGTGAAGGGAAGACCTTGACGGCGACCATGCCGGTTTACCTCAACGCCCTGACAGGTGAAGGGGTACATGTAGTAACGGTCAATGAGTACCTTTCTACTCGTGATGCGACTGAGATGGGTGAGCTTTATTCATGGTTGGGTCTGTCGGTTGGGATCAACTTGGCAGCCAAATCACCTTTTGAAAAGCGTGAAGCCTATAACTGCGATATCACATACTCCACCAACTCGGAGATTGGTTTCGACTACCTTCGTGATAACATGGTGGTGCGTGCAGAAGATATGGTACAGCGCCCGCTCAACTATGCCTTGGTCGATGAAGTTGACTCAATCCTGATTGACGAGGCCCGTACACCTTTGATCGTTTCAGGTCCTCAAGGCTCAGAAACCAACCAGCTCTATTTCTTGGCGGATAAGTTGGTCAAATCTTTGGATCGCGACGACTATATCATCGATGTACCGTCTAAAACTATTGGTTTGGCGGATTCAGGGATTGACAAGGCTGAGAAATTCTTCAAGCTGGACAACCTCTATGATATTGAGAACGTGGCTATTACCCACTTCTTGGACAATGCCCTCCGTGCCAACTATATCATGACCTACGATGTTGACTATCTGGTCAATGAAGAGCAGGAAGTCATGATCATCGATCCATTTACAGGTCGTACCATGGAAGGACGTCGCTATTCTGACGGTCTGCACCAGGCTATTGAAGCCAAAGAAGGTGTACCTGTCCAGAATGAATCCAAGACGTCTGCCTCTATCACCTATCAGAACCTCTTCCGTATGTATAAGAAATTGTCTGGTATGACGGGTACTGGTAAGACAGAAGAGGAAGAATTCCGAGAAATTTACAATATTCGCATCATTCCTATTCCAACCAACCGTCCAATTCAACGTATCGACCATGAAGACTTACTCTATCCAAACTTGGAATACAAGTTTAATGCTGTAGTGCGTGATGTCAAAGAACGTTACAAAAAAGGTCAACCAGTTCTTGTCGGTACTGTTGCGGTTGAGACCTCGGACTTGATTTCTCAAAAATTGGTGGCTGCAGGGGTTCCGCACGAGGTTCTTAATGCTAAGAACCACTACCGTGAAGCTCAAATTATCATGAACGCTGGTCAGCGTGGTGCTGTTACTATTGCCACCAACATGGCCGGTCGTGGTACGGATATCAAGTTGGGTCCTGGTGTGCGTGAACTTGGCGGTCTTTGCGTTATCGGTACGGAGCGCCATGAGAGCCGCCGTATCGATAATCAGCTCCGCGGACGTTCCGGTCGTCAAGGGGATCCAGGTGAATCACAATTCTACCTATCCTTGGAAGATGATTTGATGAAACGCTTTGGTTCAGAGCGAATCAAGGCCTTCATGGAGCGGATGAACTTGTCTGAAGAAGAGTCTGTCATCAAGTCTGGCATGTTGACCCGTCAGGTTGAGGCGGCGCAGAAGCGTGTCGAAGGAAACAACTACGATTCTCGTAAACAGGTCCTTCAGTATGATGATGTTATGCGTGAACAGCGCGAGATTATCTACGGCCAACGCCATGATGTGATTACTGCTGAACGCGATTTGGGACCTGAAATTCGCTCTATGATTCAGCGGACAATTGAGCGCCTGATTGACTCCCATAAGAGCTTCAGTCGTGAAGAGGCCTTGGATTCAATTCTCAAATTTGCTCATGCCAATTTGGTTGACGAGGAGAGTTTGCGCCTATCTGATTTGGAAGACCTCAGCTATGGGGAAATTGCAGATGAATTGTACGACAGAGCCATTGCGGTTTATGATTCACAGATTGCCAAATTAAAAGATGAGGACCGTATTCGCGAGTTCCAAAAAGTCTTAATTTTGCGTGTAGTGGATAATAAATGGACAGATCATATCGATGCTCTGGATCAATTACGAAATGCAGTTAGTCTGCGTGGTTATGCTCAGAACAATCCGATTGTCGAGTACCAGTCAGAAGCCTTTACCATGTTCAATGACATGATTGGTTCGATTGAGTTTGATGTGACGCGTTTGATGATGAAGGCTCAGATTCACGACAATATTGAACGTGAACGTGCAGCCCATGAGGCGCATACAACAGCAGTTAAGAATATCATCCCACCAACTCGTGCAGTTCCGAAAGAGGCCTTTGAGGGTGTCGATCGCAATGCACCATGTCCATGTGCTTCAGGGAAGAAATTTAAAAACTGTCACGGAAGACAGTGACAGCTTTTCGAATGGATAAAGAATAAACAGAACAGGAGCGTGGTGGGGCAGGAATGAGTGGCCTCCCCGCTCTATTTTTTAGGTGAAAATGATTATTGGTTACGGTATAGATTTACAGGAAATCACAGCGATTGCGGCAGCAATGGAGGGCAAGCCCCGTTTTGTAGAAAAGGTGCTGACTGAATCAGAGAGAGAACGGTTTTCGATCCTGTCTGGGCGCAGACAAGTTGAATTTTTGGCTGGTCGTTGGGCAGCAAAAGAAGCCTTTGCCAAGGCCATGGGAACGGGGATTGGAAAAATCGGTTTTCAAGATTTGGAGATTTTGCCGGATGAGAAGGGGCGTCCAGTGGTCACAAAATCGCCTGTAGTCTGTAAAGTTTGGCTGAGTATCAGTCATTCAGGGAATTTTGTCCAGGCCAGTGTCATTTTGGAGGAAGAGGATGAAAGCTAGCATACATCGGCCCACAGTAGCTAAGGTGAAGGTGGGCAATATTGGTCACAACTTTGATAGGCTGACAGAGAATCTGCCAGCGCGAACGAAGAAGTTTGCGGTTGTTAAGGCCGGTGCCTATGGCCATGGTGCTGTGGAAGTGGCGCGTGAATTGTCATCCAAGGCAGATGGCTTCTGTGTTTCCAATATGGACGAGGCCTTGGAGCTCCGTCAGGCCGGTCTGGAACATCCAATTTTGATTCTTGGTGTGGTCCCAATCGACTGCATTCCTCTGGCCCGCCAGACAAATATTAGTCTGACAGTGTCTAGCCTGGATTGGTGGCACTTGGTGCAGGAGGCAGGATTGGAACTGGACGGCCTGTCTGTCCATATCAAGGTGGATACAGGTATGGGGCGTCTGGGTTTTCGGAATGTTGAGGAAATCACTGAACTGATTGAAGAATTGGCAGCTGCTGATGTAGATTTTGAAGGTATCTTTACCCATTTTGCGGCTGCAGACCAGGCGGACGATTGCTATTATCAGGAACAGTTGCAAAATTTTCGGAGCATTCTGGACCAATTGACAAGCCTGCCGGATTTGATTCATGCTAGTAATTCTGCGGCCAGTATCTGGCATCCAGACGCTGTTTTCAATATGATTCGCCTGGGGGATGCTCTCTATGGCCTCAACCCAAGCGGTCGGGAGTTAGAACTGCCCTATGCTCTTCTGCCGGCCCTGAGCTTGGAGTCCCAATTGGTACAGACGAAGCTCTTGGACGCGGGCCAAAAGATAGGTTATGGTATGACCTACGAGAGCCAGGGGGACGAGTATATCGGGACGGTGCCAATTGGCTATGCAGATGGCCTGTTGCGGGCTATGCAGGGATTCTCAGTTCTTGTTGATGGGCAGCCTTGTCCGATTGTTGGTCGTGTCTCCATGGATCAGATTACCATTCGTCTACCAAAACCTTATCCCCTGGGGACCAAGGTGACCTTGATTGGTCAGGATGGGGACCGAGAAATCACCCTCCAAGACTGGGCAGATTATGTGGGGACTATCAATTATGAGGTGGTTTGTCTGCTGTCTTCACGCATTTATCGACAATATATAGAATAGTTAGATGGGCTGGGAATATTCTCAGCTCTTTTTGCTTGTTGAAAAAATTTGGGAAAGAAGGACCAATCTTTCGGTTTCTACTTGACAAGTGAAGCATTATACAATATAATAACAAGTGGATATAACCAGTTCAATAGGAGGAATACCATGCCAACCTATATTAAAGCAAAATCAATTATTCTTGCTGAACAAGAAATAGAAAACGCTTACTTAGAAATTACAGAAAACGGTCAGTTCGGTCAAATCTTGACAGAAGAGCCGACGGGCGGTCAAATCATTGACCATTCAGCTTATCACCTTGCACCGGGATTGGTCGATACGCATATTCACGGCTACGCTTCTCACGATGTCATGGACAATGACTTTGAGGGGATTAAGACCATTTCAGAAGGTCTGCTGGCTTGCGGTGTGACCTCATGGCTACCAACAACCTTGACGGATTCGGTTGAAAATTTGGATGCAGTCTGCGAAACCATTGGGAAACATGCTGGTGAGGAGACCGGTGCGAAAATTCAAGGAATCTTCCTCGAAGGGCCATTTTTCACTGAAAAATACAAGGGTGCCCAAAATCCAAAATACATGAGTGACCCTTCGATAGAGAAATTGGACAAGTGGCACAGCCTTTCCAATGGCTTGGTCAATAAGATTGCCATTGCTCCAGAGCGTGAGGGGGTTAAGGAATTTATCGAATTTGCCAATAGCAAGCAAATCCATACAGCGCTAGCGCATTCGGATGCGACTTTTGCACAAGCGCAGGCAGCGGTTGATGCAGGTGCCGATATCTTTGTTCATGTCTACAACGGTATGAGTGGTCTTCACCATCGTGAACCGGGTATGGTGGGCGCTGCGCTTAGTCTCAAAGATGTCTACGCAGAAATGATCTGTGACGGGCATCATGTCCACCCTGCAGCAGCTGAAATTGTTGTCAAAGCCAGAGGAGCGCAGGAAACGGTCTTGATTACGGACTGTATGCGGGCTGGTGGTATGGGCGAGGGCGAGTCTCGTCTGGGTGAATTTGAAGTTGTGGTCAAAGACGGCACAGCTCGCCTCAAAGACAGCGGTAGCTTGGCTGGTTCTATCTTGGAGCTTATCCAAGCGGTGCAAAATGTGGTCGAGTGGGACTTGGTCAGCCTGCCTGATGCCTTGAGAATGGCCTCTCTTGCACCAGCACGGTCTGTCAACATTGACCATGTCTGCGGTCAAATAGCTCCAGGTCGCGCAGCAGATTTCATTGTCGTGGATGATCAAGGTCAGCTCACAGCGACCTATCTGGACGGTGTGAAGCGCTTCGGCTAAATTTCGTCATTTCGTTTATCTTTTATTGCTTTGTTATTAATTTGTTAGGCACTAGGCTGGCCTACTTAACTTTGTTTATCTCATTTTCCTAAGGAGGATTCTAATGACAAAACTACAACTTTCGCAAGCTAAGTTTGATCACATGACACGTTTGTCAAACAGTAATCAAGTCATTGCGGCTCTTGCTATTGACCAACGCGGTGCTTTGAAACGCCTTTTGGCGGCAGCTGCTGGTGGTGGTGAATTCGGTGACGATATTTTGATTGATTTCAAAAAAGTGATTTCAAGTGACCTGACACCTTATGCCAGCTCTATCCTTTTGGATGCAGAATATGGTGTACCTGCGTCAGAATTGCGCCATGCGGACTGTGGCTTTATCGCTGCCTATGAAAAAACTGGTTATGATGCCTCAACTCCGGGTCGTTTACCAGATTTATTGCCAAACTGGTCAGCAAAACGGATCAAGGAATTGGGTGCAGATGCCGTAAAAATCTTGCTTTACTATGATGTAGATGACAAGCCAGAAATCAATGATATCAAGCATGCTTGGGTAGAACGCATTGGTAGCGAGTGTATCGCAGAAGATATTCCTTACTTCGTTGAAATCTTGACTTACGATGCTAGCGACATGGATGTGACTTCTCGCGAATACGCAGCCCTCAAACCGCACAAGGTCAACGGCGCTATGCGTGAATTCAGCAAGGCACGCTATAACGCTGACGTTCTCAAGGTGGAAGTACCTGTCAACATGAACTTTGTGGAAGGCTACACAACAGAAGAGCCAGTCTACACTGCAGAAGAAGCAAAAGCCTACTTCAAAGAGCAGTCTGAAAGCACGCATTTACCATATATCTACCTCAGTGCGGGTGTATCTGCAAAACTCTTCCAAGAAACGCTTGTTTTTGCCAAAGAGGCAGGTTCAGACTTCAACGGTGTTCTCTGCGGACGTGCAACTTGGAA
The DNA here is from genome assembly GCF_043674225.1 of Streptococcus sp. A11. Taxonomy (NCBI): domain Bacteria; kingdom Bacillati; phylum Bacillota; class Bacilli; order Lactobacillales; family Streptococcaceae; genus Streptococcus; species Streptococcus sp. A11. The sequence continues at coordinate 20,203 of NZ_JBIMJS010000019.1, forward strand.
AGATGCTGTGGCAATCTTTGCCAAAGAAGGTGAAGAGGCTGCTAAGGCATGGTTGGCAGACCAAGGTCGTCGTAACGTGGAAGAACTCAATGGAGTTCTAGCCACAACAGCCCGTCCCTGGACAGAAAAAGTAGAAGTGAAATAATCGTGAATTACTAAGAGCCTAGGTTCAAGCCTAGGCTCGCTTTCTTTAGTTTTAGTTCGTGTTAACATCTTAGCGCAGGGTTGATTGGCTTTCACAGTTTGGGGAACTGAGAAAGGTGGGAAATTGGGATTGTGAAACGATCCTCAGCACTTCGCGTTTAACGCTCCAAACCTGTCCTAACGAATGATACGAACTCCGTTCGTTCAATTTCCAACCTCCAAAGGTTTCCCAAACCTTTCTGATGGGAGTGAGAAAGAACTCAATTGGTCAAAAAAGAGTTCGTCTTCTCACCCCCGCACAGTTGATTAGGTCAGATTTGGAGTATGAAATACGAACAAATCTGCCAATCAACCACTGCGCTGAGATGTTGACACGAACTCTGAGAAGTGAGGCTGGACTTTTTGCCCAGCCTCCTTATCTCCAACCTCCAACAGTCACTACTCCGACTGTTGGAGCTGTGCCGGGTGGGCTATAACGGTCTGGGGATAGACCGTTTTAGGTCAACAACAAGAAATAAAGACTTGTTGACGAACTCTTTTTAGCTTTGTCGAGTTGAGCTCACTCCCTTTTTAAGTGGTTGAAAGCTCTAAAAATCTCGATAAGATCACTAAGTTAGGCTTAACAATAAATCTGTTTTTTGCTATAATCAAGGTATAGAATCCGTTTTCAAGAGGTGTCATCATGGAACTAAAAGAAGTCATGCAATTGTTGGAAGAGATGAAGTTGGGGGTTTTTGCGAGCTTGGATCAAGATGGAAATCCGCATGCCCGTCACATTCATATCACAGCGGCCACTGAGGAGGGGATTTTCTTCATGACCAGTCCCGAAACTCATTTTTATAAGCAATTAATGGGGGATCCGCGTATCGCTATGACAGCCATGTCAGAAGATGGTTATCTGCTTCAGGTCGTGCGGATTGAAGGCTTGGTTCGTCCAGTGGAAAATGATTATTTGAAGACTATTTTTGCGGACAATCCTTATTACCAGCATGTTTACAAGGATGAGGATAGCAATGACATGCAGGTCTTTCAATTGTATGAGGGGAAAGGCTTTTACCATAGTTTGACCCAGGGACATAAGTATGTCTTTTCAATTGGTAAGGGTGCATCTGGCACCATTCGGACCTTGTAAACTAGCCAAGAGGTGTAGATTTCTTCAAATTGTGATAGAATAACAATTATATTATCTAAACAATGGGGGAAGACTTGTGAGAGAGGATATTAAACTCAACGAGAGAGCCGAGGTGCTGTCTGAGCAGCTAATTGCTGTTTTGGAAACCATTTATGATCCAGAAATTGAATTGGATATCTACAATCTTGGTTTGGTCTATGAAATCACTGTGGATGAGGCTGGTCTATGCAAGGTCATCATGACCTTCACGGATGCAGGTTGCTCCTGTGCAGATACCATGCCGGGTGAATTGATTGCGGCCCTAAAAACCATTGACGGAATCGAAGATGCCCAGGTGGAAATCGTATGGTCGCCGGCCTGGAAAATGACCCGTATCAGCCGTTTGGGACGCATTACACTGGGGATTAGTCCAAGATAAAGGAAAAAAGTTGAAGATGGAGTGTCTTCAACTTTTCTTTAATACGACGGGCATGTCGTACATCTGAGGTGAAAGTCCTCTGCGGGCACCCGCTACCGGTGAACACAATAACGACTCCCAAGCCTGACTATCGTGAGGTAGCGGATTAAAATGGACTGGGGAGAGACCGTTTTAAATCTGACGCTAGAAACCAAGACCGTCAGATGAAGGGATAGCGAAATCGTGGCACTACGAACAGAAACGTGATACAAAGTCGTATATAGCGGATAAGGTGGCAAAGAACACCAAAGTCCAAAAAGGTAGTCGTAGGCTTATCCGACGGTGGTTGCCGAAAGGAACCACAAAAACGACCCCGAAAGAAGTCGCTTTTATCGAAAATTGGATCAATAACTATCCCAAAAAATGTTTGGGCTACAAGTCACCGAGAGAATTTCTTATAGGTGGCTAACTCGGAATTGAAATTTGCCGTCCTAAAGATGAAAAAGAAATAAACAAAAAATTTGTACGAACCATTATGAGACGATATAATTGTATGTATAATTAGCGATTATTGGAGAAAATATGAAAAACATTTTTAATGAAAAGCGAGAACGATTTGCTTTCCGTAAATTATCCATTGGACTTGTTTCTGCAACCCTAGCAAGTCTATTTTTTGTGACTTCTATTGCTACTGCCCCTTCAGTCAGTGCGCAGTCTATCAATTACACCTATGTGACCGAAGAAGAGTTGACTGATGCGGAAAAAGAATTGATTATTCGCGACTTGCCAGGTTTGGCACAAGAAACGGATTCTACCTACTATTTGGTTTATCGTCCTGTAGTGTCTACAGGTTCTGATTCAAAAATCTTACCTGAAACAGGTGTCTTGGAAAATAGTGCGATGGTTGTTGCAGGTCTATCTCTCCTGATTATTGCTGTAAAATTAGGCAAAAAAGGGAAGAAAGAATTTGCGGGAGTAATCATTCTTGCCGCAACGGGTGCAAGTTTCTTGGCACCGACAGGTTCAGCATTAACTAGCCATATTCTGGCTCAATTCAACCATGCGGTGGAACGTTCTGCAGGTCAGGCCTTGCCAGCGCCAGCTGAGATTGAAGGCTATGTTTATGTGGGCTATTTTAAAGATAGCAAGGCGGTAGAAGGGCTTCCAGCAGAGGAGGAGAAACCAGCTGATAATGGGAACCAAGAAATCGTAACCGAAGTTTCAAATACTGCTCCAAGTCATGAGCTACCAGCAGCTGATATTACTGAGAAGACTATCACAAAGATGGAAATCGTAGCCTTTGAGACTCAAACGGTTGAAAATCCAGCCTTGGCCGAGGGGACAGAAAAAATTGTTCAAGAAGGTCAAAATGGCGAGCGGACCATTACCATCAAGCAAACACTTGTAGACGGTCAGGTTCTGAAGGAAGAGGAAGTTTCATCCGAAATTACCAAAACTGCTACTCCAAAAATTATTGAAATTGGGACAAAGAAGGCTGAAGAATCTATCGTAACTGGTCTTCCAGATACAGCACCAACGCACGAAAATCCAGCCTTGGAAGTTACAGAGAAAGTTGTTTCGCATACAGAATCGATTGCCTTTGAAACTGAGGAAGTCTATGATGATACTCTTCCAGATGGGACTAGATTGACTGTGCAGTCTGGACAAGCAGGTCAAAAGACAATTGAAACCAAGCAAACATTTATCGGTGATGTCTTGGTGAAGTCTGAGGCTGTGTCCGAAGCGGTTAGCCAAGCTCCTGTTAATCAAATCGTAAAAATTGGTACAAAACCAATTACTGCTCTTCCAGATACAGCTCCGACGCATGAACTACCAGAAGTTGCCTTGACAGAAGATACGACGACCAACACCGAGTCCATTCCTTTTGACAGTCAAATTATCTATGATGCTACTCTGGCTGAGGGAACTCGAAATGTGGATCAAGTTGGGCAAGCCGGTGTTTGGATGACAATTACCAAGAATTACTATGCTGACGGTGTCTTGATCAAGTCTGAGCAGGTTTCAAGCTCGGTGACAAGCTCACCAGTAACTGAAATTGTTCGCATTGGTACAAAGAAAGCTGATACAGTCACAACTGAGACGGAATCAGCTACAAAAGTCATTCCATTTGAAATTAGCTACCAAGACGATGCGACCCTTCCAGTTGGTGAAGAAAAAATTATTACGGCTGGTCAAAATGGACTTGCTACTGTTACAACAACCTACACTCTTGTAAATGGCGTTCGTCAAGAAAATCCAACAGTGACTGAAACTGTGACCACTCAGCCTGTGACTCAAGTAGTTGCACGTGGTACGAAAACGGCTACCCCAACTCCAGTTGAACGCACAGAGACTGTTACAGAGACGGTAGAAATTCCATTTGAAACCAAGACAACAGAAACAGCGGATTTTTATACAGATGAGGAGCAAGTAGTAGTTGAGGGGAAAAATGGAGATAAGGAAGTTACCACTACTTATCAGACAATCAACGGAGTCCGTCAACCAAACCCAACAGTGACTGAGAAAGTCCTTGAAGAGCCAATAACGAAAGAGGTTCTCAAAGGAACAAAACCAATAGAGGGTACGGAAACCGAAACTAATCAAGTTGAAATTACCTTTGAAACAGAGTATGTTGACGACCCGACACTGCTAGAAGGTAAGACCAAAGTTGTAACGGTAGGTGTAAATGGCTCTAAGACAGTTACAACAACTTACCAGACTATTAAGGGCGTTCGTCAGGAAAATCCTACTGTAACAGAAGAAATTACCAAGCAACCAGTCAAGCAAGTCATTGCGCGTGGTACAAAAGTTGAGAAAGTCCCACAAGTGATTATCACAGACTTGGTGGAAAATGATGATGCCAAGTCAGCGACAATTAGCTACAAGTTAACAGATGAAACATCTAATTTCCTCAGAGCTGTTGCCCTCCTCTATGATAATACAGGTGCCTTGGTACAGGAACAGGCAATTACGGATCCAAATGGTCAGTTGACACTTGAAAATCTTGATTTCTACACAGATTACACTGTTAAGACTAAGATTTTCTACACAATGGCAGAGCAGGAACAAAGTTCCGAACAAGAAGCTATTCTTGAAAGTATGCGCAAATTTGATCTGGTCTACAAAAAGATTGAAATCAAGGATATTGATGTGGTGACTGTTTACCGTCGTAAGAATGGTAGCTACATCGGTCAAGAATTCTTGGAAGAACTGCCAGCATCCACTGATGAATTGTTTATCAAGGTGACTTCAGACCGCTTCAAGGAAGTATACCTACCTGTGTCAAGTATTGAAGAAACTACCTTGAATGGCAAGGCAGTCTTCAAACTAGTTTCATCCTTTGATGAATTGGTACAGGACAAGGATGCCCAATACGTTGCCAATCGTGAATTCTACATTCCTAAGATGGCAACTGATGCAAATACCTACACATCCTTCAAAGCTTTGATTGACGCTATGAAGGCAAATCCAAGTGGTACTTTCAAACTAGGTGCGCATTTGGACGCAAGTGAAGTCCCTGTTGGAGATATTCCATCTTATGTGACTGGATTTAGCGGTACTTTGGATGGAGTAAATGACGGCTACGCCTTCTCAATCAGCAACTTGAAAGCCCCATTGTTCTTTAACTTCAACGGTAAAGTTCAAAACTTGGACATCAAGAATGCAAGTCTAAATACAACGTCTAAGAACCCGCTTGCTACAATTGCGATTAATGCCAACGATGCAACTATCATGAACGTAGCAGTAGAAGCATCTATCAAAGGTCCACAAAACGTATCAGGTTTAGTTCATTCAGCAACCAATACGACTATCAAGGATGTATCCTTCAAGGGTAGTATCGAAGTAACTGGAACCGATGCAAGTCTAACTGGTGGTATCTTGGGTAACGGTACAATGGCAAGTGTTGGAAATGCCAAGGTTGATGCAACTATTACTCTCCCAGGTACAGAAAACCAAGTAGCTGGTGGTATTGTCGGACGTACCATGCTTGTCTACGATGTACCAGGAAGTGTCTATAATGCATACGCAACGGGCTCTATAGTGACGACAGAAACAGGTGGTATTGTCGGCGGTATTGCCGGTGCCAACCAAGTAACTGGTCCTTACGCTCCACATAGTGGTAACGTTAATAATGTTATCAGCGATATGGCTGGTACGACAAGCATTATCGGTCAACCAGCAAATCCAACTGGAAAGATTAAAGACGGTTTCACTACAACAACTGATAATTTGACCAATGTTACTGTTATCTCTGATGAAGATGCACAAGCCAAAGTAGAAGTAATGGCTATTCAAGCGACAATTGATGATTCTGTTTCGCTTAATCTCAATCAATATTCAGTAGATTATCTAACCGTGGATAAGGCTCAGGCTGACCATGAAATCGCCTACTACAACATGGAGAAAATCCTTCCATTCTACAACAAGGAACTCCTTGTATACTATGGAAACAAGATTGCAGTCGATGATAAGCTCAATACCGTTCGCCTCTTGGATGTTGTTCCGATGAAGGACGATGCCTTTGTGATGGATGCTTATACTGATAAGACAAACATCAACAAAATCATGCTTCATTATGCGGATGGTACCGTTGACTACAAGGCGGTTTCCTATAAAGAAGATTTCAAGAACAACCATGTAGTGGAGTATACCATTTCAGGAACAGACTTGATTTACACGCCAGAGTCCTTCTTGAATGATAGAAGCGCCCTTGTTACCGACTTGGTAAGCAATCTGTCTGCTGTCACCCTAGATTCTGAAGCCATGAAGAAAGTAATCGGCTATCCAACAACATTGGATGCCAATACTCAAACAGGAACCATTAAAGATTTCTATTTTGCAGACAGCTATGAAAAAGTTATGGCCAACCTAGAAAGCAATGTTCGTAAATTGTTAGTTGCCAGTCTCAATGGACAAGGCCAGGCTTCAGAGACCTATATCAAGGAAAAAATTCTTAATAATAAAGAAGCCTTTCTTCTAGGTTTGACTTACTTGAACCGCTGGTATGACATCAACTACGGAACTGTGAATACCAAGGAATTAACCATTTTCGAGCCTGACTTCTTCGGAAATGATGCAGCATCTGCCCTTGATATGATTTTGGCAATTGGTAATGGTGGCTATGATGTTCTTCGTGCGCACAATAACGTGACGACCTACGTGTCTGCCATGGCAAAACAAACTGCTAAGGCTTCTGTCTTTGACCTGGTTGAGTCCTACCGTAAACTTTTCTTGCCAAACTTGACAGACAATGAATGGTTTAAGCAAACAACAAAAGCCTATATCGTTGAAAGTAAGTCGCAGGTAGCAGAAGCAGCAGCCAAGCAAGATGCTGCAGAAAAACACAGCAAGTATGCTCTCGCAGTTTATGACCGTATTACGAATCCAAACTGGGCTTACCGTCAAATGCTCCTGCCACTCTTGACCCTGCCACAGGAAGACATTTTCATCATTAGTAATCTGAATACCATGGCAATTGGTTCGTATGAACATTATGTTGAAGATTATTCAACAACTGAAAACCGTGATAAGGTACGTCAAATGGTTGATTTGGCAGCCCAACGCCAACGTGACAATGCCGATTTCTGGTATAAGATTCTTGACGAGACCAACCGTGACAAACTCTTTGGTAGTCTTCTTAACAATGAAGGCTATATGATGTTCGGTCCTGACGGTAAGAGGGCTTACCGTAATCTGACCGCAGAAGTCGATGCTATTCAAGATTTCTATGGTCCGATCAACAAGTGGTATCGTGAACACTCATCAATTAAGACTGCCTATGCAGATGGTAAGGAAACTTACTATATCACCTATGATATGATCGGTGATTATGGAACCACTTTGTATAGTCATGAAATGGTCCACAATCAGGATGGCTCTACTTATCTCCATGGCTATGGTCGTCGTATCGGTCAGGGAATGGAAGTATATGCAGATGGCTTGTTGCAAAACGTTTCTTCTCTTGATAAGATGATCCTTGGTTTCAATGCCTTCTTCACGGATGATGTAGCCAACCGTGTCCATGTGGCTGATCCGGTGGAACGATTTAGCAATGAAGCGGATTTTAATCAGTATTTCCACAATCAGTTTGATGTGCTTTACTTGTTGGATTATTTGGAAGGTATGGCTATTCTTGGAAAATCTGACGATCTGAAGAAAGATTGGCTCCGTAAGATTGAAAACTACTACGTTCAAACAAACGGTGTTAATACGCATGCTGGAAATAATGCACGTGAGCTGACCGATGCAGAAGTAGCTTCCTTGAAAACTTTCGAGGATTTGATTGATAACAGTATCATTGATTACCGTCAATATTTCGGACCTTCTGGTGGTGCCAAAACCTTGACCAAAGAATGGTCTCGTAATGGTTACCACAGTGTGCCAATGTTTGCAGCCAACTATTCTGCACTTTCTAACCCTTATGGTTCACCGGGAGATATTATGTTCCGCCGTATGGCCTTTGAATTGATTGCAGCCAAGGGCTATACAGAAGGCTTTATCCCTTATGCATCTGGTCAATTATCTGACTATGCTATGAGCCAAGGCTCAACCATTTACGATACTTGGAACAAGAAAGATACAGGTCTGATTACTGATACGCACGTCTTGAACCAAGTCTTTAAGGGTCAATATGCAACATGGGAAGAATTCAAGAAAGCCATGTTTGCTGAGCGTGTTGAAAAAGCAGAGGCAGGAAAACTCAAGCCATTTACCATGCAGTATGAATTAGGTGTTGCTAACTCTACAAAAGAAGTAACAGTAACGACCTATGCCCAACTCCAAGCTTTGATGGAAGAAGCAATGGAAGCTGACACAAATGGACGAATTTTCTATTCAACCAATTATGCCAACCTCAGCCGTGTGCATGCTCTTAAGGTAAAAGTATATCAGGCTCTGATGAACACAACGGATGACTTCAGGACGTCGATTTTTAACCCATAAGCATAAACAAGTTGGACTTGTGCCAACTTGTTTTTTAGTACGACGGGCATGTCGTACATCTGAGTTGAAAGTCCTCTGCGGGCACCCGCTACCGATGAACCCAATAGCGACTCTCAAGCCTGACTATCGTAACCGTCCCATAACAAGGTATCTATTCAATCATTTCTTGCCTAGACTATCATCTCAAACGACATGCGTTAAAAGTTAGTTGAACCGCCGTGTGCCGAACGGCACGCACGGTGGTGTGAGAGGGACTAGTCTTAGTCCCTACTCTATTGATTTTTTAGCAAAATTCATACCAAAATCACACCATTACTTTTTGAGGTTTCGATAAAGGTATGACTCCCTTAGAATTTAGGGAAGCATGCTTTTTAAAGTACAAACATTTTTAACTATTCATTTTATCTGGGGATAGACACAAGCGTTCTCTCTTTTTTGATATATATATGACCTGTACACGTTCATCACAAGTTCAACTGCTAGATGTACTCTGTTAGAAGCTTGGCATTGAGCACAGAATCATTCGACCTCAGAATCAGAAACATAATGGCAATGCTGAACACAGACATCGAGATGACAAACGCCGCTTCTATCAGCATGTAACCTTCTATTCCTATGATGATTCTATCAAGCAGATTCAGTGCTTTCTTTACTGCTCCAATCGACTCCCCCATTCAGACTTTAGTCTAGGTATCTTTTATCGCTATCAGAAAATTTCTACTAGTAATATAGCTGAATATTTAGATTGCTTGAAAATGGCATTTTAAGCCTCGCTTCATTGACAATGGTGCCGTGGTAATTAGTAACATTTCTTGCTTCGATTACCATTTTGTTTGGTGAAGAGCAGTCACTATATTAAATAAGTGTGTAACCTTTTTTTAACAACAAGTTGGATGTTATATGAAAAAATTAGGTAAATTCGAGTGTGTATTGGAGTATTCTCCTTGCTTTTTAAGGAGGAATAGGATATAATTACAGCATTTGAAACAGTAGCTTAATTCATTGTTTCATAGAAAATTTGGAGGGCATTTCATAATGAAACGCAAGAAATCATTCGACTGGTATGGAGCGAGACAACGTTTCTCAATTCGTACTTATCATTTCGGTGCGGCGAGTGTTTTGCTAGGTTTGACATTGGCAACTGGCGCTCAAGCTGTACAAGCAGAAGAGCTTGTTGCTGACACTACTGTCACAAGTAGCATTCAAAGCCCAGCGACAACCGACACGACACCAGCACTTACGACGGAAACTGTTACGCCAGCTGAGCGGACAGCAACCGTCGATTACGTGGTTAATTATGTCTTGGAAGATGGCACACTTGTCAACGCTGGTGTGAAAACAGCTACCGTTACGACGACAGAAGCAGTTGCATCAACTAGCGTTGAAGTAGCAGTCGAAGTACCGGCCGGCTATGAGTTGGCGCAAGGTCAAGCGACAACTGTAACTCAAGTTGTTACCGAGGGCGCTGAAAATCTTGTTACCGTTCAATTGGTTAAAAAAGCTGAAGAAGTAGCTCCAGCAACAGCAGCACCTGCAACGACAACTGAAGCTGCAACTGAAACACCAGCTGACGCTACAGAAGTAGCAGCAGCTGTGACTGCTGAAGAAGCGAAAGTTGTCCTTGAGCAAAACATTTCTGAAGCGGTTGTCTTGTCAGAAGAAGCTAACCGACTTTATACTGCTGCACCAGAAGGCAATGAGTCTTTGAAAGCAGCTGCAGATGCAACGAAATTGGCTGCAACTGAAGCTACTACAGTCTTGAAAGACTCAGTAGCAACTCTTGTACAAGTAAACGCTCAAATCGACGCAGTTCGCACAAACGTTGAAGCCTTGGCCTTGGAATTGCGTAAGTACTTTGTCAATGGTGATATTGTAGCATTGTTGGATACGACAACATCTACTGATGGCACCACAACTATTGATACTTCAAACGCAAATTCTGTCTACTATGCACAAGATGGTGTGTGGGACATCCCAGATCCTGTGAAAGCTGCAAACTCAGGTCTTCCGGTAGCAGACCAAGAAGCAGCAATCACAGAAGGAAATAAGAATATCCCTGATGGTTATATTGCCGATCAAGATGCTAATCGCGATACCTTCTTGATACTTAATCTGGATACAGTAGCAGGTGATGATCAAGGGTTCAATGACTGGGCTGGTAAAAACTACTATATCACTTTCTCAGTTTCAACCGATAAGGTTGAACGTGAAGCGAATGATGTAGTTTATGCAAAATTAGTTGAGAAAACTGATAGCGGAAGTACGGTTGTTAACACTATTGAGTTGAAACCAGGAGAAAAAAATAACTTTGATGAGTTGAAAGTTCTTGAAACTGCTGCACGCCCAGTTACTTATGGATTTACTTACACTGTTCAAACTGCTAATGGTGGAACTACCAGAAACATTGCTTTGAGCAATAGTAATGGTAATAACCGAAATGCCATTGTTTACAGTAAATTGGAATCAAGTCGTGTAGGTATTCCATTTACAGAAACAACATTCCTTGTAGCAGGTTCAACTACTCAAACGACTTCTTACTTTGTTAAAGAAAATGCAGCAACTGGTCGCGTTCGTGAATTGTTGGCAAAACACACTCAAACAGGTGGTTTGACTGGTGATGCCTTCCATATCGCAGGTGCTATCGACTTTGATAACTATGAATTGATTGAGTCAGAACTTCCTACAGTAACTTCCGGTACATTAGCTTCTGACTATGTGGTTGGTACACAGTACGTTGTCCTTCGTGGTAACTGGAATGAAGCACGTATGATTACAATCACGGATGTAGATGGTTCTATTCAAATCCAAACCTACATGTTGGATCCAAACAATCCAGATTGGGCAACTTTCTATAAGAATAATATGAACAATGCAACTATCTCAGACTTCCCTGAGTATTTCAAGTTGATGTTCACAACAGAAGTTATCGCCCCTCAAGGTTATAACTCAAAAGAAGGAACGTTCTCTTCTAAGTTTTATGAAGCAGATAAGTTAGTTCTTGAAAGCACTGAGATTCAAGTCTTAGATGCCAATGGTGATGTACTTGGTACTTTGAGTGATGATAAGACAACAATCAAGACTACTTCTGGTGCAACTATTTCAGTTGCAAGCACCACAGATACCATGGTAACTGGTAAGGATGGTACGATTTACACTGTTAATTACAACAAAATCTACAAAACAGATGCTGATGGCAACTATGTAGATGCAGATGGTAATGTGCTTACACCTATCATTTGGGACTATTCGAAGCCAAATAATGAGTTTGTACCTGGAATCTATCAAGATGGGAAAACGGGAGTTGATGGAATTACCATTTCGACAGGTCCGCTTTCAGCAACAGAGCATCCAGAAGGTGTCCTTTACTTCGGTTATAACTATCACACGTCAACAACTGAGACTCGTTTGACAGATAGTGAAACAGATACACGTTGGGATGTCGGTGGTCTTGAGCAAACCTTACGTAATGCTAACACTAAGAACGAACAACACGTACGTTACTGGTACACTGAAAAAGGTGGCGTAGAAGTTTACTACATCACTGAAGATGGTACAGTATTGACAGACTTCACAGCTGCAGATGGTTCTACAGTTGCTGATAAGAATGTTGTTGTAGGTCATGGCGATACAGATTCAGCTTACGATACAACATCAGTTCGTTACGAAAGTATCACTGCTGCTGACGGTACAGTTTACTACTATAAAGAAATTGATACCACTGCTGCAAACCTTCACCCAGTTGTAAACGATACAACAGATACAGACTATCGTGCAAATGAGAAAATTGATGCAGAAACTGGAACGATTAAAACAGATACTGTTAAGCAATTGACTTATGTTTACGAAAAAGCTGGCTCAGTCAACGTTAATTATGTTGATACAGATGGTAACCCACTTCAAGCTCCAGTAGCTGATGTAACAAATGGTCAACCAGGTTCAGACTATGATACTTCTGACAACAAGCCAGAAACCATCACTGCAGCTGATGGAACTGTTTACTATCTAGCACCAGCTGGCGACTACTCTGTTGGTACAGTTTCAGACGATAATAACTTGACTGCAGCTGGTAATGGTACTGCAACAGGTGTTGATACTACAACTGGTACGGTTGAATCTGGAACTACTAAAGAGATTACTTACGTTTACCAAAAAGGTGGCGATGTTATCGTTCATTACGTCGATGAAAATGGTAACCCAATCTCAGGTACAACAGATGCAGGTACTGAAACAGATAGCACTGTGACAGATACTGCCTACACTAAAGCAGGTACTGCTTACGATACAACAGACCTTAAACCTAACACTATCACAACAGCAGATGGTAAAGTTTATCAACTTGTTCCAGCAGCGACTCAAGGTAATGAAACTGGTAAGGTTGTAGAAGGTACGACAGAAGTAACCTATGTGTACGAATTGTTACAAGGTGATGTTGTTGTTCACTATGTAGATACAGAAGGCAACCCAATCGCTAAAGATGTGACAGATACTAAAGTATCTGACACAGGTACAGCCTATGACACAACTGATCACAAACCAGCTAAGATTACAGCAGAAGATGGTACAGTTTACTACATCTTGCCACAAGATGAAGTACAAGCAGGTTCAGCTCCTGAAACTGGTAAGGTTGTAGAAGGTACAACAGAAGTCACTTACGTTTACCAAAAAGCTGGTAACGTTGTTGTTAACTACACATTGGCAGATGGTACAGTTATCAAAGATCCAGTAAATGATGAAACGAACGCTAAGCCAGGTACTGAGTACAGCACAACAGATAACAAGCCAGAAACAATCACAACAACTGATGGCAAAGTCTACAAACTTGTTCCAGCAGAAACAATCGGTAACGAAACTGGTGATGTTGAAGCTGGTAAGACTATCGAAGTAACTTACATCTACGAAGAAGTTAAGTCTGACGTCGTTGTAGAATACTACAACACAGCTGGTGAAGTGATTGCAGCAACTGTTGTCGATGAAGATGACAAGTCTGTCGGCACAGTCTACAACACAGATGAAGACAATCGTCCAGAAACAATCACAGCAGCGGACGGCACTGTTTACTACTACAAAGAAGTAAAAGACACTTCTGCACCAACAACTGGTAAAGTAGCAGAAACGACTACAACTGTTCAGTATGTTTACGAAAAAGCTGGTAACGTAGTTGTTAACTACATCACTGAAGATGGCGCAGTTATCAAAGATCCTGTGAAGGATGAAACAAATGCAGCTCCAGGTTCTGAATACAACACAACAGATAACAAACCAACTACTATCACAGCAGAAGATGGTAAGACTTACGAGTTGATCCCAGCAGCAACAATCGGTATTGAAGAAGGTACGGTTGAAGCTGGTAAGACAACAGAAGTTACTTATGTCTACAAAGAAGTAAAAGGTTCAGTTGTTGTAAATTACATCTCAACAACAGGTGAAGAATTACAAGCACAAGTAGTAGATACACCAGAATCTTCAACAGGTACAGAGTACGATACAACAGATGTGAAACCAGAAACAATCACAACTAAAGATGGTCGCACATTCAAGTTGGTTCCTAAAATGACTCAGGGAACTGAAAAAGGTGAAGTTGTTCCAGGCGTAACAGAAGTCACTTATGTCTACGAAGAAGTCAAAGGTGATGTTGTTGTTAACTACGTAAATACTGATGGTAAAGTAATTGCTACCCAAGTAGTAGATACAAAGACAACTTCAACAGGTACAGCTTACGATACAACTGACAACAAACCAGAGAAAATTGTTGAAGATGCGACTGGTGATGTATACTACTACAAAGAAGTTCAGGCTGGCTCAAACGAAACAGGTAAGGTTGTAGAAGGTACAACAGAAGTTACTTATGTGTATGAAAAAGCTGGTAACGTTGTTGTTAACTACATTACAGAAGATGGTACAGTTATCAAGGCACCTGTAAACGATGAAACAGACGCTAAACCAGGTTCTGATTACAATACAACAGATAACAAACCAACTGAGATTGTTACAGAAGATGGTTCACGTTATGTCTTGATCCCATCTAAGACAGTTGGTTCTGAAACAGGTACAGTTGAAGGTGGTAAGACAACTGAGATCACTTATGTGTATAAGAAAGTCGCTACCTGGATTCCACAAATTCCAGGTGTACCAGCAGGAGAAGAACCAAAAGTTCCATATCCATTCGATCCTGAGAATCCAGATAAGCCAATTGATCCAACAACACCTTACCCAGACGGTGAAGTTCCATCAATTCCACATGTTCCAGGCTACACACCAATAGATCCGAAGACCAACGAACCATTGAAACCAGTTGATCCAACAGATCCAAGCAAGGGCTATGTGCCACCAACTCCAGACGAGTCAGGTATCGACACACCAATCCCTTATGTTCAAAATGGTAACGTTGTGGTGAACTATGTGACTGAAGATGGTACAGAAATTAAGAAACCTGTTAAAGACGAAACAGATGCTCCAGCAGGCAAGTCTTATGACACAACAGATAACAAACCAACTGAGATTGTTACAGAAGATGGTTCACGTTATGTCTTGATCCCATCTAAGACAATTGGTTCTGAAACAGGTACAGTTGAAGGTGGTAAGACAACTGAGATCACTTATGTGTATAAGAAAGTCGCTACCTGGATTCCACAAATTCCAGGTGTACCAGCAGGAGAAGAACCAAAAGTTCCATATCCATTCGATCCTGAGAATCCAGATAAGCCAATTGATCCAACAACACCTTACCCAGACGGTGAAGTTCCATCAATTCCACATGTTCCAGGCTACACACCAATAGATCCGAAGACCAACGAACCATTGAAACCAGTTGATCCAACAGATCCAAGCAAGGGCTATGTGCCACCAACTCCAGACGAGTCAGGTATCGACACACCAATCCCTTATGTTCAAAATGGTAACGTTGTGGTGAACTATGTGGATGAAAATGGTAAAGTTATCAAGGATCCAGTTCAAGATTCAACGAATGTTCCAGCTGGTAAGCCTTATGACACAACAGATAACAAACCAACTGAGATTATTGGCGAAGATGGTTCACGTTATGTCTTGATTCCATCTAAGACAATTGGTTCTGAAACAGGTACTGTTGAAGGTGGTAAGACAACTGAAATCACTTATGTGTACAAGAAAGTCGCTAACTGGATCCCTGAAATTCCTGCTACACCAGAGAATCCAACTCCAGTTAACCCAGTGATCCCTTATCCATTCGACCCAACGAACCCAGATAAGCCAATCGATCCAACATCACCTTACCCAGGTGGAGGAGTTCCATCAATCCCTCATGTACCAGGTTATGTGCCAGTGGATCCTAAGACCAACGAGCCATTGAAACCAGTTGATCCAACAGATCCTAAGAAAGGATATGTTCCACCAGTTCCAACAACGCCAGGTGTTGACACTCCAATCCCTTATGTGCCTGTAACACCAGTTACACCGCCTGTAAGACCTACAGAACCAGGTAAGCCAGTGACACCGCCTGTAAGGCCTACAGAACCAGGTAAGCCAGTTACACCACCAGTGACTCCGGATGTGCCAGGTAAACCTGTAACCCCAGTTACACCGGCAACACCAGCAACACCAGGAGCAGCTCAATTGCCAAACACGGGTGAAACTTCTTCATCTGCGGCAGCAATTCTTGGTGCAGGTATGCTAGTTGCAGCACTTGCGCTTGCAGGTAAACGTCGTCGTAACGAAGACTAATCTGTTTTCATTCGTACATGTCCTCCCACTATACAAGTAATGAATGAAAATAGAAAACGGAAAGCATAGCTTTCCCAATAGGCTGTCCCTACGCTAGTTGTGGGCAGATAAAAGGAAGAGAGAACATGTGTTCTCTCAGACTGAAGACAAAGTCCTTAGAATTGATTTTCTAAGGGCTTTTCTTCGTGTTTAGGAGTATAATATAATAAAAAGGACTTGTGAGGTTCTCCTATGCTACACAAAGAAAAACCTGACTATAACTGCAATCAGTACGGTTTCTATACCCTTGACCAGCTTGTGCCTGCAGATCATTTCCAGCGCCAAGTTGATAAAGTTATCGATTTTGATTTTATCTACGGCTTAGTCGAAGAAGCCTATTCGTCTGACAATGGTCGTCTTAGTCTTGACCCTGTTATGCTGGTCAAAATCCCTATGATTCAGTGTTTTTATGGCATTCGTTCCAAAGGAGGTATTTGCTTATTCTGCCCAAGTTGCCTGTGACAAGTACGGTTGGGCACCCGCTACCGGTGAACCCAATAGCAACTCCCAAGCCTGACTATTGTGAGGTAGTGGATTAAAACGGTCTGGGGAGAGACCGTTTTAAGTCTGACGCTAGAAACCAAGACCGTCAGAGGAAGGGATAGCGAAATCGTAGCACTACGAACAGAAACGTGATACAAAGGCGTATATAGCGGATAAGGTGGCAAAGAACACCAAAGTCCAAAAAGGTAGTCGTATCAAATAGTGGCTCAGAGGTTGGTGCTGAAACGTGCCATATCAAAACCAGTCCTCGCTAAACGTGGACTGGTTTCTTGCCTAGATTATTATCTAAAACGACATGCGTTAAAAGTTAGTTGAACCGCCGTGTGCCGAACGGCACGCACGGTGGTGTGAGAGGGACTAGTCTTAGTCCCTACTCGATTACCGTCCACCGCGACCTCCAGGTGCGCCCCCCATTGCGCCGGGGCCGGTTTGGACAATTTCAGTTTGTTTCTGGCCATTGACCGTGACATCTCCACCTGTAAAGGAGACGGAACCGTCAAAGTCAAAGGCTGAAGTAGGTGCAGTTATGTCAATGGTGCCACCAGAAATGATCAAATCACCATTGGAATCAAAGGCATCCGTATCGCCATTTCCGACAGCAACGGTCAAATCACCCCCGGTGACCTTGATGAAGATATCGCTGGCTGTATCACTTGCAGCATTGATGGCGTCATCAGAACCATAAACATCCAAGGTTCCACCATTGATAGTGATATTGGTTCCTTCCAAGGCCTCGGTTGACTCAGTTACTTTAATCGAACCATCTTCAATGGTCAAGGCAGATTCAGCTTTGATACCGTCGTCACCTGCTGTGACAGTGATGGTTCCGCCCGTGATAGTGGTATTTCCTTTCGTAGTATCCTCGTCGTTTGTCGCCTTGATACCATCGCCACCTGCCATCACGTCAATCCTACCACCTGTGATGGTCAATGAATCCTTACCGCGAATACCGTCATCCTGAGCTGTTACCGTAATATTTCCAGCCTCGATGGTCAAGTCATCGGTAGAGACAATCCCGTCTTGGAAATTGCCTTCAACGGTCAGTTTACCATTGCCAGTGATAACTAAATCCGACTCCGAATGAATAGCCCCTTCAATATCTGTATCGGAATGAGTGCTAGTGTCTGAGACAGTATTTTCGGTGCCATCTTGCAAGTTAATTTCAAGATTATCAGCAGATAGGACATTGATAGCTGCGGTATCTGTGCTAGAAATGGTAGCTCCGGCCAAAATCAAACGCACATTTTCCTGAGTGTCAATGGTTACACCTTTTGTCGTCGAACCGCTTAGAATATAGGTTCCGCCTTCAGTGATGGTCAAGCCCTCGTCAGACAAGGTAACTTCTTGACTAGGGAGTGACGACCAATCAATGCTAGAAGTGCTTGCGGTGTTGCTCGTGCTTGAATTGGTTGTCGTTACTTGGCTGTTAGCAATCGTCTTGCTGGTTTGGGTCTGTCCTTGGGCAGAAGAACAAGCGGCTAGCGTAGCGATAGTGAGGAGGGCAATGCCAGAGGTGAGTAGTTTTTTCGTCTTAGTTTTCATCATAATGATTTCCTTCTTTCTTTATAAATATTTCTTTTTAGGTGTCTGTTTATTGACAATGAAATTGAGTGGATTGGCTTCGACAATGGATTTTGTCAAGGCTTGGTCTGAGATGCTTGATTCCAAAACCAGAGAATATTCGAGGACCAGTGCCTGCTTTTTCTTTTTGTAGCTAATGGATAGGATTTCTTCCTCCTTACAAGCTGCTTTGAAGACCTTCTTGAAAAAATGTTGGTAATCAAAATCCAAGGGAACAGTTAGGAGAATGTGTCGTCTCCTGTGATCGGTTTGACCATAATTCACAGTTTCAAAGAGGAGCATGGCGCCGCAGATAATGAGCGTCAGGAGGCTGGCCAGTCCCAGATAACCGGTTCCTGTTGCTAATCCGATGGCCATAGCCAGTAGGACTGCCAGCATTTCTTTGGAAGAGCCAGAGGCAGAGCGGAAGCGAATGAGACTAAAGGTCCCAGCGACGGCTAAGCTAGTCCCCAGACTGCCGTTGACCAAGAAGATGATAAAGGCAATCAGGGTTGGCATCAGGGTCAAAGTTATGACAAATTCCTTGCTGTAGCTGGATTTGTGCTTGTAGGTCATTGCCAGTAGATAACCCAGCACCAAGCTGATCCCCATAATTAAACTGATTTGCAGGGCGATGGAGCTGGTGGTAGATAAGATACTATCGAATAGGTGCATAGGCTATCAACTCCTTTTCTGGGCTAGTTGCGAGGCGGTAAGCCGTTCCGTATTTGGAGAAGGGTTTTCTCTCAATGGCGTGCTTTTCAAGGAGCGCGGATAGCCAATCTGGAATCGTCTCAGCTGCTTTGATTTCCATAATCATTAGGTCAGGGTCCAGCAGGACCTTTTCTTTTGCAGCTGATTTAAGCATCGGACGATTTTCGGAATAGGTGACGTTTTGGTCAATGGTCAAGCGGAGTTTTGGATCCTCTAGCCCCTTGAAGGACTGGCGTTCATAGTGAATGAGAATTTTCGGATAGAGATTGCCATACCGTTTCCGAAGCGCTTGAATTTCTTGGCAGACAGGTTGGTCTGGCAGGCTGCTGTCGCGCAAACCTGTACGGAGGAAATATTGAATAATGCGCGGTGTTGATTCCAGTCGGTACTTGTAACCAATGCCATCGATTTTTTTCTTGATTTCCAAAAAGGCGGTGCTGTTGGCATGAGGCTGAGCATCGTAGAGCCGAATCCGAACCTTTTCACGCTGATGCTTTTTGGCTAAGGCATCCTGCACCATGTCAAAATCCTCATTATCAAAATAAATGCTGGTAATGGTTGAATGAGCGTAGTCATCTGCAAGGAGATGGGGCTGGGCATCGCGGAGGAAGAGCCTCCAGGTCGCTTTACTGAGGATGTATTTGGTTTCCTTACGTTTGAATTGTTTTTGGCTGATAATGGTTTTCATGTAAGACCTCTTTCTAATGAACTGTTTATGTTTCTAAGTATAAAGGTCAAATATTAAACCAAGCTGAAAGAAATATTAAAGAAAGCTTAAAGTTCAATTTTGGGCGAAAAAAATCCCCCATCACGAGGATAGGGAATGTGCTAAAGTTTTTATTTTCCTGACCGGTCGATATTCCAGAAATCTGTGACAGCGCCTTTAGATGCGGACGATACGGTATGGGCATATTTTCCGAGCACACCGCGGCTGTAGAGAGGTGGAATGACAGTTGTTTTCTTGCGTTCTTCGATTTCTTGGTCAGAAACGTGCATGGTGATTTCTTTGGTATCTTGGTCCACCGTTACCAAATCGCCTGTACGGAGGTAGGCAATTGGACCGCCATCCTGAGCTTCAGGTGCGATGTGTCCAACAACCAGTCCATAGGTACCGCCAGAGAAACGACCGTCTGTTAGAAGGGCTACCTTGTCACCTTGGCCTTTTCCGACAATCATGGAAGAAAGGGATAGCATTTCAGGCATACCAGGACCGCCTTTTGGTCCAACATAGCGGACAACGACTACATCGCCATCTACGATTTCGTCAGTCAAGACTGCTTCGATCGCTTCTTCTTCAGAATCAAAGACCTTGGCTGGACCTGTATGGTTGCGGACTTTCACACCAGAAACCTTGGCAACGGCACCTTCAGGAGCAAGGTTACCTTTGAGGATGATGAGTGGGCCATCTGCACGTTTTGGATTTTCAAGTGGCATGATGACGTCTTGACCTGGTGTCAAATCAGCGAAATCTTCCAAGTTTTCTGCGATGGTTTTACCAGTACAAGTGATACGGTCGCCATGCAGGAAACCATTTTTCAGCAAGTATTTCATAACTGCTGGTACACCACCGACATTGTAGAGGTCTTGGAAAACATACTTACCAGAAGGCTTGAGGTCAGCCAAGTGAGGTACTTTCTCTTGGAAATCATTGAAATCTTCCAAGGTCAAGTCAACGTTTGCAGCGTGAGCAATGGCTAGCAAGTGAAGAGTAGCGTTGGTGGAGCCACCGAGTGCCATGGTAACAGTGATAGCATCTTCAAAGGCTTCGCGAGTCATTATGTCAGACGGCTTGATGCCCAGTTCTAACATGCGGACAACCGCACGTCCGGCTTCTTCAATGTCAGCCTTCTTCTCAGGAGATTCAGCAGGGTGAGAAGAAGAGCCAGGAATAGACATCCCCAAGACTTCAATGGCAGAGGCCATGGTATTGGCTGTGTACATACCACCACATCCACCAGGTCCAGGGCATGCATTACACTCCAAGCGACGGACATCTTCTTCGGTCATATCGCCGTTGTTCCATTTTCCGATTCCTTCAAACACTGAAACCAGGTCAATGTCCTTGCCGTCCAGATTTCCTGGAGCAATGGTGCCACCGTAGGCAAATACGGCAGGAATGTCCATATTGGCGATAGCAATCATAGAACCAGGCATGTTTTTATCACAGCCACCGATTGCGACAAAGGCATCGACGTTGTGTCCTCCCATAGCTGCCTCAATAGAGTCAGCAATGATATCACGTGAAGTCAAGGAGAACCGCATACCAGGAGTTCCCATAGCGATTCCGTCTGCAACGGTGATGGTACCGAATTGAACTGGCCAAGCGCCAGCATCTTTGACCCCTTCTTTGGCTAATTTTCCGAAGTCGTGCAAGTGAATATTACAAGGCGTATTTTCAGCCCAGGTCGAAATCACACCGACAATCGGCTTTTCAAAACTATCATCGGTCATGCCTGTGGCGCGCAACATGGCACGGTTGGGTGATTTGACCATTGAATCGTAGACTGAGCTACGGTGACGAAGGGTTTTAAGTGTATCTTTATCTGTCATTTCTCTTCTCCCTATCTTTCTGGTGATTGGTTTCCTTATTATACCATAGTTATGAGGGATATGAAAAAGGATTTGACAAATAATGGGAAATTTCTGAATTTTTTGAAAACAAAAGGAAACAGCTCCCATATATTAGCGGGGAACTGCTTCACTATATTGAAATTATATTGTTGGAGCAGCGGTTTTGGCCTGCTTGATGAAGAGACTGATTGCAGCTAGAGTCAGGAAGCCAGCCCCGACATACCAGTAAGGTTGATCCAGGGTTGTAGACCGTCCGGACAGGTTGATGATACCACGGAGGAGAAAACCTGCTGTAATGGTTGCAACACCTGAATTCCAGAGATTATAGGTCAGGCGAGAGAGTGTGCGATGGATGGTCATCAAGCCAAGTAGAAGACTTCCACCGATTAGGGTTACGCAGAACAGATAGTGCATATGGAAAGCTGTTTCTCCATAACTGAGGCTTTCATAGACCCGACTGAAGATGAAGAGGAAGGATGTTAGTGCTAAATAAGTGATAAATGTGCGAATAGTGCGTTTGTTTTCTGTATTAGTAGCCGATGTAGACAATGTCGCTCACCGCCCTTTCTGAGATAGTATTTCCGTTTGTTGTTGGGTTGTTAATCACTTGACCGTTGAAGTAGAGGGTTGATGAACCACCGCCGTCTAGGTTGTAGGCAGTTGTTGCTCCGTATTGTTTCATAACTTCTGCCAGTTGATAGAGGGATAGACCTTCACTTTCAGAAGTACGACCGTCTGCCACAACGATGATATAGTGGTTTTCATCGATGATACCAATGGCTGAACGAGGGTTGGAAGACATGGCCCGTCCAACTTCTGTTGATGTATCCACCACGATTTCACCATTTTCTACCAAGGTTGGCCCGAAGGCGAGCAAGTTGACAACGCCATTGTCAATTAACTCTTGAGCTGTTATTTCATTTTCATAGATAATTTCAAATGAGCCGTCAGCATAAATTGCCAAGTCACCATAAGAAGCATTGTCACGGACGGTATCACGGTAGAGGACACCATTCTTGATGACATAACCTGTTGAGTTGGCACCGTAGTAGTCGCCGTTGACCGCCAAGATGGCATTGTTGGCTGCAGCGGTTTCAGATGTTTTGGCTGTGACGTTGGTACCATAAGTATTTTGAGCTAAGGCTGTTTTCAAGTACTCAGGTGAGCTGACTTGGATATCCGCTACATAGACAGTTGTGTTGTTGGTTGTAATGGTTTCGAGTGTGATTTGGATGTTATCATCAGCGTAAGAGGTATCAGTTGTTGTCACATTGGTTGCGGTTGTTGCAGCGGTGCTACTTGCTGCTGTACTGGAATTTGTCGTTGCTGCAGCGGTTGTCCTTGCTGATTCTACTGTTGTAATAGCTTCAGAGAGGACAAAGGTTTTGAGCATGGAGTAGGTGAAACCACCAGTGAGTAATGTACCGAATAGTGATGCGTATATGAAGGGTTTTTTAAGCAATTTCATGGGTAAGTGCCTTCCTTTCATTGAAAATAATATGTTTTTGAATATACCAAGAGAAGAAAAAGAGAGAGAGGCCCACTGTGATTTTCACCAAATAAAGATTCAAGCCAAACAGTTGGTGGAAAATATAAATCAGAGAGGTGTCGCAGATGAAGAGGGCCAAAGCTAGGGTCAAATAACCTAGGCCGGTAGTTTGGACGCTCTGCTCGTTTTGAAAGACCAGCTTTTTATTGAGGTAATAATTGGACAGAGAGCTGGTAACACGAGCCAAGCCATTAGCAATGAGGATATGAATACCCGAGGGCAGAGCAGTCAAACTTGCGATAAGCAGGGCATAGGCACCGTAGTCTACCAGAAAGCTGCCAAGTGAGGCCAGGGCAAATTTGAAGAGGTTTTTGTAGATGAGTAAGCCATCCTTGATAGGTCGGAAATGCGAGCTAGCATTATCATCTATATAAATGGTCTGAATGGGAACCTCGGTAATGGGGAACTCTTGGCTAGCTTGAGTCAGCATATTCATTTCGTACTCATAACGGTGGCCTTTGATTGTCAGCATAAAGGGCAGGAGCTTGGAATGAAAGGCACGTAGACCAGTCTGGGTATCGCTAACCTTGACACCAGTTTGAAGGCGGAAGAGTAGACGGGTCAGCTTATTACCAAAACGACTGCGGAAAGGCACATCATTGCTAAATTGACGGACTCCCAGAACTAAGTGATTGGGCAAATTCATAGCAGCCCGGGCCACTCTATCCATATCGTTGACGGAGTGCTGGCCGTCCGCATCAGCTGTTACGATGACAGAATTGGAGTCACGTTCTTGAATAAATTGAAAAGCAGTTTTCAAGGCCTGGCCTTTTCCTAAATTACGCTCGTGGTGAAGAACGGTTGCGTAGGAACTAGCTTGCTCGATGATGGCTTTCGAAGCTTCAGTGCTTCCGTCGTTAACTATAATAATCTTGCAATTGAGCCGATGCTTCAAAGTGTTCAATAGCTCCAGTAATTTCTGATCTGGCTGATAGGCGGGGATGATGACATAATACATGGGAGTACCTCGTTTCGTTTTTTGCTATACACCCACTATAGAGGAGTTTTCTGAAAGAAATCTGAAAATAACCTACATCTTGATTTGACTTAAGTTTTGTTTAAGATTTCGGCTTGAAATAAGGAAAACGAATAAATGTAGGAATTTTCAGAATATTCCTTGACATTTAAGTTCCATGTGTTATGATAGTAGATACAACATTGCAGAGAGGAGGAATACATGTGCAAGAAATCCAATTAGATCAACCGCGTTCAGGTTCCTATTTAATCTTAGATAGCTTGCATCAATTGGGTGTGGACCTGGTCTTTGGCTATCCAGGCGGGGCAGTCCTCCCCTTATATGATGCTATCTATCAATACGAGGGGATTCAGCACGTCTTGGCTCGTCACGAACAAGGAGCGGTCCACGAGGCGGAAGGCTATGCCAAATCATCAGGAAAGGTGGGCGTAGCCATCGTCACATCTGGACCAGGGGCAACTAATGCCATTACAGGGATAGCGGATGCCATGGGCGACAGCGTGCCTCTTCTGGTTTTCACAGGACAGGTTGCGACGCGCGGTATCGGTAAGGATGCCTTCCAGGAGGCCGATGTCATTGGTATGACCATGCCAATCACCAAATACAATTACCAGATTCGGGATACAGCAGATATTCCTCGAGTGATTACAGAAGCCTATCATATTGCGACCACAGGCCGTCCAGGTCCAGTAGTCATCGATGTGCCAAAGGATATTCAGGAAAGAATTGTTGAAGCCTATCACGATCCGATGGTTCATTTGCCAAGCTACCAACCAACGGTAGAGCCAAATGGCTTGCAGGTTAAGAAAATTCTCCAGCAGCTCAGTCGGGCCAAAAAGCCAGTGATTTTGGCTGGTGGTGGGGTCAACTATGCAGAAGCCCAGGAAGAATTGATTGCTTTTGCAGAGAAATACCGCTTGCCTGTTGTTTCAACCCTGCTTGGGTTAGGAGCCATGCCGATTGAACACGAATTAGCCCTAGCGATGGGTGGCATGCACGGAACTTACTCAGCCAATATGGCCATGAATGATGCAGATTATATTATCAACATCGGTGCCCGCTTTGATGATCGCCTGACGGGAAATCCGACAACCTATGCGCCTAATGCGACTATTGCGCACGTGGACATTGACCCAGCAGAGATTGGCAAGGTCATGAAGACGGCAATTCCAGTAGTCGGAGATGCCAAAGCGACCTTACAAGCCCTGTTGAAATGCGAAACCGTTGAGACAGACTATGCTGACTGGACGGAGCAGGTATTGGACAACAAGCGTCGAGCACCTTTCTGGTATGAGGAAGATGCCAACTTTATCAAGCCACAAGCAGCTATCGAGCTGATTGGTCAATTGACAAATGGCGATGCTATCATCGTGACAGATGTGGGACAACACCAGATGTGGGCGGCTCAATTCTATCCTTACAAGCACCAGCGCCAGCTGATTACTTCGGGCGGCATGGGGACTATGGGATTCGGAATTCCAGCAGCAATCGGCGCTAAACTAGCCAATCCAGACAAGGAAGTTGTAGTCTTTGTCGGTGACGGTGGTTTCCAGATGACCAACCAGGAATTGGCTATCCTCAATGGCTATGGTGTGCCCATCAAGGTTGTCTTGATTAATAACCATTCCCTGGGTATGGTTCGTCAGTGGCAAGAATCCTTCTATGAAGAACGTCGCAGTCAGTCAGTATTTGATGCAGAGCCAAACTTCCAGCTCCTAGCGGAAGCCTATGGTATCAGCCATTACAGTTTTGACAATTCGGCGACCTTGGCAGAAGATATGAAGGTCATCTTGGAAAACAAACCAATGCTGATTGAGGTCCATATCTCCAAGGCCGAACATGTGGTGCCAATGGTACCAGCCGGCAAGAGCAATGCGGAAATGTTGGGGGTGAAGTTCAATGCGTAGAATGTTAACAGCAAAATTACGAAATTCTTCAGGTGTCCTCAACCGCTTTACAGGTGTCCTATCCCGGCGCCAAATCAATATTGAATCCATTTCAGTCGGCCCGACCGAAGTTGCAGGTATTTCTCGGGTAACGGTCATCGTTGATGTTGCGACCATGGACGAAGTGGAACAAATTATCAAGCAACTCAATCGCTTGATTGATGTGGTCCGTGTCCGCGATTTGACAGACATTCCGCACTTGGAACGGGAAGTGATTCTGATTAAAATCGTTGCTCCGCCAGCTAAGCGGGCAGAAATTTTAGCCATTATCCAACCCTTCCGTGCCAGCGTTGTCGATGTGGCACCTCACTCCATTACCATTCAGATGACTGGTGACGGAGACAAGATTGACGCCCTCCTGCGTGTGATTCAGCCTTATGGCATTAAGAACATTGCTAGGACAGGGGCAACTGGTTTCAGTCGTGACTAACCTAGTCACTCACTTGTCTTTTACTTCGTCGTTAGCTCGGCTTGGCATACCTCAGTATAGCCTTCGCCTCACTGCCTAGAATTAAAAGAAAGTTGAGCAACTAGGGATGCACATGATAGACAAAATTACAGAATGTTCATTTTCTTTGAACATCCGAATTTATAAGTAAAAAAATAGAAAAGAGATTAACAAATGGCAGTAGCAATGCAATATGAAAAAGATGTAACAGTTCCAGCACTTGACGGCAAACGTATCGCCGTTATCGGTTATGGTTCACAGGGCCATGCCCATGCCCAAAACTTGCGTGACACAGGACACGATGTTATCATCGGCGTGCGTGCTGGTAAATCTTTTGATAAGGCAAAAGAAGATGGCTTTGAGACCTTTGAAGTAGCTGAAGCAGCAAAACAAGCGGATGTTATCATGATTTTGGCTCCAGACGAAATCCAAGCGGACCTTTACAATGAAGAAATTGCTCCAAACTTGGAAGCGGGGAATGCTCTTGGTTTCGCCCACGGTTTCAACGTTCATTTTGAATTTATCAAGGTACCAGCAGATGTGGATGTCTTCATGTGTGCGCCGAAAGGACCAGGTCACTTGGTTCGCCGTACCTTTGAAGAAGGTTTCGGTGTGCCAGCTCTTTACGCTGTCTATCAAGACGCTACTGGCAATGCCAAGCACATCGCTATGGACTGGGCAAAAGGTGTTGGCTCAGCCCGTGTAGGTCTCTTGGAAACAACCTTCAAGGAAGAAACAGAAGAAGATTTGTTTGGTGAGCAAGCCGTTCTCTGTGGTGGTTTGACAGCTCTGATGCAAGCTGGTTTTGAAGTCTTGACTGAAGCTGGCTATGCACCAGAATTGGCTTACTTTGAAGTATTGCACGAAATGAAACTCATCGTTGACCTTGTTTACGAGGGTGGTTTCAAGAAAATGCGTCAGTCTATCTCAAACACTGCTGAATACGGTGACTACGTATCAGGTCCACGCGTGATTACTGACCAAGTTAAAGAAAACATGAAAGCTGTATTGGCAGACATCCAGTCTGGAAAATTTGCTAATGACTTCGTCAACGACTACAAGGCTGGCCGTCCACGCATGGAAGCTTACCGCAAAGAAGCAGAAGGACTTGAAATCGAAAAAGTCGGTGCAGAACTCCGCAAAGCAATGCCATTTGTAGGCCGCAACGACGACGATGCCTTTAAGATTTATAACTAAAACAGTCCAGTGGACTGTTTTAGCCCTCGCCCAAAAACGAGAAAGCGAGGTAAGTCCGGGGGAGTGAAAGAGTCTGGGGATAGAC